>JAAYOR010000067.1 GCA_012520235.1 Fretibacterium sp.
GGGACGGACAATTTCGGTCGGGACCAGCTCAGCCGCATCGTCTACGGGGCACGGATATCCCTTTATGTCGGGTTTATCGCGGTGGGCATCGGTGCGGTCTTCGGCGGTTTTATCGGAGCTGTCGTCGGCTACTACGGTGGGCGCATCGACAACATCCTGATGCGGATGATGGACATCCTGCTTGCCGTGCCCCAGATCATCCTGGCTATCGCCATCGTCGGGGCGCTGGGGGCCAATCTGCTGAACCTGATGATCGCGGTTGGGATCAGCCAGATCCCACGCTACGCCCGTATCGTTCGGGCCTCCGCACTCTCGGTGCGCGGGCAGGAGTTTGTGGAGGCGGCGCGCGCCATTGGGGCCAGCGATCTCCGAATCATCATGGAGAACATTTTGCCCAACTGCATGGCTCCGATCATCGTCCAGAGCACCCTCGGTGTAGCGGCGGCCATACTGTCCGCAGCAGCACTGAGTTTTCTGGGGCTCGGCATCCAGCCACCGACGGCGGAGTGGGGCTCCATGCTCAGCCTGGGACGGCAGTATATGCGCAACGCCCCGCACCTGACCCTCTTTCCGGGATTGGCCATCGCCATAGTTGTTTTGGCCCTTAACCTCTTCGGGGACGGGCTGCGCGATGCCCTTGATCCCCGACTGCGTCAATGAGGAGGCCGAGTGAGATGTGCGCTTTGCTTAAGGTAAACGATCTGCGCGTAAAATACCAGACGTTTGAAGGGGTTGTGCATGCCGTGAACGGCGTGAGTCTGGAGATCGGCGAGCGGGAGACCCTGGGCCTGGTCGGTGAGAGCGGTGCAGGCAAGACGACGACGGCGCTCTCCCTGATGCGTCTGATCCCGTCCCCTCCCGGTATCATTGAGAGCGGTGAAGTGTTCTTCGACGGGCGTGCCCTGCACGAGCTCCCCGAGGACGAGATGATGCAGGTACGGGGCAACCAGATCTCCATGATCTTCCAGGACCCCATGACCTCTTTGAACCCCGTTCTCACCGTGGGGCTTCAGATCGCCGAGGTGATTGTGGCGCATCAGGGCGTCAGTTCCGCTGAGGCTATGAGGCGGGCGGAGAGCCTGATGGAGAAGGTCCAGATCCCTGCTGCCCGTAGCCGCGAGTACCCTCACGAGTTCAGTGGGGGGATGCGTCAGCGCATCGGCATCGCCATGGCTTTGGCTTGTAACCCGCGACTCATCGTTGCGGACGAGCCCACGACGGCCCTTGACGTGACTGTACAGGCCCAGGTGATTGAGCTGATCCGAGAGCTGCGCGACGAGCTCTCCACTGCCATGATGCTGATAACGCACGACCTTGGTGTTGTCGGCGAGGTCTGCGACCACGTTGCCGTTATGTACGCGGGGGAGATCGTGGAGAAAGGCGATTTGGAACAGATATTCGATCATCCTATGCACCCCTACACCCGGGGGTTGTTCCAATGCGTTCCGGATATCGAGGAGGAGAACTCGGTCATTCAGCCCATCGATGGCCTGATGCCGGATCCCTTCCATCTGCCCGCGGGGTGCCGTTTCCATCCGCGCTGCCCTGAGTGTCTGGAGGCGTGCCGGACGACGGTGCCCCCGCTCTCCGAGCGGGACGGACATTCCGTCCTATGTCATCTTTATGCGGAAGGGGGCGCGCGCGGATGAGCGAGCCATTGATGGTCGTAAAGGATCTTAAAAAATATTTCAAGGTGGCGGGCGGTGTCGTCCACGCGGTGGACGGGGTTTCCTTTACCCTGAATGAGGGTGAGACCTTAGGGCTGGTAGGGGAGTCCGGCTGCGGCAAGTCGACCACGGGCCGCGTGATCCTCCGTCTGACAGAGCCCACATCGGGCTCAGTCACCTACAAGGGACAGGACGTCCTGGCCCTCCAGGGCAGGGAGATGGCGGCTATGCGCGAGGAGATGCAGATGATCTTCCAGGACCCGTTTTCATCCCTGGACCCGCGCAAGACGGTGGGGGGCACCATCGGCAAGCCGCTCTACATCCACAAGGTGGGAACCCGTGCGGAGCGAGAGCGGCGGGTCGAGGAATTGATGGACTTTGTGGGGTTGAGCCCACAGCTCTACAACAAATATCCTCACGAGCTGGACGGCGGACGCCGACAGCGGGTCGGCATCGCCCGGGCGCTGGCGCTGAAACCTAACTTTATCGTTTGCGACGAACCGGTGTCCGCCCTGGACGTCTCGATCCAGGCTCAGATCCTGAACCTGCTGAGCGAGCTTCAGGAGCGACTGCGGCTGACGTACCTCTTCGTGTCGCACGACCTCTCGGTGATCCGACACCTCAGCGACCGTGTGGCGGTCATGTATCTGGGAAAGATCGTGGAGTTGGCCGCGACTCGCGACCTCTTCGGCAACACCCTGCATCCCTACTCGCAGGCCCTCCTGTCCGCGGTTCCTATTGCCCGGTTGCGCCGAAGGCGTGAAAGGATTATCCTTACAGGTGGGGTGCCCAGTCCAATCAACCCGCCTTCCGGCTGTCGGTTCCGCACCCGGTGCCGCCATGAGATGCCGCTCTGCGCGGAGCAGGAGCCTCCTTTGACGGATAGGGGCGGAGGGCATTTTGTGGCCTGCCACCTGGAGAACTGAAGGAGGAAGATTTAAACCTCCCCTCAGCTCGATGAGCGATCAGCACCTTGCCATCAAAACGTCTCTGTGCTACTTCTGTAGAAGGCAGAGCACCGCTCCATCTCGGGACAGATCGAATTTTGGGCCAGGATAGGCAAGGCGGCGATGGATAACCCCGATCTCCCGGTCGACTTCATCCGGGATACTTTGGTATCGAAAGCCCAAAACAGGGCTCTGGCCGAACCATTCAAACCGGAGTAACCCGCATGTCGCAACAGGTGCAGATCCTCATGATGCCTGCTTTCAAACGCAGCTGCAAGAAACTCCGTGCAAACCAAACCAAAAGAGCGCGGTTGGCAAAGCGGTCGAAGCCATCAGAGACACCCCGGAGATTGGTGTCCCGAAAAAAGGGGACCTCTCCGGGGTGTACGTTCACAAAAACTCCTCGGCGCCATTTCCAGCCCCTGCAAGCCAACATCTTTCAACAATTTTCGACATCAAGCCCGCTCTGTTAAATTGACTGAACATTGATAATATTTTTAGTGATTTACATTTAATTCTCGTGCGTGTACGTGTAAAGGAAGCTGGCGGGCGCTGGCAACCCCGAGAACCCTGGACTTTTTGAATTCCCCTTGACTCTGACATCCTCAGCCTGACCCATGTGTCGGTCAGATACCTCTGTTGTTCATTAAGTGGGTATAATAGTCGTACCGAGCGCAAAAGAATTTAAAGATATTTTCAAACTTATGAAGGTGAAAAATAACATGCTGACAAAATACGCAAAAAAGTATTCGAAATTCATCGTCGCTCAGCTTATCTTCGCAAGCATTTGGGTATTTTCACAGCTTATGATACCGCGTTTGATGGTGGATATCGTAGACTCCGGAATCATGATAAAGGACATGAATGCCATTGTTCACCGGGGTGTGCTTATGTTGTTAGCTACGGTTTTAAATATAGCATCTTTAATGGTTTCCATATATTTTCTTGTAAAAGTCACCGCAGGAATCTCAAGAGATTTAAGGGCGGATTTGTTCGAAAAAGTTGTCGACTGGTCTAAGGAGACGCGAACGGGTTTTTCAAATTCTACTTTAATTACCAGAACGGTGAACGACGTCAAACAGGTTGCCAGTTTGATAGACCTGTCTTTAAGGAAAATTTTCACCCTCACCATTACTGTCATGGGGGCGCTGATAGTTTCTTTTTCGCTTGATGCAAAGTTAGCCTCAATTATCTTGATAATTATTCCGGCAATCTTTATTTTGGGTTTATTCCTGACGACGAGAGCGCTTCCACAATATTCCCGCGTGCGTCTTTCTATCGACCGGATCAATCAGCTTTTCAGAGAAAACATAAGGGGCATTCGAGTCATAAGAGCCTTTAATAAGTCCGATTACGAGGTAAAGGAGTTCAAAAAGGCGACAGAAGATACCTACGAGGCGAACGTCAAGTCGGAATCGACGATGATGCTCTTAAGCCCTCTCATTTTACTGCTCACCAATATTTTGATTTTGGTCATCCTGTTTATGGGCGCCGGGCGAGCCCAGGCAGATACGATCAAACTTGGAGTCCTAATCGGCCTGATCGAATACGCGGCGATCAGTTTAAGAAATATCCAGGAATTTGCCTCCATCATAACCATCATCCCCAGGTCAAAGGTTTCCATCGACAGAATTTCAGAAGTTTTATCCAGAGAAGAGCTCCTGAAGGTAAAAGAAGATAGTTTGGAACCGGACGAAAGAGGGATCCGAGGAATCAACTTCAGAGACATAGATTTTTACTATCCGGGTTCTCACAGAGCGACCTTAAAAAACCTCACTTTTCATCTGGGAGAGGGAGAGACAAAGGCGATCATAGGTTCGACGGGAAGCGGAAAATCGACCGTCCTTAAACTATTATTGCGAGACTACGACGCCTATAAAGGGCGAATCTGCCTTAACGGCAAGAGCATTCAAACCCTTAAAAGAGAAGAAATCAACCAAATGGTGACATTTATTCCTCAATCCAGCTTTTTATTTTCAGGCAGCATCAGGGAAAACATTCAAACCGGAAAAAAAGACGCCGATGACAAGGAGATTTGGGAAGTTCTGGACAGGGTGCAGATGGGAGATTTTTTCAGGAAGTCTCCGGAGGGACTGAATACTCACATCGCCCAAAACGCGGTAAACCTTTCGGGCGGACAGAAACAAAGGATTTCGATCGCTCGCGGCCTCATCAGAGAATCAGATTTCTATATTTTTGACGACTGTTTTTCCGCCCTGGATTATTCAACCGAGAAGAAAATCCGCGAAGCCATTCGGGAGAAGCTGGCGGGGCGAGGAATTCTAGTCGTAGCTCAACGTGTGGCAACCGTCAGAGATGCGGACGAAATTTTAGTCCTCGAAAAAGGGGAAATTTCAGACAGAGGAAGCCACGAAGAACTTGCCGAAAGCTCGGAGATTTACAAGGAAATTCTCGCTTCACAGTTAAAGTCCCAAGAGGGGGAAATCAGATGAATACAGAATCCACCCACAATAAAGATAAACAGGAAGAAGGATTACCGGGGGTCTCCAGAGGAGTTGGAGGAGCGGGGCGCGTCTCGGGGCTCTTGACGTCGGGCAGTACAAAAGATGCCAAGGGAACCTTGTTTAAGCTGTTTAAAAATCTAGCCTCATTCAGGTGGGTTTTCATCGCGGCAATCCTATTGACGTTAGCCGCCTCCCTCGCTCAAATACTGATCCCAAGAAAGATTGGGCAGATCATCAACATCTTTACCGAGCTTTTAACTAAAGATATTGCTTTAGATTGGGCAATTTTATGGAAAATAGGCATCACTCTTTTGGTTTTGTATGTTTTTAACTTTCTCTCAAGCTACATTTCCAGCATTTTAATGGTAAGGGCATCCCAGAGCGTCATAAAATCCCTAAGGAATCAAATGCAGGTTAAATTAAATTCCCTCACCTTAAATTATTTTGACCGCTCATCGGCGGGAGACATGGTTTCATTGCTGAGTAACGATTTGGACAATGTGGCAAACACCTTACAAAGCGGCTTGACAAACTCCTTGTCGGCGGTTGTCCTGCTGGTGGGCGTCGTCATAATGATGCTCCTCATCAACCCCGTACTGGCTTTTCTGTCCATGGTAGTGATCCCTGTCTCTTACCTGATGGTCAAATACCTGGTTCAAAAAGCAAGACCTATCTTTCAGAAAAATGCAAACCTGACGGGAGTTTTTAACGGAAAGATAGAAGAAGCCTATATGGGGGAGGATATTGTAAAGCACTACGATATCGGGGCAGATTTAAAAGCGGAGCTATCTTCCCTGAACGAAGAATTATATGACAGCGAGTGGAAATCGTCGTTGGTTTCTTTTGTCACCCGACCTGCCGGCGACTTAATTCTGAATGCAAATTATGTTTTATTGGCAATTTGGGGCGGTAGATATGTCATAAACGGAATATTATCCCTGGGAGGTTTTCAGGCTTTTCTGCAATACACCCAGATACTCAGAGGCCCGTTTAACCAGGTGCTGGGGATTTTCAACACCATCATGTCCGCATTGGCCTCGGCAGAACGGGTTTTCGATTTTCTGGACGCTCAAGAAATTGTCGAATTAGGGAACGAAAGCATGGATGCGGGCGCTATCAGAGGGGAAATTGAATTCGATAAAGTCGATTTCGGATATACGGAAACCCTGCTATTTGACGGAGTTGACCTGAAAGTAAAGCCCGGGGAACAGATTGCCATCGTCGGCAGGACAGGAGCCGGCAAAACAACCCTGGTCAATCTACTGATGCGCTTTTACGAGATAGGTGACGGGAAAATCTACATAGACGGGAAAGATGCAAAGGACTATCGGACCGAGGAGCTCAGGAAAGCGTACTCCATGGTTTTGCAGGACACCTGGCTTTTTTCGGGTAGTATCAGGGATAACATTGCCTATGGGGCGGATATCTCAAGCGAAGAAGATCTGGCGGATGTAGATTTTGAAAGAATTAAAGAGGCAGCCCAATTAGCACGGGCAGATTCTTTTATCGAGTGTCTGCCTCAGGGCTACGACACCGTTTTAACCGAAGGGGCTTCCAACATAAGTCAGGGAGAAGTTCAGTTATTGACGATAGCAAGGGCCATGATCAAGAAAGCCCCCATCATCATCCTGGACGAGGCCACATCTTCAGTCGATACTCGTACCGAGTTATTGATTCAGCATGGGCTGAAGGAGCTTGCATCCAATTCCACCAGCTTCATCATAGCCCACAGACTTTCCACCATCCAGGATGCCGACAGGATTATTGTCATGGATAGCGGAACTATTGTGGAGGTCGGAACACACCGGGAATTGCTCGAAAAAGACGGATACTACGCCGAGATGTACCTTGCGGGGCAATCGTAGTGTGAGCAAACATCTTGTAACCAGTTTAGGATGAGGGCCGAAGATGGCAAGATACGCCTAGCAGACGTTGCCAACATCAAAGAGTTGTTGCGCATCATCAAAAAATTGTGATTCCACTAAAATAAAAAGCGGCCCGCAGGCCGCTTTTTCATTGCTTTTCATAAGAGAAGGAACAGAAAAAAATTGCCGTATACCTGACGGAAGCCGTTCCGTTAGACTCGTTCCGTTAGACTTATCCAAACATGTTCAAAACTAACTTCTTGTAACGAACCCGTAAGAAGCGCGTCGGCACCCAAGCGCTTTCCGCTCACTCAAAGGTCCGTTACTCTTCCATCCTTTTGGCCTCGTTCATGGACAAAAGGACGTTTCGCAGCGAGCCCCACAGGCCCTCCGGCAACCAGATGATGAAGCAGATCAGAGCCACGCCGTAGATGACCAGCCGCATCTCCCCCGCCATGCGCAGAAACTCCGGCAGCACCGTCAGGGCGACAGCACCCAGGATAGGCCCAAACAGGGTACTCATCCCACCAAAGATAATCATCACCAGCATGTTGATGGACTCGTTCATTGAGAAGGTCACCGGGCTGATGAAAAGGATGTAGTGCGCGTAAAACGAGCCGGCCAGACCCGCGATCGCCCCGCCCAGAGTGAAGGCCAAGAGCTTTATTTTCATCGCATCAATTCCCAGAGAGGTCGCCAGCTCCTCGTTCTCACGGATAGCTATCATAGCGTCCCCCAGCCGAGACCTCACAAGGCGGTGCAGTATAAAAAGAACACCAGCTACAAAGAACAGCCCCAGATAATAGTAGTGAACGCGGGACTCAAAGACCAGACGCACCAGCCCCAAATTCAGGGGTGAGGGTCTTGGAATGCCCGTAATGCCCATAGGCCCGTTGGTCACAGCTATCCAGTTGTTCATCACCACCGTCACCAGCACGCAGAAGAAGGCCGTCGTGATCGCCAGGACATGACCCCTCAGGCGCAGGACCAGCCGACCAATCACGTAGGAGACGCATCCGGCAAAGAGCCCGCTGAGCCAGAACGCCACCCAGAAAGAGCAACCCAACCTAATGCTGAGCAGGGCAGAGGCGTAGGCACCCATCCCATAAAAGGCGGCATGCCCCATGGACACCTGTCCCGTAAACCCAACGATGAGAGCTAGTGAGAGGGCCAGGACCGCATAGATCTCGGACATCACAAAGATGTGCAGGTAATAGTCCATTGAAAAGAACCGTGGCAAGACATAAAGCCCGGCCGCAACCAGAAGGAACAAAAGCGCTTGTATGAGACGCCGCATCATCATGCCCCTCCCATCAGGCCTTCCGGCTTGAAGATAAAAAGCAGGACCAGCAAGAGAAAGGGATAGGCATCTTTATAGGCATAACTGATGAAGCCACCACCCAGGCTCTCCACCAGACCTATAAGGACAGCCGCAAGAATAACCCCGCGGATTCTGCCAGCCCCTGCCAGAATAACGATGACAAAGGACTTCAAGACAACCGTGAAGCCCATCTCGGGCGAGACGAAGAACATCGCCCCTACCATCGTCCCGGCCGCGGCCGCCAGAGCCCCACTGATAGCGAAGGTCACGGAGTAGACGCGCTTCACGTTCACTCCAGCAAGCTGAGCGGCAACCCTGTCCTGAGCGACCGCGCGCATTGCCTTCCCCATCCTCGTCCGCTGGATGAACCACGTCAGCCCCAAAACCAGGATAATGCTCAAAATGAGGATGGCCAGGCGCTCGCCCGTCAGGAAAAGCCCCCAGAAACGGAAGCGCACCCCCGCAAGCCCGGAAGTTATCTTGCGGGGGTCAGCCTTAAAGAAAAACAGAGCGAGGTTTGCCAGAGCCGTAGAAAGCCCGAAGGAAAGAAGCATGCTGTTGATCAGAGGCTTTCCCACAATGGGTCTGAACACCATACGCTCGATCAAAGCGCTGACCAAAGCCATGCCCAGCATGGCAATCAGGAGCGCCACAAAAAACGGCACGCCCAAATGCGTCATGGAGAACAACGCCATGAAGGCCCCCAGCATGTAAAACTCGCCATGAGCAAAATTAGTCATCTCCAGGATTCCAAAAACCAGAGACAACCCCAGGGCAATGAGGGCGTAGATGCAGCCCAGAATGACCCCGTTCAACACCTGCTGAAAAAATACGGTCGTCATGATCGCTCAGCTCCCCAAAACGATATTTCAGACGCGCCACAGAGGGCGCCCGTGAGGCCAAAGCGCTGAGGAAACACTGGTTAAGCCAGTGCCTCCCTAATGGACCGAGATAGGCCCAGCCACCACCTCCAGCTTGCCATCCTCCACCACAATGATGTACTCGTCAATGATAAGCTGATTCTTCTCGTCAAAATAAGCCTTTCCCTGAGGACCTTCATACTGGATCCCCGAAAGGGCCTCCCGAATCTTGTCCGTCTCAATGGAGTTTGCCTTTTCAATGGCCAGGGCCAGCATGCGGGTACAGTCATAGCCGGCCTGAGCGTATTTTTCCGGCTCCGCTCCGTAAAGCGCCTTGTAGTCCGCCACAAATTTCTGCGCTGCAGGGGTCTGGATGGCCGCCACAAACCGGCTGGCGCCCACGATCCCGTTGGCATTCTCCTGAGCCAGCTCGATGAACTTGGGGTTGAACGTCCCGCTTGTGGGGTCCATGATCAGCATCCTGCCTTCAAGCCCCATCTCGTGGTATTGGGCCACGACGCGGGAGAGGTCCACCGTCTCCCCAAACAGGCACAGTCCATCAGCGTCGCTGGCCGATAGCTTGGTGACGATGGGATAATAATCCGTCTCGCCCTGGTTGAAGTACTCCGTAAAAACTGCCTCCGCCCCCAGAGCCTTCAACTCTTCATTGAACGCCTCGACGGAACCGCGCCCATAGTCGGTATTG
This sequence comes from Fretibacterium sp., assembly GCA_012520235.1. Classification (GTDB taxonomy): domain Bacteria; phylum Synergistota; class Synergistia; order Synergistales; family Aminobacteriaceae; genus JAAYOR01. The sequence goes on from JAAYOR010000067.1 coordinate 9,832, forward strand.
ATGGCAATATAAGCCCATTTTTTCACGTTCCTATCCAGGACAGCCCATTTCGTGAAAGCTTTGGCGATCATGCCGGAGTTATCACAGCCCCGGAACATCCAGATATTCCCCATCTCCGTGATCTTGGGAGCCAGCGACACCGGTGTGATCAGAGGCACTTGGGCGCGCTGTGCCACGTCCATCATCGCCAAAGTGCAGGAGCTACCAAAATCTCCAATGACGGAGACGACCTTTTCCATCCCCACCAGCTTTTCCATGGCAGCCACCGCCGTCGCAGGGACCCCGGCGCTGTCTTCCACATAAAGCTCAAACTTGTTCCCTAAGACGCCCCCTGCCGCGTTGATCTCCTCCACCGCCATCCGAATCCCGTTCAAGGTAAGCCCGCCGTCATAAGCGATGGCGCCCGAGGTGGGCAGGACCACCCCCAGTTTTATCGGGGCTGCGGGAATCTCCGCCCCGGCCGGTAACGTCCCCACAAAAAGAGCCATGACCAACAAAAACAAAACCTTACGCACAGACAAAAACCGACGCACCAACAACACCTCCCTGAAATATTTATGATACCTGCGTCGCTCAGACGCCAAGATAGGCCTGCCGCACCTCGTCGTTTTCCATGAGTTCGGCCGAAGGGCCAAAGAGGCGGATCTTCCCGGTCTCCAGAACGTAAGTATAGTCAGAGAGCGAGAGAGCCATAAAAGCGTTCTGCTCCACCAAAAGGACCGTCGTGCCGGTGGAGCGGATCTCCCGGACGATATCGACAACCTTCTCAACCATGATGGGAGCAAGCCCCAGCGAAGGCTCGTCCAGCATCAAAAGTCTTGGGGAGGGCATCAGGGCGCGGGCAATCGCCAGCATCTGCTGCTCCCCTCCGCTCAGACTTCCGGCCATCTGACGCCGCCGCTCAGCAAGGATGGGGAAAGTAGAAAAAGACCACTCAAGACGCTCTGCAACCTTGCTCTTGTCCGTGACCGATATGGCCCCCATCTCAAGGTTTTCCAGCACTGTCATCTTGGGCCAGACGCGACGGCCTTCGGGGCAGTGCGAGAGACCCCACGAGACTATCTGTTCGGGGCTTGAGCGTTCAAGGCGTTTTCCTTCAAACTCAATCGTCCCAGTAGATGGAGTCAGGACCCCTGAGAGGCTCATCATGAGCGTGGTCTTACCCGCTCCATTCGCTCCGATTAGGGCGACGATGGAGCCTTTTTCTGCCTCCAGCGACACATTGTCCAGCGCTTGAACCCTTCCGTAATGAGCGCTCAGGCTCTCAACTTTAAGATGCGGCACGGCTGTACCCCCTGCCCAGATAGGCTTCAATCACCTGCGGGTCCCTGGAGACCTCCCTCGGCAACCCTTCCGCCAGTTTCTCCCCGTTGCAGAGCACCACCAGGCGGTCCGATATGGAGGCCACAAGATTCATGTTGTGCTCTATCAGGAAAACCGTTATTTTTTTCTCCGTCCGTATTTTCAAGATAAGCTCCATCAACTCCTGCGTCTCAACCGTATTCAGGCCCGTGGCCGGTTCGTCCAGCAGAAGCAGCTTAGGGTCCGCTGCAAGTGCAAGAGTGATACCGAGCAGCCGCTGCTTTCCATATGGGATGTTTTTGACAAGATGCCCTTTCCAAGGAGCCAGGGAAGTGAACGACAGGAGCTCCTCCGCTCGCTCCAGGGCCTTGAGATCCTCTTGGCGCGACTGTCTTCTGTGCGTCAGGATATCCAGCAGCCCGGCTTTGCGGCGCAGGTGAAAACCGATTTTCACGCTCTCCGCAACGGAGACGCCCGCAAAAATATTTGTCTTCTGGAATGTGCGCACCAGCCCCTTTTTTGCGATCTCATGCGGGCTCATGCCTGTGATGTCCGTCCCCATGAAACGAACCGTCCCACAGGAGGGCTTCAAAAAACCGCTCACGAGGTTGAAAAACGTGGTCTTCCCCGCGCCGTTCGGCCCGATGAGCGAGAGAATTTCACCCTCCCGGACCTCAAGCGAGACCTTCTCAACCGCCTTCAGCCCGCCAAAACTTATGGAAATATCCTCAGTCAGCAGCACGGCTCTGCCCCCTTTTCCGAATCTACGTTCTCAAGGATGCGGCGCGAGGCGCTTCTGAGGAGCGCCTCAAACTCCGCCATACGGCCTTCCATGTTAAAACGCGGCCCGGCAACGCTGAGGGCTGCGACAAAGCTACCCTGAGAGTCCACCAGAGGAACGGCAATCTCTGCCGCACCCGGAGTCATCTCCTCAAAACTGACAGCGTATCCGTTGGCGCAAATGGTCTCTATCTCTTTTTTCAGGACACAAGAGTCCGTGATGGTAGCCGAAGTGTAGGCCTTTAAAGGGCGAGAGAGGATCTCGTTCTGAAGCGTCGGAGGTGCAAAAGCCAGGAGGATCTTGCCGCAGGCCGCAGCGTGAAGCGGGAAGGACTTGCCCACCTCAGCCACCAGCTTGATGGTCTGTTCCGGCTCCACCTTGTGGAGACAGATCCCGCACGCACCATCCTGCACCAGGAGGAGGACCGTCTGGCAGCTCCGGGCACAGAGTTCGTCCATGATAGGACAAGCCCGCCGGGTCAACTCCAGCCTCAGACGCCAGCCATCCGCAAAAGCCAGAAAACGGAGCGCGACGCGATAGCTCTGGCTCCTGCTGTCTTGAGAGACCCATCCGTTTTGCTCCAGAGCACAGAGAATGCGCTGGACCGTGCTCCTGGGGAGGTCGGCACGGGCAGCTATTTCCCGGATGCCAAGATCCTCCTCGGAGCTCAACAGTGTCTCCATCAAAACAACGACGCGCTGGACCGAGTTCATTGCCTCGCCTCTCAAAAAATGGGACGGTTGACCCATTTATTTTCTTGCATTATACCTCTTGCCCTCGACGATAACAAGCCTGCGGATAAAAACCTTGTCAAAGTCAGGAGTTCCCCACCTCAAATCTCACCCGGTTTGTAAACAACCCTATTATTACCTACACGTAAGCGGCCCGGTCGAGCGGGCCGCTTACGCTGAGAAAAAACGCAGGTTTTGAGTTCAGGGCTCAGCGCCCTGGCGCCGCAGGCGGCAGGGACGCCAGCAACTCCCCTATGGCCGGATGCCCGGTCGCGACCAATTCCTTGACGGAGCTCTTCCGCGCGGCGATCACACCGTCGGCCATCAGGGCCACCTCGCGGCAGAGCCCGGCCACCACCCTCAGGTCGTGCGAAATGAACAGGAACGCCAGCCCCTGCTCGTCGCGGATATGCTCGATCAGACTCAACACCCGCGCCTGCACCAGCATGTCCAGGCTGCTCACCGCTTCGTCGAAGACCACCACGCGCGGCTTCGGCGCCAGCGCCCGCGCGATGCAGACCCTCTGGAGCTCGCCCCCGCTGAACTGCGTCGGGCGTTTGTCCGCATCGGACGCCTTGAGTCCCACCTGCTCCAGCAACGGACGGGAACGCTCCACAGCCTCAGCTTTCGACAGGCCGAAGAAGTTGCGCATCGGCTCCGCAACGATCTCCCCCGCCGTCATACGCGGGTTGACGGAGTTCTGGACGTTTTGAAACACCACCTGCACGCTGCGACGGAACTCGGCATAGGATGCAGGGTCACTCGCTGCGATGTCCTCCCCGCGGAAGCACACCGATCCCTTGTCGGGCCGTTCCAATCCCAGCGCCACGCGGCCCAGGGTGCTCTTGCCACACCCGCTGCGCCCCACCAGACCCAGGGACGCGCCCTCTTCAAGCTCCAGGTCAACGCCGCGCAGCACGTGCAACATCTCCGTGCGGGTAAAGAAGCCGCCGCGCCTGTAGCGCCGGTGCACGTTTTTCAACGACAAGAGCGCACTCATCCTCCCACCCCTTCCGAAAGATCAAGGCGTTCGCAGAGCGCACGGTGCGCCCCCACCAGCGCGGCCGATATCGGGTGCTCCGGCACCTCAAAGAGCTCGACGGCGGAGCGGCGCTCGACCACAACGCCCTCTTCCAGCACCACCACGTCGTCGGCCATGCGGGCTACGACACCGAAGTCGTGCGTCACCAGCAGCACACCCATGTCCCGCCGGCGGCGTACACCGTCGATCAGGTCCAGAACGCGGCGCTGCGCCACGGTGTCCAGGTCCGTCGTCGGCTCGTCCGCGATCAGCAGCGCGGGGTCGTTCAGCAGGGCCAGGGCCAACATCACCCGCTGGAGCATCCCCCCGCTCAGCTGGAAGGGATAGGCCCGGCAAATCCGGTTGGCGTTCTCCAACCCCACCTCCTTCAGGGCAACCTCGGCACGGACGCGCCAGTTCCCCTCCCCGCCGTGCGCGGCAAGGGTCTCCCTGAAATGCGAACCGATCGAGAACACGGGGTCGAAACAGCTGGCGGGGTTCTGCATCACCATGGCGATACGCGTCCCCCGCAGCTCCCGCAGCTCCTCGCCGGAAAGCTCATTGAGCAAACGCCCCTCAAAGGCAATCGTCCCGCCCGTGCGCCTCACGCCCTGGGGCAACAGACCGGGTACTGCCATGCAGGAGAGCGTTTTCCCTGAGCCGCTGGCCCCAACCAGGCAGGTGACGCGACCGGGGCTCACACTGAAGGACACTCCGTGGACCAGCGGCTTCGCGGTCCCGTTACGCGCCTCGATGCTCAGATCCCGAACCTCCAGCAACGGGGCGCTCATGACTCCACCTCCGCGAAGCTGAAGTCGGAAGCGTCGCGCATCGCGTCGCCAAGAAGGTTGAAGGCCATGACGCTGACGAAGATGGCCAGCCCGGGATAGATCAGCAACTGAGGCTGGGTCCAGATGTACTGCCGCGCGTCGTTGATCATGCTGCCCCACTCGGGCGTCGGGGGCTGGACCCCGAGTCCCAGGAACGAGAGGCCCGCCACGTGCAACATCATGTGACCGATGTCCAGCGTGGAGAGAACCAGCAGCTGCGGGGCCAGGGCCGGGAGGATGTGCCGCGCCACGATGCGCCCCCGGCTGGTGCCTGCAACGCGGGCGGCCAGGACGTACTCCCGGTTCTTCAGCGAGATGACGATACCTCGCACGATACGCGCGTACCAGGCCCAATGCGTGAAGAAGATCGCGATGACGACGTTCGTCAGGCCCGTGCCGAGCGCCGCGATGAAGAACATCGCCAGGATGATCGTGGGGAAGGTCAGGAACACGTCGCAGGTGCGCATGATGGCGGAGTCGATCACGCCGCCGAAGAACCCCGCGACGCTCCCGGCGAGGGTGCTGAACGTCACGATGAGCAACAGGATGATGAAGACGGAGCCCAGCGAGACCCGGGAGCCGTAAAGGAGCCGCGACAACACGTCGCGCCCCAGATGGTCCGTGCCCAGAAGGTGCTCCGAGCTCGGCGGCAGCAGCTTGGCAGCCAGGTTCACCTCCTGCGGATCGGGAAGGCCCATCTGCGGAGCGAACAGCGCTCCAGCGCCGATCAGGCCCAGCAAGATCGCCGCGGCCCAGAAGATCTTGTTGTAAAAGAGTCTCCTCATCATCGGGGACGAGCCCCCCTTTCGCCTATGGATTCGACGGCGCTCCGTGCCATTTGGGACGACGAGCGCGCACGCCCTTTTGTGTTTTTCGTCATCGGGCGTCTCCTTCCAATCGGACGCGCGGGTCCATCAGTGCGTAGACGATGTCCACGCAGAGGTTACAGGTCACGAATATGACCGTCATCAGCAGGATGAAACACTGAAGCACGGGGTAGTCCCGGTTCAGCACGGATTGCACCGCGTAGCGGCCCAGCCCCGGCCAGGCGAAAATGTTCTCCACGATGACCGCGCCGCCCAGCATCTCGCCCAGGTGCATCCCTGTGGCCGTGACGATGGGAATAAGGGAGTTCTTCATGACATGCGCCCA
>JAAYOR010000068.1 GCA_012520235.1 Fretibacterium sp.
AGCTTCAAGGAACACCCCTACGTTACCAACAAGTATCAGGACTCGGGAGCTGCGTTCCCTTTGAGCACTTAGGAGTGACATTTTATCTGAACAATTAGGGGTGACATTTTCTCTGGCTATTGACAGGGGCAAATGGTGCGCTTAGCACGCACTAAACAGGAGGGGGGCCTGTGTAGGCGCCCCCCTTTGCGTTGATTCAGAACATCAGGCCTTGGTCACCTGGCAGAGGGTGGATTTGTAGGCCGGGAAGGCGGAGATGGGGTCGAAGTCCCGGGGGATGAGCAGGTTCACATTGGCCTGAGCCCAGCCGTGGAATATATCGATCATGCCGGGCTTCAGGAGGACGGTGACCTCCGCCTTGGCCTTGATCTCGCCATGAGGGGTGGAGATGAGCACCTCATCACCGGACTTGATACCCCGCTCTTCCGCATCGGCTTTGTACAGGCGGACGATGGGATCGGGCATCAGCTCACGCAGCCAGGGGATGTTGCGCTGCTTGGAGTGGGTGAACATGGGCACCCGGTTGCCGGTGCTGAGGATCAAGGGGTACTTCGCGAAGACCTCGGGCTGGGACACCGGGGAGATATGGGGTTCCTTGTACTTAGGTAGGGCGTCAAAACCGTGATCCTTCAAGGTTTCACTGGCAAATTCCACCTTGCCGGTGGGGGTGGTGAAGCCGGGCTTACCGTCCTCACGCAGCAGGCCCAGTTCCCACTTTTTATTCTTGGGTTCACCCCGCATGGGGATGACCAGGCCATCCTTCGCAGCCTGAAGCTCTTCATAGGTGATAGGTTTGTCGACGTCGAGGGTGCGCAGAAATTCCTTGATGCAGTTCTTTTCGGATTCCTCACCGCCACCCCAGAACTCCTCTTTATAGCCCAGCGCTGTGCCAATGTCACAGCAAATCCGGTAGTCGGGCCGTGCTTCGCCGGCGGGCTTGACCGCGGGCTCCCTCAGGATCATTTTGCGCCCAAAGAGGGTCACGGGGCAGGAACGCTCCCATGACACGGCGGTCGGCAGCAGCATGTCCACGTAGTCGTGGGTCCAGGGATTATCGTAGATATCAACGGCTGCGCAGAACTCCATGTCCTGGAAGGCTTTTTGGTATTCCTGAGACTGGGGCCACATCATGCAGTTGACACCAAACATGAGCGCCGCCTTGGCTTTGCCCGTCTTGACATATTCAGGCAGGACGTTTAGCTGCACGGAGCCTTGCTTGTCCAAATCAGCCCACACAGGGTAGTATTCCCGGTCCGCACGCAGATGATCCAGCTTGGGGAGCAAGTCCTTGGAGCGACAGAACTCAAAGGTGGTATTCCACTGGTCAATATTCAGCGGCTCGTTCGCAATGGCGGGGCCACCCGGCACGTCCAGGGAACCGGTCAGCGGGACCAGCAGCTGGACGGCGCGGTAGGAATCCACGCCGTTGGTGTGGTGGGGAAAGGCGGCGGAAGCTTTGCAAACGATGGGGGCGCCCTCGCTCACCAGAATATCGATGGCCTTCTGAATGACTTCAGCGGGCACCTCGCAGATCCCGGCGGTCTTTTCCACCGTGAACTCCTTGACATACTCTTTGTACTCCTCAAAGCCGTGGGCCCATTTCTCGACAAACTCCTTGTCATAGGCACCTGCTTCGATCAAAGCATTGCCAAAACACAGGGCCAGGGCGCCATCGGTGCCGGGGCGCAGCTGGATGTGCAGATCCGCCAGCGCATGGACGTTGGAAGTGACCCGCGGATCCACCAAGATGTATTTGCAGGTGCTGCTGTCCCTGGCGTTTTTGATCCTGTTAAAGCTGAAGGTGGACGAGATGGAGGCATTGTTGCCCCAAATGATGGCCACCTTGGTTTTGCCGGGGGTGGGCATGGCACCCATGGCCAGGGAGGAGGCAGTGTGCCACTCTGGGCCGTAGACCAGCTTGGTGGCCAACTCCGCCGCGAGGTAACAGGTGGAGGACTCGGTGCCCATGTGGGGGGAGCCGAAGGTGTAGGCCAGGCGCTGAAGGACGCTGCGGGGCTCCTTGGGGTCACCTGTGAGAAAGAAGACCTTATCGGCACCGTATTTTTCCTTAATGCCGTTGAGCTTTTCGGCGATGGTTGCAATGGCCTCATCCCAGGAGATGCGCTCCCACTTGCTGGGTTCGCCCTTAGGATTGGTACGCTTCATGGGGTAGAGCACCCGTTTAGGGTTGTAAATATCCTGCAGAGAAGCAAGTCCTTTGGCGCAGAGATCGTTGTTGTTATAGTTCTCCCGCTTTTCTATGCGGTAGATCTTGTCATCCTTCAGAATGAGCTTCGTGCCGCAGCGGGGGCCGTGGTTACACTGTACGCAGTGGGTGTATTTGACAACCTCAGGCGAGGTGCTTTCGGCCAGCGCCGGGTCAACGTTTTGGAACAGAATGTTTGAGTTTGCCAGCGCTGCGCCGGCACCGGTGGCCGTTGCCAGCTTTAGAAAAGTTCGTCTTGAAATCTTGGCCATTACGCTCGCCTCCTTATCCTTCTGATTTTGCCTGGGCTTTTGCCTTGGCCGCTTCTGTGGGAGACTTGGGCAGGAACTCCGCCGGCATATCCGCCGGGGCTACATACCAAATGCTGGTGCCTTCCACATGAACGGCTTTCTTCTCGGCGATGTACTTGGAGATCTCGCTCTCAGGATCATCCACATCGCCAAAGATACGGCTATAGCCGGGGCAGTGGACGGTGCACATGGGCTGCTCGCCGTTTTGAGCCCGGCCATAGCAGAAGGTGCATTTTTCCACTAAGTTAAGCCGGTTGCTGGCTTCTTCCTCATGGGGCATGACAACGCCAGGGTAATAGGTCGCTTCATCCTGCACCAGCGTGCATGCGTCATAGGGGCAAGCGGTGACGCATTCGCCGCAGCCATCGCACTTGTCGTAGTCTATCAGCACCGCGCCCTCTTCCGAGGTGTAGATAGCCTTCAGAGGGCACGCCGCTACGCAGGGGGCATTTTCGCAGTGCATGCACATGGGCAGCTGATAGCGCTGGCGGGCATTGGGGTAGTCACCCCACTCCACGGGTACGACCCCGTTGTAGTTGACGCCGGGCTTGGTGCCATAGCACATTTTGCAGGCCACCACGCAGGTGTAGCAGCCGATGCAGCGGTCCAGATTCAGAACCATTCCATACCTAGCCAAATGACTCTCCTCCAATCTGATGGTGATTAGCGATTGTGTAGGCGATCGTGTGTTTATCGCACCTTAACACGAATTGCAATAATTTTGACTGACAAAAACATAAAGATTAACGACAAAAAATGTACACAATTGTCAGGGCGCGCCGTTTTCACGGCGCGCCCTGGGTTGTGAGGGATTGAATTGTCTTAGGCCTTGGCTACCTGACAGAGGGTGGATTTGTAGGCCGGGAAAGCGGAGATGGGGTCGAAGTCCCTGGGGATGAGCAGGTTCACGTTAGCCTGCGTCAACCGCGGAACAGGCGGCCTACGCCCGCTCTTTTTTCTCCACGATGCGGGATATCACCACGCTGAGCTCGTACAGCAGCCACATGGGGATACCCAAAAGCACCTGGCTGACCACATCAGGCGGGGTCAGTATGGCGGCGATGATCGCGATCGCCAGGATGATAAACTTGCGCGCCTTGGAAAGCCCCTTGGCGGTGGTAAGGCCCATGGAGGTGGTGATGTAGATCACCACCGGCACCTGGAAGGAGATGCCAAAGGGTAACGCAAAGCCAAAAAGATAGCCGATGTATCTGTCGATGGAGAGCATGGGCGTGGCCAGGCCTTCCCCGCTCACCAGGAAGAAGTCCAGCGCCATGGAATACACCACCCCATAGCAAAAGACGATGCCCAAAAGAAATAGGAACAGCGCCGCCACAAACAGCAGGCTGAATTTTTTGCGTTCCCCGGGATAAAGTGCAGGGCGGATAAAGCTCCATACTTGGTAGAACACCACCGGGCTTGCCGCCACAATGGCCGCCACCAGGCAAACCTTCATCTTGGTCAGCAGCGCCTCCGGCACCGCCGTGTAGATGATGAGAATGCCCCGGTTCACAATAGGCCGGGTCAGAAAATCCACCAGCCGGTCTCCCATCAAGAGGAAGATGAGGATAAACGACAACAGAATCGCCGCCATACTCACCAACAGCACCCTCCGCAGCGCCATGATGTGCTGCATGATGGGCTGGACGTCCTTCACCTCTTTGAGCTTGGTACGCTTTTCCTTAGCAGTCGGTTTGTCAGACATAAGTAGAATCAGGCCTTGTCGCTTTCCTCTTTTTCCTCTTCGGTGGAAGCCTCACTTCTCTCGGGCTGCAGCTCTTTTTTGAACTCACGAATGCTTTGTCCTAAGGCCTTACCCACGCCGGCCAGCTTGTTGCCGCCAAAAAGCACCAGGGCCAGCACCAGGATCAACACAATTTCCCATACGCCAAGTCTCATTTCTTTTCCTCCGTTTTTTCGGCCTCAGGGCCGGATTTAGGTTCCTCAGCGGGGGCGCTGCCACCGTCGTCTTTGGCCGCGGCCGCCGGTTTCGTCTCCTTCAGGGCTGTTTTCACAGCCTTAGGGTCAAACTCCGCCTTGATGGTTTCAGTAGCGGTTTTAAGGGGTGATTTGATGGTGTCCACACCCTCTTCCAGGGCACTTTTAGCCTCCTCAAAGTCCTGCTTGATGTCCACCATGGTGTCCTCAACGCTTTTCTTCGCGTCCTTGAGATCTTTGGTGACGTCTACGGAATTGAAAGCACCTGCCACATCCTCCTTGACCTCGCTGACCTCCTTGACAATGTCCTCCCAGCCGGTTTCGGCCTTCAGCTCTTTCACCAAGGAGTTAAGCCACTGCAAGGCGCTTTTGATGCCCTTGGCCACCTTGGGAAGGTCCTTGGGTCCCACGATAAAGAAGGCCACCAGAAAAATGACAAACAGCTCGCCTGCGCCAATGTTGAACATCCCTATCTGCTCTCCTGCAAAGTGTTTTTAACCACTTCCAAATCTTCCGAGGTGTTGAGGTTCATGAGCACCCGCTCTGAAAACCGCTCCGGCAACATCATGCTGACCGCCCTTGGGTGTTGTCCCTCATGGGCGCGTGGCACCTCAAGCTTGCCCCCCTCCATCCGCTGCGTCTTCTTTTCCGCTGGATTGCCTAGTGCCAAGCATTCTGCTATCATGCGCTATGGTACCGACCTCCGGGAGGGATGTCCATGCTTGAGAAGAAGCTTGTTCAGATGGCTGTCCAGGGCCTGACGGCAGAGGATAACCCCACCTTTATAACGTCCAACTGCCTCAATGCCAAGCAGCGCAAGTTCCCCTGCACACTGTGCGTGGACGTGTGCCCTACGGGTGTCCTCATAAAACCTGACGGGGAGGACGCAGACTGGGACAAGTGCATCGGCTGCAACCTCTGCGTCCTCATGTGCCCCTCCGCCGCCATCGCACCCAGCTACGAGGATTTCAAGCGAGTGCTCCGGCTCCTCACTACCAAGCGGGAAACCCGCATGATCGCCTGTGAACGCTCAGACAGCGAGAGCGATTACGTGCCCTGGTGCCTGGGAACGGTCCCCTGGGAGCTTTTTGCCTCCCTGGCACTCTCAGGCAAGGTGATCCTTGAGCGGGCAGCCTGCGCCCATTGTGACAGGGCGCCCCACCTGGCGCATTTTGAGACTTCCCTGGTCCAGGCAAGGCTGTTTTTGGGGGAAGATTATTTCAACCCCCGGGTCACCCTGCTTGATGTGGGGGATAGCTTGCCCCCGGTTGACCTCACCCGCCGGGAAGCGCTCAGGAGCCTCTCTCTTAGGGCCCGATTTGGTGTGGGCACCCTCCTGCCTGACACGCAGAAGCTGGAAAACGACCCGCTGTTCCTCCGCCGCCTGCTGGTGCGCCAGCTGCGCCAAAACCTGGAAAAGAGCGAAACGCCGGAACGCCTGACCTGGGCTTCTCCCATCGTGGACGGCAGCATCTGCTGGGCCTGCGGCGTCTGCGAGCACGTCTGCCCCCATCAGGCGCTGAAGGTTTACCTGGACGAGGAGGACGATCAGCGCTACCTCCTCCACACGCCGGAGCGCTGCACCCAGTGCAGGCTGTGTCAGTCCATCTGCCCGGACAAGGCCATCACCGGCTTTGGCTACGGGGAACTGCCCGCCCGGGTCAAATACTTCCTGACCCCTGTGCAGACCACCCATTGCACCCGGTGCTCGGGCCCGATGAGACCTGAGAAAGCGGGCCAGCTGTGCTCCCGCTGCCAGGCCATCACCCGGAAGAAGAGCTGGTGATCATTGCTGCATCTCCAAGATCCGGAAACACAGCCTTAGAAACAAAACCACATCCCGGTCATCCAGCGGCAGCCCCAAAATCTCCTGAATGCGCTCCAGACGGTTGATTAAGGTGTTGCGGTGGATGTGCATCTCCCTAGCGGCAGCGTTCGCATTGAAGCCATTTTCGATGTACGCATAGAGCGTTTCCAGGTCATCACGGCCAGTTTCCCGGTCAGCCTCGATCAGGCGGTAAAGCCCGTCCGGGCAATAGTCAGCCGGGTTAAAGTGCATGGCACAGCGTCCGAGAAAAGCATAAACCTGGTAGTTCATCGCCTGGTGAAGGCGGGTTCCCGGATCCTGCTTGCGGGCGGCCGGCCAGGAAGCCTGGGCCACCTCAAACATGCGGCGCAGGTCGATCAGGTATTTAAAGGGCATGCTCAGGCAGGCGGTGAGCCTGGTGGCAGCCAGGTAGTCGTTAAGCGCCGTCATATAGTCCCTGGGCAGTACGATGGCCTCGTTGAAAACACAGACAATGTCTTCCCCGTGGATGAAGGACCAGGCATTGCGCAAATGTCTGCCGATCAGCGACCTGAGCCTCGCAATCTGGGCGCGTTTGTCATCATCCACATGGATGAATAGCACCCGGAAGGGGCCACCGAGATTGTCCAGGTGCTCGGTTTGAATGTCATGCTGGAGGGCTGCCCGCAGGCCCGGCTTGTAGGACAAAAGCTTTCGCATCAGCTGCAGCTTACTCAGCTGGGTCATCACCTTGATGCCGATCTGAGGGCGGATGATGATGGCAATCGCCCGGGCCGCCAGGAAAATAAAAGTTCTATCCTCCTCACTAAGAGGGGCGTTCACCGCATACACACTCAGTCTGCCGCAGTCGCCATATTCCTCCACAATCAGGGATTCTTCCGCCCTCTCAATCCCCGCCATGGCCTGGTTAAGGTCATCCGTGGCCTTGATGTTTTCCCCCTGCATTTTTACCGGGTGGCAGGCCAGCAGCTGCTCTTCCGCGTCAATGAGGCTGACGGGGTTGCCAAGGAGGGTGGCGGTCACCCGCACCAAAGCGTTCAGATCGCTCGATCCGGAAACAGTCTGCATAAACGCAAGCGTCTTTTCTGCCAGCGGCAGTTCATTTCCCTTGGATATCTCCATGTCCCCCCTCACCTACCCCAGACCTCAGGCTAAAGTTTTTACCTGTGGAGGCTCTTGAGGTCTTGCGTTTTTTCTTGCACCCGATGGCTGAAAGAAGCGCGCAAGGCCTCCGCAGCGCCCCACAAGGGAGTTTCTTTCTATTTCGAGTGTAAAATCCGCTGTTCTCAGCCGGTATAAAGCTCACTTTCTATTACGCTCTTGCTTTTAATCCGGTCAACGAGATATTGCAAGGCATTTACAACGTTGGGGCGAATATCGCCACCGATCAGGACGAACATGATGTCATCGCCAACCTTTAGTTCTCCCTCATTGAGCCAGACCCGAACATAATGGATTCCGTCCAGCTTATATGTGTCGGCCACTGCAGCATCTACTTTTTCCATGTCATAAGAAAAAACCATGCCGGAAACGGGAGCTGCGTTCTCGCACCCGTCATGCACCTGAGCCCTGGCAGTCCCACGCACGACGCCATTGTGAGTCAGATACATGCCGACTTTATTTGCGGAAGGGTCAGCCTTTGCTTCTCGCAGCCACTCATCCATGGAGGGGATCTTTTTCTTGTGATCGTGATGATGGGAATGTCCGCAGTTGGCGGAGCCGCTGCCCAACAGCATCTCCAAGCCATGTTCTATCGGCTCGATCACAGCCATCAGGTTTTCCTTTGCGGCTTTTTCACTCCCGGGCAGATTGATGATAAGCGTCCTTCCACGGATGCCCGCCTCGGAGCGGGACAGGCACCCCCTGGACGTAATGCGCAGGCTCTCCGCCCTCATCGCCTCCGGGATACCGGCTGCACGGCGCTCTATGACTTCCAGCGTCGCTTCGGGGGTGACGTCCCGCGGAGAAAAGCCTGTGCCCCCGGTGGTAAGGACAAGATTGATATTCATCTCATCCGCACACTTCACCAGTTCTGCTATGATTGGGGCTTTTTCATCAGGGATGATGTTGGTGTAGGAAATAGTCCAACCTCTGCTCTCTAAAATGCCGCAAATCGCAGGTCCGCTGGTGTCGAAGCGCTCTCCAAGAGCACCTTTGTCACTAATAGTAATGACAGCTGCTGTGTAGCTCATACTTCTTCCTTTCGCTGAAAATCACCGTGTGTACCCCCGGTTTTTCTGATAAGGCGGATATCGGTGATCACAATATCTTTCTGCACGGCCTTACACATGTCGTATACGGTCAAAGCTGCGATGGATACTGCTGTCAGCGCCTCCATTTCTACGCCGGTCCTTCCCTCGCAGGAAACCGAGGCTTCTATCTCCACGCTGCATCGCTCCTCGTCCAACCGTAAAGACAGGTTGATGCCGTCAATCAAAATGGGATGACACATGGGGATCAAGTCAGGCGTCCTCTTTGCTCCCATGACACCGGCTATCTGGGCTACAGTCAGCACATCGCCTTTTTTCACCCCGCCGGAACGGATCAGGTCAAATGTCTCTTTATTGACCAACACCCGGGCGGCGGCTACAGCCGTGCGACGGGACTCCGGTTTTTTGCCTATGTCCACCATCCTGGCACAGCCGTCTTCGTTAAAATGAGTAAAATCATTTGCCCGTTTCACCAATATCTTCTCCATGATAAATTCAGCAATGGCTTCAGCGTCCTCAAACCCAAAGCAGGGCAAATCCGTTTTCACTTCACAGTCCGTAACAAGAGCCACAAAGCGGTCAAGCTCTGCGGTAAAACCTTTTCCGGTGTCTTTTCTGGCCACTCCGATCTGAGGCAGCTTTTTGTCCTTATAGCCCTCTACCAGGATCAGATCGACATCACTGATTCTTCCGAGCAGTTCTTCCAGAGGGAGCGCTCCCTGTTCGATATACGCAGTTTGCTCAGAGGAACTGATCATCGTAATGTCCGTTCCCGCCTTGGTGAACCGCCACGTGTCCTTGCCTTCATGGTCGATCTCAAAGCTATGAGCATCGTGCTTCAGCACAGCTAGCCGCAAGCCTCTCTTTTTCAGAACTCTGACCACCTGTTCTATCAGTGTGGTCTTGCCGGTGCCGGACCACGCAGCAAAGGAAATTGCCGGAATGCTGGCCATAGGTCATCCTCCGATCTGGTTCATATTGCGTCCTGCATGGCTGCGCTCCGCAGCGGACAACGGTGCATGACAGGCGGGTTTGGACAGGATCACCCGTTCCATCTCTCGCCGCATCCCATCGTAATCCAGTCCCTTAATGGGAAATTCCTGATTGGAATGGAGGCAAGGTTTCAACTTGCCGTCCGCAGTCAGACGAATACGGTTACAGTCCAAGCAGAAATGGCTGCTGACTGCGCTGATGATTCCGACATTGCCACGAGCATCCGGAAGCTGATACAGTTTAGCGACACCATCCTCCTGCTCTGCCTGTGTCAACTCGGGCAGAGCAGACAGCACCGCTGAACCGGGGAGATATGCCTGCTGTCCAAACTCCTCATTTTCCGTCATAGGCATCAGCTCAATAAAACGCACATCGGTGGGGTAGCGGTATGTCAGCTCTGCCAGTGCCGGAATTTCATCGTCGTTGAAGCCGCCGATGAGCACAGCGTTGATTTTCAGAGGCTCAAAACCTGCCTCCAACGCTGCCTCAAGACCACACAGAGCCTGTTTCAAAGTACCGTTTCGGGTAATATAGGCGTATTTATCCGGGTCAAGAGTATCCAGGCTGATGTTCAATCTGTCCACGCCCACAGCTTTCAGAGCTTTTGCCATCTGAGGAAGCAGCGTTCCGTTTGTGGTCAGGCACAGCTCTCGAATCCCCTCCACTGCCGCGCTTCTTTCACAGATGGACAAAATATTTTTCTTCACCAGCGGTTCGCCACCAGTCAGTCTGAGCTTATGAATTCCCAGAGACGCCGCAGCCTGCACCGCCAGGATCATCTCTTCTTCCGTAAGCATTTCATGATGATCTTTTTTGCAAATACCCTCTTCGGGCATACAATATCGGCAGCGCAGGTTGCAGAGGTCCGTAACAGACAGACGCAGATAGTTAATCTCTCTTCCGTACGTATCAACAGCCATGTCAATATCTTCCAAACGTGCAGTTGGGCCAGTGGTAAAGCTCCATGCCAACGGCATCTTTCACTCTGATTTTTTTCATAGCAAAAATCCTTTTAAAACGGTTCCGGCATCAAGCGACCCGCTTCCTTCAGGGACCACAGCCATGACATTGCAACCTATAGAGCTGCTGAGAACCACATTTCCCTGAGCTTTGGGCACTTCCATACAGACAACACCGTTTTTCAATTCTAACATTCCTCTCAGGAACCGTGTTTTTGGGCTTTTCTTGGAAAAGCCGTTGGAAAGTGTGACTTGAACCTCCTGTGACAGATAAACCCTACGCCCCGTCAATTTTCTGAGCGCAGGCAGCAGCACAGCATAATAATTAGTTAGAGACGAAGCCGGATTGCCGGACAGTCCGCAGATCAATTTTCCGTCCTTCGTTCCATAGGCGCAGGCCATCCCAGGCTTCATATCAACACCTCGGAACAGCACCTCTATCCCCGATTCCTCCATAGCAGCCGGCACCAGATCGTAGTCACCTACCGATACGCCTCCGGTAGTAATGAGAGCATCACATCCTGCAAGACCCTTATTCAGCAGGGCGGAAATCTCCATAACGGAGTCACCGGCAATACCGAGATTAACGGGTTCACAGCCAAGCTGTCTCAGAGCGGACTCCAGCATATAGCGGTTGGAATTGCGAATCTTACCCTCTTCCGGAACGATGTCCGCTTCTACCAGCTCACTTCCTGTAGATAAAATCGCCACACGGGGGATTTTATAGACAAGGGGCATCACAACGCCCTGAGCTGCCAGTGTTCCAGCCAAACCGGGATCAATTACCGTTCCGCTCTGTGCAAGTAGCGTGCCCTTCTGAACGTCCTCCCCCATGCGCACGACATTATCCCCTGCTTTTAAAGGTGAGAACAGCTTCACCGTTTTTTCTGTAAAGTTCGTTTTTTCATACATGACCACCACATCTGCCCCCTCAGGGATAGGTGCGCCTGTGAGCACTTTAATGGCAGTTCCGGCGACCACATTTTGGGTTGGAGTCAAGCCTGCCGAAATCTCCTCCAAAATTTGAAGCGTCACCGGACTTCCTTTTGATGCTGAGGCCGTATCCTCAGCGCGGAGAGCATACCCATCATAAGCGGAACGGTCGAAAGCGGGGACGTTCTCCTGCGCAATCAGAACCTGCGCCAATATGCGGCCACAGCATTGCGATAGAGGAACTGCCTCCATTTTTACCGGCTTTACTGCCATCAGCAGCAGCTCCTGTGCCTTTTCATATCCGGGATTGTTCAGCATCAATTTCACTCTCACTTAAACAACAAGGCTCTGTCGTATCCGGGCAACGCCCTCAGTTCGCGCACCTCGTCCGTCGGCTCATCCATTGGGACGGAGGGTGAAGGCCAGGGCTCCAGGAGCCCGGTCCACCATTCCGGAGAGCGGTCCTCGTAAGGGGGCAGGACGATGTCAACCTTGGGGTTCAGGTCGAAGAGGTCGTCCAGAACCATCTCCCACTCCTCAGTAGGAAGCTCATCCAGCTTCGTCAGGATCAGGGTGGGGGCGTTGCAAATCTGGTCCCGGTAAAAGCCGCCTAATGTCTCAATGTGTTCAGAGAAGGTCTTTGCATCGACGACGGTCACAGGGGCCGCCAGCGACAGTTCCTCTTTAGCCTCTGTCAGGGTCGAGAGGATGAGGCTGAGGATGGCTGTCCCCGCGGGTTCGATGATGAGAAAGTCTGGGGAAAAGCGCTCCCGGACGCCCCTGATGGCCGTCAGAAAGTCCGCCTCCATGGAACAGTGGATGCAGCCTTCGGACATCTCGACGATATCGATGGGCGCACGGGAGTGGGACGGGGCAGCCGTTGACGGGTCCGATAAATCTGACAAAAAATCCCCGTCCAGCGCCACCTTGCCTAACTCGTTCTCCAGCACGACGACGGAGCCCTTGAGGTGGGGGATCAGCTGTCGGATGAAGGTGGTCTTCCCCGCGCCAAGGAATCCGGACACTATCAAAATTTTCATCGTTTCTCTCCTCGGTTCAGACATTTGACATCAGTTCCGTATGTAAACTCAGCAAAATTCACAAAAACGTCCCGCCGTCAAAATCGACCGGGCCGTTGATACAATGCTCACAGAGTGGACTTGCTCGCACCGTTGGTTCCGGCAAGGCAATAGATCTCCACAGGGGCGCGAGAGGCAATCGCACTTCTGTTTCTGGTTCCAAGCCGGAACATACGCGCAAAAATCCGTTCTCCCTGTCGGGAACGGCAGGGACTTAGGCATAGGAAGGCAAGCAGCGGCCCAGGGGACGCCTTTTTCCGACAAAGCGGGAAAAGGGAGACGCAGCCCCTCCAAAGCAGAGCCTCGGCTCTCTTCAAATAGGGCCTCAACCCTCTCCAGGCGGGGCCTTAGCCCTCTTCAAGCAGAGCGCTCGTGGGCGTTCGCGTTTTTTTAAATGAGGTGCGATTTCAGAGGAGGTGAGAGAAAAGAAAGGGGAAAGTGAAAAACTCAGTTCCGAGACGAGGAGGGAGGAGAAATCGCACGACACGATGCATCCCGTGCATCAAAGTTTCCTCATAAGAAACCGAACATGCGACTTCCTCCTTTTGGTTTAGTTTTTTGGTTCTTGGTTCTTGGTCCTTGGTCCTTGGTCCTTGGTTCAGAAAGCTCCAGGTGCTTCACAGGTGCTTCAGATAAAAAGCCTGCTGCCTTTGACAAAAGAACTTGCCGTCTTGTTGGATGGCAGCGCAAGAGCAATAAGCGGTACGTCAAAAAGTATAGGGAATCTCTCTATAAAAAGCAAGGGAGGGCTGACTGACCCCCAAACCACAGGTTAAAGTTTTTGCCTGTGGCTTGAGGGTCAGTCTCAGGGAATGATCGGGAACCGGGAATTTCTGGTTCGGATGTTTGTCTGTCAAATTTTTCCGTCGAGCACCAAAAACGCCTACTCCCCGTCCGGAGCGTCGGGGCGCAGGATGCGAACGGTCTCCTCCTGGAACCAGTCGTAGAGCGTGCGCTTCGGTTTCCTCTGAGCTCTCAGCCGTTCGATGCTCGTACCGAGGATCCAGAGCGGATTGGCGGGCTCGATCAGGTCATGGCCCCAGGCACGCAGCGTTTGCGTGAGTGCCTCCAGCTGCCCCTCGTCGTCCGTGACGAGTGCCAGCAGACCCCAGTTTTCCTGCTGCTCCATATCGAAGTCGAACCACCCGGGCAGGTAGACGTGGCGCTGTTCCGTCAGGAAAATATGGAGACGGCCGATCAAGGGCAGGAGCTCCTCCGGCGGACCCCATACCTTCCGGACGAAGAGACGGTCGGCATTGAGGAACCTGAAACGGTCGGAGGACATGGGCTTGAAGCGTTTGTAATGGTTGAAGTCGTAACGGCTCCGAAGCACGAGGTCGAACGTCAGCGACCCCGTCTCCGCGCCGTTCTCCGCAGCCCATCGGTCCAGGCCCTCCTGCCCCGGCGCGGGGAGAGGGCGTGCCGCGATACCCCGATGAGGAAAGGCTTCGAAAAAGGACTTCACGATCTGTGCGTCAGGCCACAGGGCGCGGGCTCGACCGCCCTCCAGGACAAAGTAGCGGTCGTCCGGAAGACAGGGCACGACTGGGAACGTCTCCCCTACCGACACCTCCTTGATGCCCCAATCGGTCACGAACGCCCGGTCCAGCAACTGCTCCACTCGGTTCCGCTCCAGCAGCTCATGGGCCCGTCCCTCGTCGATCGGAACCTCGCCCGCCGGATTCACGGGCACGCAGAGCTCCCGGGAGACCCTTTCCCGCGTTCGGACACCCTGAGCCGTGAGCCCGTAGCCGGAGGCGATTCGTACCAATTCTCCTGAGTCTGCCAGCTTTCTCAGCGCGTCAGGGTCTTCCCCGGCAAGCGCCAGGGTCTCCTCGTCCCAGTAGGGACGCTCGTGCGAAAAAAGCAACAGGCAGCTTTCCATCGTTGGGCACCTCCCACAAGATTTAGGGAAACGCTGATTAAGTGCTTCCTACAAAAACCTTGGGGGGTTTACCCCCAAACCCCCACCAAGGGGCTAAGCCCCTTGGAACCCTTAAATCCTTTTCCTGAGGGGCGGTGCTGATGCCCCTCAGGAAAAGGATAAATGGGGTCGAGGGGACTTAGTCCCCTCGCGGGGTGTGGGGCGGAGCCCCACGGCTTTCATGGGGCATTTAACCAGTGCTTCCTTAAAAAGTTCAAAAAACGCTACAGCCTGCCTTCCTTCTCGTCCCTGACGAGCGAGCGCCACAGGGAGATGCAGGCGCAGACCATGATGATCGCGAAGGGTGGTGCGGCGGTCAGGGAGACAGTTTGAAGGTTTTGGAGCCCCCCGGTCGTCAACAAGACGATGGCCAGTGCGGCCATCAGCACGCCCCAGATACCCATCTTGGACTTGGAGGGGTTGACTTCGCCGTGTTCGGAGTACATCGCCAGCACAAACGTGGCCGAGTTTGCGGAGGTGACGAAGAAGGTCGTGATGAGGATCAGCATGAGGACCGACATGATGAAGCCCAGCGGATAATATTTGTAGAGCGCGAATACGCCCACGGAGATGTCCTTCGTGACCTGCGCCGCGATGTCGATGCCCTTGACGAGCTGAAGGTGCAGCGCAGATGTCCCGAAGATGGCGAACCACGTGAAGCTGCCGAGCGCCGGGACGATGAGGACGCCGGCGACGAACTCGGCGATCGTGCGGCCGCGGGAGATGCGGGCGACGAAGGACCCCACGAAGGGCGCCCACGCGATCCACCAGGCCCAGTAGTACAGGGTCCAGTTCCTCAGATGAGATTCGTAGGGCCCACCATAGGGGGCCATGGAGAAGCTCTCCTTGACCAGGCCGCTGATGAAGTCGCCGACGCCGGTCATGAGCGAGTCGATAATAGGCAGGGTCGGCCCCACGACAAACAGGATGACCATCAGCGCCAGACACACGAGAAGGTTGAAGTTGGCAACCCACTTGATGCCCCTGTCGATCCCCATCACCGCCGAGCCCGTGTACAGGACGGCGAGGACGATGATGATGCCGATTTGGAACCCGGGAGTCTTAACTATCCCCATGATCTCGTTTATACCAGTGCTGAGCTGCAGCGTCCCGAGCCCCAGTGAGGTGGTGATGCCGGCCAGGGTCGCGAAGATGGCCAGGATGTCGACGAGCTTGCCGAAGGCGCCGTCAACGGCCTTCTGCCCGACGAGGGGGATGAACAGAGAGCTGATGAGTCCCGGGGAATTGCGGCGGAACTGATAGTAGGCCATCGGCATGGCGATGACCGCGTAGCCCGCCCAGGGGTGCAAGCCCCAGTGAAAGAACGAGATCTGCATGGCGTCACGCGCCGCCTGAATCGAACCGGGCTCCGCGCCGAAGGGCACGTTCCCGAAGTGGATCAGGGGCTCGGCCACGCCGTAGAAAACCAGACCAACCCCCATGCCGGCCGAGAACAGCATGGCAAACCACGAGGCGTTGCCGTACTCGGGCCGATCCTCCGGATTGCCGAGGCGCACGTTGCGAAAGCGGCTGAGCGCCATGGTGATGCAAAACACGACGAAGAAGTTCATCGTCAGCAGGTAGCCCCAGCCGAAGTATTTCGTCAACCCGCCGAACAGCGCATTGGCGAAGCCGCCGAAGCTCTCCGGGGCCAGATATCCCCAGGCCACGACCGCCAGGGTGATGGCGATGGAGATCAAATAGACGAAGTTGGGCCCACCGGGCCCGCTGACGGGGGCGTCCGGGCCGACCGACGGAGAATGGTGGCTTTGTTCGTCGTTCCTGTTTTCCTTGTTGTCCGTCATCATAAGCCAGCTCCTTTCCTATGACAAAAAATCCCTATGATAAAAAAGGAGCTGGAGGCGAAGTCTTATAGGAACATCGCCCCAGCTCCGCGTCCGTTTATTCTTTCCGAGACATCCTTTTGTCCATTCTGCCCTAGAACTTGGAGGGGAAAACCGTGGGCGTATCGACCGGCGTCGCCAAGGAATCAAGGGCGGCTTCGACGCGGCTGGTGCGCAGCTGCCACTCCGCCTCCTCGCTCAGCTCCGGATCGCCGAGGGGATACGGAACGGAGACGGTCTGGACCATGCGGTTCACACCGACCGTCTTGGCGACGTCGATGAGATTACACATCACGACCACCGGCATGCCCGTGCGCTCGATTTCTTTTGCCATCGTTGACCCGCAACGAGTGCAGGTGCCTCAGGTTGCGGTGAGGACTACGGCGTCAATCTTGGCGTCATGCAGCTCCTGGGCTATCTCCTTGCCGAACTTGGCAGCGAAGGCCTGGGTCGTTCCCGTGCCGACGGTGACGTAGTA
>JAAYOR010000069.1 GCA_012520235.1 Fretibacterium sp.
CCATTAATTTCTCCTGAAATTCATAATTTAAGACAAGTTTTTCAATGGTTAGGCATCGTCTGACTCATCATGTTTTAGACTTTATTGACATCAATACGGCCGTCTCCACGTGGACGGTTTGGGGAAACATGTCGAAAGCCTGTACAGAATTCAGACGGTAACCATGTTCGGCCAAGATGCGTGCATCACGCGCCAAAGTCGCCGGATTGCAAGAGACATAAACCACGCGGGGTATTTTGAGTGAGGCAATTGCATCAATCACGGAACGATCGCAGCCACCCCGAGGTGGGTCCAGAACCACGCAGTCATATTTCTCTTTGAGGCCCTCCACCAAATCCTCCGCCCGGCCACAGAGGAGCGTTGCTTCCAGTCCGTTGGCTGCCATGTTGCGCTCGGCCATTTTTACGGCGCTGCGCCACTCCTCAATGGCTGTCACCCGTCCCTCCATGGCCAGATAGCACGTCAGAGAGCCGACGCCGCTGTACAGCTCCAAAATTTCGTCCGCACCCCTCACGGACTCCCGGACATGACGGTAGAGCTGCTCCGCCTGCTTCGTGTTGACCTGGAAGAACGATGTGGTGTCGAACGTCAGGGTCCAATCATCCAGGTGTTCGGAGAGAAGCCCGTCCCCCACCAGAGCTTCGGTGCGGGCTCCCAAAATGACGTTGCCCGGTTTGGAGTTGTGATTCAGAGTCAGAGTTGTGGAGCGTGGCAGGAAACGAGACACAGCCGCCAGGGCCTTGACCTGTTTGGCCGAAAGGCGGCCGTTGATCACAAAGGAGAGCAGGTTTTCCTCCGTGCGGAGACCCGCTCGAATCACCAGATGCCTCAGCTCCCCCTTGTGCTTCCTCTCGTCGTAGGCATAAAGCGGCAGGTCGGCAAGCCGGGTCTGAACCGCCTGGTAAATGTCGTTCAGAGGGCGCGCGTTTACAGGACAGGTATCCAAAGGGATCAGGCGATGGGTATTAGCCTGATAAAATCCGGCCGTAGGACGCCCACGGACGGCTTGAATGGGAAAAGAAGCTTTATTGCGATACCCCCAGATATCTGGAGACGCGGTGCAGGTCAGAGGGCCGACCTCAAAACCTCCGATGCGAATCAAAGCGTCCCGCACCACGCCCGCCTTCAGCTCCAGCTGCAGCTCATAAGAGGCGTGCTGAAGCTGGCAGGCGCCACAGCTCCCGTAGACGGGGCAACTCGGCTCAACCCGGCCGGGGGTCGGAGAGAGGACCTGCAAGGTGCGCGCCAGAGAAAAATCCCTGCGCCGCGAATACATCTCCGCCTCGACCGTCTCTCCGGGCAGAGCTCCCTTTACGAAGATGACCCCATGCTCTTCCGTGCGGGCAATGCCGCTTCCGTCACTGGAAAAAGCGTCGATCGTCAAAATCTGAGGGGCTCCGCCGTGCCCGGTAATTTTAGTCATATATACCCTCCGGCTCTGCAAGCCAGCAGATGAAGCGGTCCCCACGAGTCACATGCGCAGGGGCCGCTCTGTGTTAAATTAAGGCTTACTACTTCAACATCAGGGCATCAAACTTAGCGCCCTTCTCGTCCACGAGGAGGACGTCCGGGTTCTCTGCCGCAGGGCAGTACTGCATCGGCACGGCAACTTTCCCGGCATCCCGCATCGCGAGCAGCTTTTCGTCCTGGGCCTCGCGGGTTTCAAGCCCATATTTCTTCATGATGGGTCGAAGATGTTTCAGCAGCACTATCTGGCACTGGAAGTTCTGCATATCCTTCTCTCCGGCTTCCTGGACACAGCGCGCAAATTCTTCGTCTGTCATGCGAACCACCCTTTCTTCAATCATCCATCCGGATATTTTAAAACGCGTCACTTCACGTCTTTATTCTACATTAAAAACACCCAATCGACCGGACGAACACCAGGAGTATTTCGACCTCCTCCACAGTGATGTCGCCCTGCACCACCCGTATGCGGTCCAGGATATCGCTCATGCGTCTCTCCCTCATTTTTTTCCGGCCGGTCCAAAGAGTTTTTTCATAGAACTCTTCAAGACGTTCTCCACCACCTTTATCGCCGGTCCGCCCTGATACTCCCTGTAGACGGAGGTGTCCACGGCCGCCACGTGGTCCCCCTCCGGGGCCGCAAGGTCGTAAAGTTTCGCCAGGCAACGAGTGACAAGGTACGTCTCGTCGTAGGCCGGAACGACCTCCGTCTTCTCCTCGGGAATACGGATGGTTCCAGTCTTCTTCCCCTTTTCGTCCCGGATCTCGACCTCCTTGTAGACCGTGCGCGTGTACGTCCTCTCCGGGATGTGCTCGACCTCGAAACCCTGCGTCACCTCAATGCGGAGCATGGCCTGAAACCCCATGTCCGCCGCCCTCTTAAAGAAGTCCCTCCTTACCTCCGCAGAGGCCGCCGCGAGGGTCGTCCCGTCGGGTGTCGCGCCGTAGATGAAGCCCATGTCCTTCGCAAGGGCGCCGAAGGGCTTGATGATGGGCGTGTTCTTTTTCAAAGCCTCCTGGACGCTTGAGACTGCCCAGGCTTCAAGGTCCTGCGCTCGCTGCCCCTGAGGCACGACGGAACTCTGTTTTTCCGCCCTGAGATCTGCGGATATGGGCAGTAGAAAAACTTTGCGCAGTCCCGCGAAATCGTAGGAGGAATTTCTCCAGGCCTCCACGTCTCCTTCGCGGGCGAAGGCACGGGCCCCCACAAGAGAACCGACAACGCCACGAGCGCAACGGCACACGCGGGAAAAAATTTTTTGAGTCTTGGATTTACAATCTAAACGCAACACCTGAAAGTAGTGGAAACAAAAAGGCCCACAGTTGGCAGAAATTCGCTAGAATGGGTTATGCTTGTAACAATAGCACGCCATTTTTCGCTTGTCCACTTGCCGGAGGCTAGGAGCGGAGCGCCAAATCCCAAGAATCATCACACGAAAAGAGGAATGCGGACATGAAAGCCAATAGACACCTCAACCTTTTTGAGTCTTATACAGACTCTCGCACAAAGCCTGACGCAGAACCTGAGGGAAAGCCTAGCACAGAGTCTGACACAGAACCTCGCACAGAAAATAGCGGCACGCCCTGCGAGAACAACCTGTCCCGGGGGCTGGCCATCCTCCTTAAGGAAAATCCGTTGTTCTCAGAACGTTTTATCGATCTGCTGAACGCAGAGCTGAGCTCTCTTGAAAAAGCGCCTCTCTTGAAACCTAAAACTCGAAAAGATTGGGAGGTCGGCATTCAGCAACAGGCTTCAGGACTTGCCGATTTAAACCCGTCGCGCGTCATCGGAGTCACCCTGACGCCCGACGCGCCTGACAGCGCAAAGGCAGATGTTCCAAGGGGATCGGCAGAGGATCCCGTCACGGATATTGCTGTATGCTGCGCAGAGGATCTCCTCATCATTGAGGTAAAAATAATAGACGTCTCCGCCGAAGCGCAGGTGACAAGCCAGGTCGAAAGCATCTGTAAAGACCTCGACGCCGAGAAGGTCTCCCCCCTGTGCCTGAAGTGGGAGGCAATCATCGGTGTCTTGCAGGACGTTCAGGAGGTGGGAAGGGAAAACGAAAACTCGGTTCTTCAGCATTACCTAGATTATCTGGAAGCGCATCACCCGGAATGGTTCCCCGTTAGTCCCTTCAGCACAGCCATGAGCAAGGCCACTGCGCTCAAAAGAATACACCGCCTCGCAGACAACTGTATTCCGCTTGTTACGTCCGACCCCAACTCCGACGCGATGGCGGAGCAATTTGGCGACAGTGCCATTGTGCCCCTACCCTCTCTGAAATACGTCCGTGAATTTCATCTGCAGGCAAGGCCCGAGGGAGAGAGTTTCGAGGAACTCCGAATCGTCCTGTGGTTGGGGAACTCGATAGGACAAAGCCGCAATTTTTTCAAAGAAAATAAGGAAATTCAAGATTCTCTCTCTTGGACGCAGGAACGTGATATTGAGATTAAAGGGGAGATTTTTGCTATGGAGGTTACCCCCTACCTGAAATTTTCACACATCATGGGACGTTACGTCATGGAGGCCTATCCCTCACCCGAAGAAATCGGATGGGAGAAAAAACACATTCGTGAAAAGTTTCTCCCCATCCTCTCCAAAAAATGGCAGAAGAAGGATTGGCCGGAACTGCTGAAATTCCTTCTGGAGGAAAACCCGAAATTTTTGCTTGAGCCGGATGAATTTAGAAAGAGCTTCAAGGAACAATTTGAGACCAGCGGGCGTAATTTTGTGGATATGGCCCTTGGTTATGAGATCGTCGTTCACGTCCCTGCCGAAAAGCTTGAGAAAATGGACCCGCAGGACACGCAACGCTTCAATGCCACAGGTAAGAACGATAGGGTGGCTTTGCTCGTCAAATCTGTGATAGAAACCCTGAGAGACCGGATCGAGAAAAGACCGTAGCGTTTTTCCGTCCCGTATCCCAATTGCACTATTTCCCGCCGTCTAGGAGTCTGTTGGAACTTTAATTCCTAAAAATCTATAAACCTTGATGTCGCAATGCTCTTTTGGCTGTTTAACGTGATCGCTTTGCTTGGATAAAGTTACTGCAAATAATGGTTTTATCTATTTTGGAAGTGGAAAACCCGACAGACTCCTACCAATTAAGTAGGCAGGCAATGCAAGAATTGTCAAATAGTTCAAAATCTTTAAAAACAGGGCCTTGGAGATCACACTGAGTCAAGAGGAACGCATAACGGATTGCTTTCCAGTGCAGAGATAATGTCAATTACTCAATTACGATAACCTTAAAGTGCTCAATGTCATTTTATGCGTGATGGGAAATGGTTGCAAATAAAGGAAGTTGTCCGAAAGGTTTAAAAATTGACATATCATTTACACACGCATGAACCGGTGGAGCAAAGACGGGATCTGGGAGCGAGTGTTCTCACGTTTACAATAACAACGACTTACCCGAGTGAAGATCGAATTAGTTCGAATAGGAACATATTTCACTAATTTTTCAATTCTTGCTTTTCACGCTTTACAATAATTGCATTTAACCATTTTTCGGTTCTGCCTGGTCTTACATCTTCGGATATACATTTTTCTTGAAGGATAAATTCAGGTATTCCATCAACTATCCTTTCAAAGGAGTCTTCATTCAGATCAGCAAAAAATCTCCCGTTCCTTTCACCATTAAAATCTCCATATTTGAAGGAAATATACAAAACACCATAATTTTTCATAGCTTTAGATATTTTCTTAAGAACAATTGGGAGTTCATCCAAGCTCACATGAAGCAATGATGCACATGCCCAGACACCGTCAAACTCATCTTCAAAATCAATATCTTTAAAATACATATTTTCAACTTCAAGTCCGGTTAAGTTGCTAGCCTTTTTACAAAGCTCCTCTGAACCATCGATAGCTGTAACCTCATATCCCTGGCTAAGAAAATATTTACTGTCACGTCCTGAGCCACACCCACAATCCAAAATATGAGCTCCGGTATATAGCCTTTTTTCAAACATGTCGTATTGTGTACTCATATCAGCACTGACTGTCGATTCATAAAAATCATTTGCATTCATGTTGTAATAATCTATTGTTTTGTCCATTGCTTCATCACCATTGCAATCATGCCTCTATAGAAAGGATCCCTCTCTGGTATGAAATCATGTGTTCCACCCCAGACATTTTTCTCCCTTACTGCATCTAAAATTTGATTGTATATTCTGAAAGTCTCCTTTTTACGCAACGCAAGAGTAGCCCCAAGAGAGTCTTTTATTTTCTTACTTAATGGGTGATTACTCTTTATGAGTCTCTCATTTCTATCCACCA
>JAAYOR010000070.1 GCA_012520235.1 Fretibacterium sp.
AGAACGAGGATGTTCTGAAAGTTGTGGACCGGCTCAACAACCGCCCTCGCAAGTGCCTTGGATTTCGAACCCCAAAAGAAGTCTTTTTGAAATCTCGGTGTTGCTTTTAGCTTGACAATCTAGCCACGTAATCACGGCGGCACGGAACTCCGGAAGGGAAAAACTACAAAGCGCCTCGGGATATAGGGGCGTTCCGCGCGGAGAGCTGCGGAGAGCAAGCCGGTCTGTTGTGGGGCCTCAGAGCGTTCTAACCTCAAATATGCAAACAGCAAACATGTCATGTAAGGGGGATGTTTTTATTGAAGGACAAGATATCTTTTTTAAAAGTGCTCCTGATCCTGGTTGCGCTGGTTTGGGCCTCAGCTGCCTGGGCTGCGCCCGAGGACGAGATTCTGAAGAGCTGGACAAAGACCGAGGAGTTTGTTGAGAGCACCGGAGCCCAGATAGTCCAGATGAAGGTGACCTATTATTCGGCCGAGTACATCCAGGCTCTGATTCGATCAGAAGCTCAGAAGAATCTCTGGACCAGGGACGAAGAGGAAAACTATAAGTACACGCTCCTCAAGACCTTGAATCTGCAGGATAACATTGCTTTTCACATTTCCTTCAACGTGAAAGGGGTCCCCATGTATCCTCAACCATTCGACCGGCATTTCACCCTTTTTGTTGCAAAGAAAAAGTATTCGCCCTCTGATTATGACAAACGTTTCAACTTCAAGCTCTCAGGTGAGAGGGATGGGATGCTCTTCTTTCCCCGCTATGATGAGAAGACGGGCAAGGATCTGCTGGCTGAGACCAAGGATATCCGTCTGATCATGAGCGGCTCCATCAGCCAGGCGACGGTGGACAGGGGTGACAGGACCTGGGTCTGGGATATTTCCAGAGATAATCCTGAGGCCCTTGGCACGGGTAAGGCGGCAGACCGTCTGGAGCTTGACCGTCTGCTACGGCGGATGGAAAAGTTGACGGGAGAGCGCAGGGAAGTGCAGGATAAGATCGACTCCATTGATAAGGAGCTTCAGGAAGTGGGCGCCCGGGTCGAGGAGCTCCAGGCCCGCTGAGGAGCCGTGTCCCGCCGCTGATGAGAGCTTCCTCTCACTCTGAGCCTCGCTGTTTCAGGCTGCGAAAATAGCAGACAGGTTGTGGAAAAGTTGCCTTATTTTTGAGTGGTCTTGTTTTTGAAAGGAAGAACGTAACATGGAGCGTATTGCGGTATTGACCAGTGGAGGGGATTCTCCCGGGATGAACGCGGCCATCCGGGCTGTGGCGAAGGCCTCTTTTTTTAATGGTAAAGAGTGCGTTGGTGTCATGCGTGGTTTTGAAGGTCTGCTCGAAGGAGATTTCATTACTCTGACCCGAGGGCACGTCGGAGGAATCATACACCGTGGGGGGACTATTCTCAAGACGGCGCGCAGCGAGCGTTTCATGACGCCGGAAGGCCAGGCCTTGGCCCTGGAGCAGATGAGGAAGGCCGGGATAGAGGGGCTTGTCGTCATTGGCGGAGATGGCTCCTTCCATGGGGGCAAAGCTTTGCATGACCTGGGTT
The DNA here is from genome assembly GCA_012520235.1 of Fretibacterium sp. Classification (GTDB taxonomy): domain Bacteria; phylum Synergistota; class Synergistia; order Synergistales; family Aminobacteriaceae; genus JAAYOR01. Next base: position 1,547 of record JAAYOR010000070.1, read on the forward strand.
TTCCCGTTATCGGTGTGCCGGGTACCATTGACAACGATGTGGCCGGCACGGATGAGACCATCGGTTTCGACACAGCCGTGAACACGGCGCTTGAGGCTGTGAGGCGTCTGAGAGACACTGCATCAAGCCACGATCGCATGTTCATCGTGGAGGTGATGGGGCGTCATGCAGGCTTTCTGGCTCTGGAGATAGCTGTTGCCACGGGCGCGGAGTATGTGGTTGTGCCCGAATTGCCTCTCAGCATCGGCAATCTCTGCCAGAAGCTTCGTCTCTCCCACAAGGCGAAGAAAGCCCACACTCTGATAATTCTGGCGGAGGGTGTGATGAGCGCAAGCGAGATGAAGGGCAAGCTGCAGGATACGGGAGGGTATGACGCCCGCATCACCGTCTTGGGCCACATCCAGCGCGGAGGCAGCCCCACCTCGTTTGATGTCACTTTGGCCTCCCGGATGGGCGCTTATGCCGCAGAGTCCCTCTTTATAGGGAAGTCGGGCTGTATGGTCGGAAACCTGAACCACAGGATGGTCCTGAGCGATTTGGAGCGTGCCTGGTCCGAGACAAAAAGCCTGAGCCCTGAGTTGCTGGGCCTGATAGACAAGCTGAATTAACGCACGTAAGCGATGAACCTTCCCGCACTACAGGCCATTGTGAGCTCAAACGTTACAGGTAGAGGGGTCGCCCTGCTATCCCGTTCTGCTTTCTGGGAAGAGGCCTTACGCCTGTGCCATGAGGCGAAGAGTGTGATA
>JAAYOR010000071.1 GCA_012520235.1 Fretibacterium sp.
TGCTATACGGAAAAAGAACTGCGACAACTCGTGGATTCAGCCCCGGAAAACACAAAGGTGGGAATTCAGCGCTACAAGGGACTTGGAGAGATGAACCCGGAGCAGCTCTGGGAAACCACCATGGATCCTGAAAATCGAATCCTCAAGCGGGTCGCAAACGATGACGATCTGTTGGCCGACGAATACTTTGACATCCTGATGGGCGATAAGGTAGAGCCCAGACGCGACTTCATCACCTCCTACGCACATGAGGTGAAAAACCTCGATATCTGAGCAGCCTCTTTTCATATGTCGGGGCTGAAGACAGGGAGCGTCTCGGCATCGTGCCGGATGCTCCCTGTCGTTCAGCCGAGCTCTGAATCAGGACCTTCTATATATAGACCCTGGGGACGCGAGCGGTGATCATCGGCCCAACCTGAGTTACAATGACCCCTATTCGCTCTGCGTACTCATAAACCGAGATCTCCTCCTCGCCCTGGCGTCCAAGCAGAACCACCTCATCCCCAACCTCTACCTCATCCAAACCGTCGACGCGAACCATGCACTGGTCCATGCAGATGCGGCCCACGATGGGACACCGGCGCCCGCGAATCAGGACCTCTCCGTTGTTCGAGAACCTGCGATCGTACCCGTCGACATAGCCGATGGGCAACACAGCTATGGTCTCGGAAGAGGAGGTTGTGTAAGTCCGTCCATACCCCACGTCCTTGCCGGCTTCCAGCCTCTTGATAAGGGAAACTCGCGTCTTGAGTGAAAAGCCGGCGCGCAGGCTGAGGAGCCTTGGGGTGTCAGGAGAGGGATACAAGCCCACAAGCAGATGACCAGGACGTCCTCCAGCCATACCCCAGCCAGGATAACGTACCGTAGCCCCCGAGTTGCAGCAATGAGGCAAAGGAATTCGGATCCCCAGGGCCTCCGTCCGCCTGATGACATCCAGAAAACATTCGTGCTGCCGCTCGGTATATTCCATGTCACTCTCGTCAGCTGTGGAAAAATGGGTGAAGATCCCTTCGCAGACAACCCCGGGCAAGCGAGAGATCTCCGCGATGCGTTCCGGGGCCTCCTCAGGAGAAAAGCCGATGCGCCCCATCCCCGTGTCGACTGCTATGTGAAGCCAGGCACTGCGTTCCTGTCGGACTGCCTCCCGTGAAAGAGCCCGGGCCATCTCCAGGTCGCTGATAGAAGCGCGGATGCCATGGCGCACATAGGGCTCCGCACAATTGAGGGAGGATGCACCCAGGACCAGGAGAGTGTCCGTGATCCCTGCCTTCCTGAATTCCAGGGCCTCGTCCGCGGTTGCCAGAATGAAAAAGTCAGCTCCCTCCTGCTTCAAGGCCCAGGCAACAGGGATTGCCCCCAAGCCGTAAGCATCCGCTTTCAGCACGGCAAACACTCGGGACTCCGGGGCGTCATTCTCCGCGAACCACTGTTTGAGCAGACGATAATTATAGCGGAGGTTATCAAGATATACCTCCATCCATGTGGGTCGCAAATCCATGAAAAGCAACACCTACTTTCTTCAGGCTTGAAGCAGAAACACTGGGAATTAAGCCCCTGTCTTCGTATCAAAAACTCAAGGTGCTCAGAGCAAAGTTGCTTGAAAAGAACGTAAGCTTCATTTTGAAGGATAGGATTGCAGGATAAGAGCGCATTTAAGCCGCGCTCTTATCCTGCAAGGGCGCCTCTTATTTGAGGAGGCCCAGGGCGGCATGAGCCGCAGCCAGACGAGCTACCGGAACACGGAACGGAGAACAGCTCACGTAGTTCATATCAATGGAGCAACAGAAAGCGATGGAAGAAGGGTTGCCTCCGTGCTCGCCGCAGATACCCACAGAGAGCTCAGGAGTTGTTTTGCGCCCCCTCTCAACAGCTATTTTCATCAGGCCGCCAACCCCATCCCGATCCAGCTCGCTGAAGGGATTTTCCTTGAAAACTCCTTTGTCAATGTACTGAAAGAGAAACTTTCCCTCAGCGTCGTCACGTGAGTAGCCGAACACAGTCTGAGTCAGGTCGTTAGTGCCAAAGCTGAAAAATTGTGCGTGCTCTGCCAGCTGGTCCGCCACCATCGCAGCCCTGGGCAGCTCGATCATCGTCCCCACGAGGTAGTGAAACTTTGTCCCCGTCCTCTCCATGACCTCCTGAGCCAGACGATCCGCCATCTCCCTGAAGAACCTCATCTCCTCTTTGGTGCCCACCAGCGGGATCATGATCTCAGGACTCACCTTCACGTTCTCCTTCGTCAGATCGGCAACCGCCTCCAGGATGGCGTTTATTTGCATCTCATAAATTTCAGGGTATACCATACCCAGACGGCAGCCCCGGAAGCCCAGCATTGGGTTGGATTCGTGAAGCTGACGGACTTTAGCAAGTTTCCGCCTCAAATCCTCGGCCTCTTTGGAATCGTCCTTGCCCGCCTTCTTCAGCCCCTCAAGTTCTTCAAGAATAGCGGGCTCCTTGGGCATGAACTCATGCAACGGAGGGTCCAGAAGCCGGATGATGACGGGATATCCCTTCATTGCCTTGAATATCCCCAGGAAGTCCTGTTGTTGTATCACCTTGAGTTTATCCAGGGCAACAAGGCGCTCCTTAAGGTCATCCGCCACTATCAACTGTTGCACGATGGGCAGACGATCCGTGGCCATGAACATGTGTTCGGTACGGCAAAGACCGATCCCTTTGGCGCCAAAATCCAGAGCTCGCGCCGCATCCTCAGGCGTATCCGCATTGGCCCAGACCTCCTGCCGTGCCAGCTCATCCGCCCAGGAGAGCAGAGTCTTGAAATCCTCCGAGAAGGTCGCTTCAATCAGGGGAACCTGCCCTACAAGGATGCGCCCAAGGGAACCGTCAACCGTCACAAAGTCACCCTTCTTGTAGGTCTTACCGCGGGAGGTCAGAGTTTCAGCCTCAAGGTCTATGACCATCTCTTCACAGCCGCAGACAGCCGGTTTGCCCATCCCTCTTGCGACAACCGCAGCATGGCTGGTCATCCCACCCCGACTGGTGATAACGCCAGCCGCCGCAAAGAGGCCATGGATGTCATCAGGACAGGTCTCAGGGCGCGCAAGGATGACGGATTTACCCTCCTGGGCCCACTCTTCCGCCTCATCAGCTGAAAATACCAGCACGCCAACTCCGGCGCCGGGAGAGGCAGGAAGCCCTACCGCTAGGACCTCATGAGGAGCATCCTTGTCCACCTGGCGATGCAAAAGCTGCTCCACCTGCTCCGGAGAGACGCGAGAGACCGCTGTCTTCGTGTCGATAAGCCCCTCCTCTACCATGTCCATGGCTATTTTGACGGCAGAGGCAGCGGTGCGTTTACCTGAACGGGTCTGGAGCAGAAAAAGCTTCCCACGCTCAATGGTAAACTCAATGTCCTGCATCTCCCTGTAGGACTTCTCCAGCTGCTCGGTCAGCTCGCAGAGCTCTTTATAAATCTTAGGCATGGCTCCTTCCAGCTGGCTGATGGGCATGGGAGTCCGAATTCCAGCCACGACGTCCTCTCCCTGAGCGTTGATGAGGAACTCGCCATAAAGCTTGTTCTCGCCCGTAGAGGGGTCGCGCGTAAAACACACGCCCGTGCCGCAGTCGTCTCCCAGGTTGCCATAGACCATGGAGATGACGTTGACAGCTGTCCCCAGGTCATCCGCGATCTTGTTGATCCTACGATAAGTCACGGCACGGGGGATATTCCAGCTCTTGAACACCGCCTCGATGGCCTTGCGCAACTGCTCCCAGGGGTCCGTTGGAAAATCGTGTCCTGTTGCTGTTTTATATATCTTCTTGTACTCCGCAACGAGCTTCTCCAGCTCGTCCGCAGGCACTTCGTAGTCGAAGGAGACATTCAGGCGCTCTTTGAGCTCCGTCAAAGCTTTTTCAAACAAATCGGCATCGACCTCGTCCACCACGCTGCTGAACATCTGGATAAACCGGCGGTAACTGTCAAAGGCAAAGCGGCGGTTGGCGGAGACGGACGCCAGCCCCTCCACCGTCTCGTCGTTGAGCCCCAGATTCAAGATGGTCTCCATCATGCCGGGCATGGAGATGGGAGCACCGGAGCGCACCGACACCAGAAGCGGGTTGGATTTGTCGTTAAACCCCTTGCCGGTCTCTTTTTCCAGAGTTTGTACGGAAAATTTGATGCCCTCCCACACCTTATCCATGATTGTGGGATCCTGCATGTACTTCCGACAGACCTCCGTCGTTAGGATAAAACCAGGAGGGACAGGCAACCCACTCTGCACCATCTGACACAGGTTGGCCCCCTTACCTCCCAGAAGCAGTTTCTGATCTCCCTTGCCCTCTTTCAGATTGTAAATATACTTCTCAGCCATCTTTCATTCCTCCTCATAAAAAAATTAAAAAACTTGAGCGTTTCTCCGAGAGACGGGCCCTTTATCCGAGTCTCCCGCACAAATCGCCACCATGACGCGGGGAACTACCTCAAGTGAGAGGCAGCCTGAATTATTCGTCGCCCCTCTTTCCCTGAGACTTCAAAACAGTCATGTCGCCCACCCGTTCAAAGAGGGCATTGCAACGCTTAAGCAGCGCCAGCCGATTGTTTCTCACTCTCTCGTCCGGGTCCATAACCATTACGTTGTCGAAAAAGTCGGTGACGATGGGAGAGAGTTCAGCTAAAAGGACCATGAGCTCCTGCCATTTTCCAGCCTCCAGCGCATCTGAGACAGATGGCTTCAGGCGCTCCATTTCACCATTCAAAGCATTTTCAGCCTCCAGGACAGCCAGAGCAGGATTGAAAACGTCACTTGTCTCTTCCGCCTTTTGCAGGATATTCTTCACCCTCACCGCAGAGGTCGCTAAGTCCTGGAGCCATGGTTCATCCTTCACCGCGTCAAGGGCCTCCAGAAGTCGGAGGGTCTGAAGCGGACGAGGCCAGGCAACGGAGAGAGCGAGGAGGGTCAGCTCATGCTCAAAACCCTTTTCTTTCAACTGAATTAAGAGGCGTTGTCTCAGGAAGAAGATAATTTTCTCCGTCAGCTCCTGCTCCACCAGATTCGCCAGCGCAGAGGTTTCTACAACCTTAAGGAGATCAAGGTCCAGATTCCTGGCCCAGACTATCTCATTAATGCAGCGCGCCGCCCGACGCAGTGCGTAAGGGTCCTGAGAGCCGGTTGGCTCCAGACCAGCCTTATGGCAGCTGACGATGACATGAACCCTCTCAGCCAGGCCCAGGAGCGCTCCGACGTCGTCAGTAGGAGGCGTGTCCGCGGCAGAACGGGGCAAGTATTGCTCATAAAGGGCCAAGGCCACGCGCGGGTCCTCCCCATCGTGCAGAGCATACTCTCTTCCCATCACTCCCTGCAGCTCGGGGAACTCAAAGACCATGCTGGTCAAAAGGTCTGCCTTAGAAAGGAGGGCTGCTCGCTCGACCAACTCAACCAGGTTTTCCCTGCCCAGCTCCGAACACAGCCATCCCGCAAGCCTCTGAGTCTGCAGCACCTTATCGTAGACAGAACCCAGGCTTTCCTGGTAAATCACGTTCTTCAAATGCTCCACGCGGCTTGCCAGAGGGCGCTTACGATCCTCATCCCAGAAAAACGCAGCGTCCTCCAGACGTGCCTGCAGGACGCGCTCGTTGCCCTCTCGGATTGTATTGATGTTAGAGGGCCGGTTGTTGCTGACCCCGATGAAATAGTTTGCAAGGCGGCTCTCTCTGTCCTTGTCGTAGACGGCAAAATACTTTTGGTTCTTCTTCATACTGGTCACGAGGACCTCCCGAGGAATTTCCAGGAACCGCTCGTCAAAAGAGCCGATGAAGGGAATGGGAAACTCTACCAGATAGAGGTTTTCCTCGACCAGCTCAGGGTCCAGCTCAACCTTGAGCGCCCCTTCAAAATTCTGTTTCAACATGGATATGCCTGCCTCCAATTTCTGTCGGCGCTTCTCCTGATCCAGGATCACATTATTGTCATAGAGGCGCTCCATGAACTCTCCGGCACTTTTGATCTCAATACTCTTCTGCCCCATGAAACGATGTCCGCTCGTCATCCGCCCGCTCTCAACGTCCCCGTAACGAAATGGAATGACATGCTCGTCGGCCAGTGCCAGAATCCATCGGATCGGGCGAGCAAATCGGATGCGCGGATCCTTCCAATACATATTTTTAGGAAAGATTAGGCGTGAGATGAGACCGCGTAGCAGCCCGGGGAGAACCTCAAGCGTCGCCTTGCTCTCCTCCCGCACCTCCGCGGCAACATAGCAAACCTCTCCTACCTCCATCGTTTTAAGGGCATCAACAGAGACATTTTTGCTCTTGGCAAACCCCAGGGCCGCGCGAGTTGGATTGCCGGCCGAGTCGTAAGCATTGCTCATGGGCGGCCCCTTCAAAAGCTCAACACATTCTTTCTGACACTCGTCCAGCGTCCCGATCATCAACACCAGGCGCCTCGGTGTTGCATAGACCTGAATGTCCTTGAATCCAAGACGGGCTGATTCCAAAGCCTCCTCTGCAAAACCTCTCAGCTCTTCGATCATCGGGGGAAGGAAGCGAGAAGGGATTTCTTCCGTGCCTATCTCCAAAACCACATTCTTTAATTTCATCAGGTACCCCTCCCCACTCCAGCCTCTTGCACGGCTCCGTCTTCAAATTTTCCTTTCAGCGGGTGACCCATCTCGGCCCTCTGCTTCACATAGGCTTCCGCGCAACGACAGGCGAGAGCCCGAACCCTTCCGATATAGCCGGTCCGTTCCGTGACACTGATGGCTCCGCGGGAGTCCAGGAGATTGAAAGCATGAGAACTTTTCAGGACATAGTCATAAGCCGGCAGGACAAAGCCCTTGTCCAAAATACGCCCCGCCTCAGCTTCGTACATTGAGAAGAGCTGAAACAGCATGTCCGTATCCGCAAGCTCAAAGTTATAGTGCGAATGCTCTATCTCCCCTTTAAGATGGATATCGCCATAGGTGACATCATTTGTCCATTTAAGATCGTAAATGCTGTCCACCTTTTGCGCAAACATGGCGATACGCTCAATGCCATAGGTCAGCTCTGCAGGGACCACCTCCATGTCCACCCCCCCCAATTGTTGGAAGTACGTGAACTGGGTTATCTCCATTCCATCCAGCCAGACCTCCCAGCCCAGACCCCAGGCACCTATTGAAGGGTTCTCCCAGTCGTCCTCTACAAAGCGAATGTCGTGTTCAGCGGGCTCAATGCCCAGACTGATCAGGCTCTGGATATAAAGGTCAAGTATATCAGCAGGTGCAGGCTTGATAACCACCTGGTACTGATAATAGTGTTGGAGACGGTTGGGGTTTTGCCCGTACCGACCATCTGCAGGGCGCCTGGAAGGCTCTACATAAGCCACGCGCCAAGGTTCCGGCCCCAGAACGCGGAGAGCCGTCGCAGGATTCATGGTACCTGCACCAACCTCAAGATCATAAGGTTGTTGCACCACACATCCTTGCCCGGCCCAAAAGCGCTCAAGTTTGAGATAGATATCCTGAAAATTCACCCTATACCCTCCTGAAACCAGAAAAATGATGAATCTAATTGCCGCCTCAAACTTCAAAGAGGAAACCCTCAAGGCAGCGGGCGGCTTGATTAAAAAGAGCTCTCTGTTCCCAGAGGACTTCTTGTTTTTCGAGTCCTTCCAAGGTAGAAGCATCCATGCGCGCCAGGGCTTCCAAAAATTTAAGACGAGTCGCCGAAAAAACAGGTTTTGTTTCGTGGGCTGACGGAGCGCAGCTTTCACAGAGAAGCCCCTCTGCGGACCAAGCCAATCTCTCCGAAAGGTTTCCGCAAAGCGCGCATTTCCTTAAGTCTGGCACCAGACCTTGTGTCTTCAGCCATCGATAAAGAAATCTCCAGTCCGCAAGCTCGACAGGAAGGTCTTTGTTACTCAAAAGACGCATGCTCCAATACAACACCTTCAGAAGTTCGTCGGCCGGCAACTCCACAGGGACATGGCGCAACAGACGCCTAGCCCAACGGACGGCCATAAACAGAGCCTCAGGCCTCTTGCGAAGAGGGAGCATATCATCGGCCACATCTACGCTCTCAAGATGCAGCCCCCCGCTGCGTCCTCGATAATACTTGAAGACGCCCCAGACAAACGGCTCCGTCCCGCCCCCAAAACGCACCTTCCCGGAAGCTGCGCCACGGGCAGCGATCCTTAAAAGCCCCCTCTCTCTCAAAAAAACAGTTAACGACAGGCTTCCCTCTCCCTTGAGAGCGCGGCGCACGAGCATTCCGGAAGAGGCATCAAAACCCTGTTTTGAGAAAGAAGAGAACGGCATCCGTTTCATTCAACGATATCCCAGGCGACGGAGGACAGGCTCGGACTGACGCCAGCCCGGGGACAATTTGACCCAAAGATCCAGATAAACAGGCCACCCGGTAAGGACTTCAAGTTCTCTCCTCGCCCCCTGTCCTATCTGCTTCAGTTTTCTTCCTCCCGCTCCAATCACTATGGCCTTCTGGCCTGGCGTCTCTACAATCAGAGACGCTCTGATATAGAGTTTCCTTCGCTCAGGATAGTCCTCAGGGCTTTTGTACTCATTAATTTCCACAGCCACACAGTGAGGCACTTCATCCTGCAGAGAGGATAAAACCCAGCCTCTGATGATCTCGGACGCTAAAAACCGTTCTGTCGTATCCATCAGAATATCAGGGGCATACCACGGATCTCCCTCGGGAAGAAGAGGCAACAGCAGTGCTATGAGTTCTTTGAGGTTCCGCCTTTTTTTGGTCGAGATGGCAAGCTCCCCGGCAAAAGCGCGGTGTCGGGCATAGAGTTCAAAGGCCGGTCCGGGGTCGCAAAGGTCTGTCTTGTTCACAAGCAAAAGCGTGGGAGAGATGAGATCTTGAAGGGCCCTCAGCACTGCCATGTCCTCCGGCCACAGCTTGCGATCCCCTGCCTCCACCAGCCAGCAGACAACATCCGCAGCTCTGAGAGCATTTTCTGCTTCTTCTGCCAAAAAACGGCCCAGCTTGTTGCGTGGAGGATGCAGCCCCGGCGTATCCACGAAAATTATCTGAGAGTCGTCGTCGTTATAAATGCAGCGCACAGCATTCCTGGTCGTCTGGGGCTTTGGAGAGACTACAGCAACCTTCATTCCTAAAAGAGCATTGACCAAAGAGGATTTGCCTACATTTGGGCGCCCGACGAGCGCAACTACCCCACAGCGACAAGTCGTTTCTGCCGTTTTGGCAGCTGTAAGAGAAAGAGGAGGAAGGTCAGAGGATGGGATACAGGAGGGGTCCGATTCCTTGGGGCTCATCGCCACTTCATCCTCTGAGGGAAAAAGACAGGGGAAGAAGATCGGTAACTCTATGGATTGAGATATCATCTCCAACCCCCAAAACGACAATCAGCTCGGGGGCAAACTCCATCAAAACCTGACGGCAGGCACCGCAGGGCGGACAGAGAACCTCAGGGCCTCCCTCCGGCGCACCGGAGACAGCAATAGCCAAGGGGTTAGATAGCCTCAGGGCCACCATAGCCCCCACAACATTACGCTCAGCGCACATTGAGAGCCCAAGAGAGGCGTTCTCCACATTGCAGCCCACCAGAATTCTTCCGTCCGGAAAACACAGAGCCGCCCCCACGCGAAAACCTGTATAGGGAGCATAGGCTCGCGAAGAGGCTTCGCGAGCCTTGGCCA
>JAAYOR010000072.1 GCA_012520235.1 Fretibacterium sp.
AGTAGTGAACACAAAAAGGCCCGCAGGTGGTTTTGAAACTCCTTGATTGCTGGGCGCTCCATTTATATACCTTTTCTTTCACCCAGCCCTTGCAAAAAAAAAGCGCAAAGCTTCAGCAGCTCCTGCAGCTAAAAACTTTAACCTGCGACTTTACAGTTTCACCCAGTCGCTCTTCACCTCAAACCCACGTCCTGAACCGAGTAGCGCGCCAAGCGCGTCAGCGCTATAATAGTGTCAAGTATATTCTGATTCCTTCTCCGCCCGGGCTAAGCGCCTATGCGGAGATAATGGAATAAAATAATTAAGGAGGGTACCAACATGAAAAAGTTTTTAGTTCTGTTGCTTTCGGTCCTCATGGTTGTCTCTTCCGTCCTGCCCGCTGCGGCTGCCTACAAAAACGAGTACAAACTGGACATCGTCCCCAGCATCACCACAGGCTGGGGCATGGGAGCCCAGTACTTTGCTGATCTCGTTAAGGAGCGGAGCGGGGGCAAGATCAACATCAAGGTCTATCCTAACGCCCAGCTCACCACAGGGCAGCAGACCAACGCCTTTATGCTGCTGCGCAACGGGACCATCGACTTTGCCTGCCAGTCCACCATCAACTACTCCCCTCAGATCCCCGAGCTGAACCTCTTTGCTCTGCCCTTTTTCTTCGCCTCCCAGCCTGACCGCTATAAGGCCATGGACGCCGTCACTCAGGGGCGTGCGGGCGAGATGGTCGCCGCGGCCATTGAGGCCAAGGGCGGCAAGTTCCTCTGCTTTGGAGAGAACGGCTTCCGCGAGCTGACCAACAGCAAGCGCTCCATTGCGTCACCCGAGGACCTGAGCGGGCTCAAGATCCGGGTCGTCGGCAGCCCCCTGTTCCTTGACATCTTCAAGGCGCTCGGCGCCAACCCTGTGACCATGGCCTGGAGTGACACCATCTCTGCCATCCAGCAGGGCGTGGTAGACGGTCAGGAGAACCCCGTCAACACGTTCTATCCGCTGAAAATTCAAGAGTACCACAAATTCGTCACTTACTGGCACTACGTGGCCGACCCCACAATGTTCGTCGTCAACCCCAAGGTCTGGGCCTCCTTCAACGAAGAGGACCAGGCTCTGATCCTTCAGGCCGCCAAAGAGGCCGGGGCTTACCAGGTTGCCCTGGCGCGCGTGGGGCTTGATGAAAACGATGGGGGCAAAAACCTGGAGTTCCTGAAGAGCATCGGCAAGGCGCCCGAGATCCTCGACTGGACCACGACCCTTCAGGATTGCGGCGTGACCATCACCACCCCGACCCCCGAGCAGATGCAGGTCCTTGTTGATAAGACAAAGCCCGTCCTGGATGCCTGGCGTTCCAAGATCGGCGAAGAGCTGGTGAAGGCCGCCGAAGAAGATATGGCATCTGTGAGATAACCCGATCTTTTCCTCTGAACCCCTTTTATGCCGCCGCACGAGGGCTTCGCGCCCTATCCATCTAGCTAAACCACAGCAAATCCTGTGACGGTCGGGGAAGAGGATTTAGGGAGCCGCTGGTTTAACCGGCACTTCCTTAAATCCTCTTCCCCCACATTTTAAGGAAGGAGCAACGCCCGTGCTTAAAAAACTCTGGGATCACCTGGAAGAAATTCTGGGGGCCTTCATCCTGATGGTGATGGCAGTGATCACCTTTGCCAACGTACTCACCCGCTACCTCATCACCTATCCCCTGGCGTTCACTGAGGAGATCACCATCAACATGTTTGTCTGGATCGTCCTCCTTGGGACGGCCATCGCCTTCAGACAAAACGCGCACCTCGCCATGAGCTTCTTCTACGATCTCATGCCGCGTCCCATTAAAAAGTTTTTCTTTCTCATCTCCACTCTCATGTCTCTCACCTTCTTTGCCCTTCTCATCTGGCTTGGCTCCATCCAGATCTGGGACGAGTACTCCCTGGGCGTCACCTCTCCGTCTCTGGCGATCCCCGCCTGGCTCTACAGCATCGCCGTCCCCGTCTTCTCCGCCCTGATCATCTTCCGCATCCTGCAGGCCGCACGGGCCACCGTACGCGACCAATCCTGGTGAGGAGGGAAAAATCATGGCTTCATCTTTATTTCACGATCCCGTCTTCTGGACCCTGGCTCTCTTCCTCGTCCCTCTGGTCGCGCGCGTGCCCATCGCTATTTCCCTTGGCATGGCGACCATCACCGTCGTCTGGTTCTGGGACATGGGCTATCAGATGCTCTCCTACAGTTTCTCTGCCGGCATCGCCAAGGTGCCGCTCCTGGCCATCCCCTTCTTCATCCTGGCAGGGGTCATTATGGAGAAGGTGGGCATCGCGGAACGCATCGTCAACCTCATCAAGGAGCTGGTTGGAGACGTGACGGGTGGCCTTGCCATCGCGACGGTTATCGTGGCCGCCTTCTGGGGGGCCGTCAGCGGCTCAGGTCCCGCTACAGTGGCAGCCCTGGGGCTCATCCTCATCCCAAGCATGGCCACCGCCGGTTATGACAAAGCCTTTGCCACAGCCGTGGTGTGCGTCTCCTCAGGCCTCGCCATCATCATCCCACCCAGCATCGCCTTCATCGTCTATGGCGATATCATGCAGCAGTCCGTGGGCACACTCTTTGCCGCAGGGGTTATACCCGGCATCGTCGTGGCTCTGTTTCTGTGCATTGCCGTCTACATCCGCTCACGCCGATGCGGCTACCGAGGGGAGCCGCGTAAGGGCGCCAAAGCCCTGGCGAAGGTATTTATTGAGGCTCTCTGGGGCCTCATGACCCCTGTCATCATCCTGGGTGGCATCTACGGGGGTATCTTCACTCCCACGGAGGCCGCAGCTGTGGCTGTATTTTACGGTCTCTTCGTAGGACTCGTCATCTATCGGACCCTCACCTTCCGCGTCCTCTACGAGATCTTCTCAGAGTGCGTCGTCAGCACTGCGGTGGTCATGCTGGTTGTGGCCTGTGCCGGCCTCTACTCCTGGCTGGGCTCCACGGTGGGCATCATCGATAAAATATCCGCCATACTCCTGAGCGTCTCCGATAACCCCGCAGTCATCCTGTTGATGATCAACATCATCCTGCTCTTTGCCGGCATGTTGCTGGACGCCAATTCCATCATGTACATCTTCCTGCCGCTTCTCATCCCCATCATCCGCACGATGAACTGGGACCCCATCTGGTTTGGAGTCATGATGACCACTAACCTCGCCCTCGGGCAGGTGACTCCCCCCGTGGCGGTCAACCTCTTTGTGGGCGCCCGCATCAGCGGCCTCACCATGGAGGAGATTGCGAAGCCCGCAATCAGCCTGCTCGTCGCAGCCCTCGCGGCCCTGGTCTGCATAACCGTCTTCCCCGCCATCTCCACCTTCCTGCCACGCCTTCTGAACCTGATGTAGGTCTCTTTTTCTACGGCTCTGTCTCACACAAAGATAGTGACTCAAAGAGGGGACCAACGAGCCCCCTCCTGACTCACTATCTCTTTGTCTTTGAAAAATCTTCCCTTGTTCTTAAATTCAGCTCAGCGGTATTTTCCCAGAAGTCCCAAAGGTTCCATTATGCGCACAGCGTGGATGCCAGCCTCAGTCAGACGGTGGGAGGAATCCGCAGGCCGGCGGTAGTGAGAGATTCAGAGGAAGAACAGCCGCGCGTCCTTCCCGCCTCTTTTGACGCAGATCAGGGCCAGAAGAAGAGCTCCCAGGGCCAGCCAGACGTCGGCGAGGTTCACAAAAAGGCCCCTCGGCCCGAAGACGGAGGAAAAGGGTAGAGGGATCAGGAGGAAGTCCGTCACGCCCCCGGTCCAGGCGCGCTCCAGCGCATTGGAAGCACCTCCGGCCCAGAGAAGGGCCAGAGCACAGCGGGTCGGGCCCGAGAGGGGTCTCAGGAAAAACGTGAGCCCCGCCAAAACCCCCAGGCCGGCCAATCCTGCCACGGCGCCCCAAGTCTGAGCCAGCCCAAAGGCCGCACCCGGATTGACGTGGAGCGCCAGGCGGAAACCGCAGAGCAAAGTGACTCCCTCAGGGGGGAGCCTATAGGCCGCCGCCTTCAGGAGGAGGTCCAGCCCAAGCGCCGGAAAGAACACAAACGGCCAAAATCTCTTCATCGCCTCACGTACCCTTCCGACCTCAAGAACCCCAGGAACCCCCGAACGCTGTTGCCCATGAAGATACGTTCGCGCTCGCGCAGATCGTCCGGGATAGAGGCCCTCAGGAACGGGTCCTTAGCCATCAGTCGGTCGACGATGGTTTCAAGGGGCTCGTCCTGCATCGAACGCACCACCTCCAGCCAGTCCTGAATCTGGCGCTTCGCCAGAGCGACGCGCTCCAGCGAGCCCTCCACCGCGCCCCAGTGGGCGTAGCAAAAGAGCTCGTCACCCTCAAGAAAGCGCTCCAGCCTGTCCAGCGAGCCCAGAGCGGCCGTTGCGTCAAACGGCGGGGGCGACGCAGGCCTCAGCCACATCTCCCCGTCCTCCGTCGGGAGCGAAAGACCGGCGGCCTCACCCGCAAAGAGGAGGCGGCGGCCCCCGCAGCTCACGCGGAAAGACAGGTGATGCGAGGCGTGCCCCGTGGTCTCCAGGACCTCCACCAGCCCCGCCTCATCTTCAAAGATGAGGCGCGCGCCATCAATCGGCTCGGGCTCTCCGTAGGCTTGAGCCACCGGCCCCAGCGTCGCCAGGGAGGCGTTCCACAGCCTGGATGGGTCCATAAGGTGCCGTGCCGCCCTGCGATGGGCCAGGACAGCCGCATCAGGGTAGCGAGCGCACAGGGCCTTGAGCCCGCCGGAGTGGTCCAGGTGGATGTGGGTGAGCAGGACGAGGTCCAGCCCGTCCGTCAGCGGCTCCAATCCCCCAAGAAGGAAGGGGATCGAGCTGGCCGGGCCCGGGTCCACCAGCACGCGGCGGCCTCGGTCGTCCACAAAAAACCAGGCCGATACGAACCTGCGAAAACCCGGCAGGGGCTGAGGCAGGTCGAACAAAAAAAGGCCCGGCGCAGGCTCGTGGCGCTCGGGCTCCCCACCCAACGGTCTCGTCATTCCTCTATCACGACCCTCATGTTGACCCGTGCTACCTTCCGCAGCTCCTCCACCTCTTCGTTGCTCATGCGGATGCAACCCTCCGTAGCCATGGTGCCGCGCGAGTCGGGGTCATGGGTCCCATGGATCCCGATACCCTTCCAGCCCGTTGCCAGCCGGATGAACCACGGGCCATAAGCCCCGTCAATCAGCCCCCGTCCGTCCCGGAAGTCGTGCTTCCACTGAGAGGAGTTCTCAATGGACTGCACCCGGAAGGTCCCCACCGGCGTCCTGTGGTCCCCCACAGCCTGCTTGTTCCCTCCGTTCCTGCCCACCGCCACGCTGTAGGAGCGCACCAGCTTCTCGCCCCGGTAAAGGTACAGCCTGTACTCCCCTTTTCGGATGCGGACCCAGTACTCCTTCGGACCCAGAGCCGATTTTGTGTTCCCGGCCCGAAGCGGAGGCTTCGGCTTAGGCTCAGCCGGTTTCGCAAGCTTCTGTTTTTCAAGGGCGGGCTTGGGTTTAGGCTCAGCCGGTTTCACAGGCTTCTGTTTTTCAAGGGCGGACTTGGGTTTAGGCTCAGCCGGTTTCACAGGCTTTTGCCTTTCGAGGGTGAGCTCCGGCTTCGACACCTCTAGCTTCACGACCTCCTGCCCTTCAGATCCGGAGGGGCGGAGGGGGACCTGTAATTTTTTAGAGCCCGCATTCAGGCTCGGCTCCGCCGGCACGGGCTTGAGCTTGGCTGAGGGCTCAAGGGCTGGGGCCGGCTTGGAGGCAATGAGCTCCCGGGGCTGAATCTCGGTGTCAGCCCCAGAGCGATTCCAGTGCTCGACGCCCCACGATATCAAGGCAATAAGGGTGCAGAGGATGAGGGCGAAACGGGTCACGGGATGAAGCCGCCGACGCAGCACCCAGCGACCCTGTCCCTTGTCTACCCAGACGGGCGTCAGGGTAAGGAGGGCCTTCAGCCCGTCCCACAGAGACTTGTTGGAGGACATGGATTTTTACGACTCCTTTCGTCAAGGACACTCTTAGACAAATTACGCCACCCCCACCTCAGGAGGCCTCACCTTCGTCCCTAAGGATGTTGAAGGCGTCCGGCTCGCAGCTCTGGTGAGCACGCCGCGCCAGGCCCGTCTCTACCTCCGAGAGGATCTTGCGCTCCCCGAAGATCAGCAGGATGTCCTCCCGCTCCAGCTGCGTCCCTCCCTTGGGGATCAGGAATCTATCCCCTCGGTGGACCAGCAGGACGGTGACTTCCTCCGGGAAGTTCAGGTCGCTCAACTTGCGCCCCACAACGCAGGAGTCGGGAAGCAGACGGATTTCACGCGCCTCCTTGTTGCCGCTCTGGGGCGTCTTGTTGAAGGAGAGTGGGTAGCGGGGCGTGACCCGCATATCGGTGGCGAGACCCAACCACCGGGCCACGGTCGCCAGGCTCTTGCCCTGGATCAGGACGGAGGTGATGACGACAAAAAAGATGATGTTGAAGATGGTATGGGCATAAGGGTGCCGCTCCATCAAGGGATAGGTGGACAGGATGATGGGCACGGCGCCGCGCAGCCCCGTCCAGGAGATGAAGATACGTTCCTGAAGGCTGAATCCCCTCTTGATCGTGCAGAGAAAGACGGTAAGGGGACGCGCAATGAACATCAGGAACACCGAGGTCATGATACCCGGCCAGAGGATGGCGGGGGTGATCAGCTCCCTGGGGTTGACCAGAAGCCCGAGCACCAGGAACATGCTTATCTGCATCAGCCAGGCGAAACCCTCGTGAAAGCGCAGCAGATTGTGTTTGTAAAGATAATCGCCACCGTTCATCACGATGCCGCAGATATAGACCGCCAGATAGCCGTTCCCCTTGATGGTCTCAGCAAGCCCGAACACGGTCAGCATAATGCTTATCCCCAGCACGGGATAGAGCGCCTCGTTGTCCAGGCGTATCCGACGCAGCAGTATACAGGCCCCATGGCCCAGCAGCCAGCCGGCCAGGCCGCCGACAACCAACTGTAGGGTAAGATTGCCCGCCAGGGCGGGAAATGAGAGGTCAGGCTGACGGAACCAGCTCAGGGTCCCCACCGTCAGAAGGACCGCCATGGGGTCGTTGCTGCCGGACTCGAACTCCAGCAGCGGCTGCAGGGAGCCCTTCAGGCCGCAGTTCTGCGAGCGCAGGATGGCGAAGACCGCAGCCGCATCAGTGGAGGAAATGATGGAGCTCAACAGAAAGGCATCCATCATCGGTATCTTCAAAAAGTACCAGAGCAGAGAGGCTGTGATGAGGGCCGTGAGGAAAACCCCCAGAGTCGCAAGGACAGCGCTTTCCTTCGCGATGGGGCGAACCTCCTCCCAAGAGGTCTCAAGCCCACCCGAGAAGAGGATAAAGGCCAGAGCCAGCGAGCCCAGAAGGTTCGCAGCCTTGACGTCGCTGAACTCCAGGCCGCCCGGCCCGTCCACTCCGGCCAGCATCCCCACCACCAGGAAGAGGATGAGGGCCGGGACCTTTGTCCGCTCCGAGAACCTTCCCCCTGCCAGGCTCAGGAAAAAGAGCAGCCCCGCCACGAGGAATGGGTTCATATACTGCAACACGACACAACACGCTCCTTTGATTCTATGTGGATTCGGACCGGCGGCAGGCGACGCTCCGCAACTAAGCCTTGGGGTTCAAGCCCCCTCCAACACGATAGCCCTCTAAGTCGAGCGTCACATGCTTCAGGCCCAATGCCCGAAAAGCCCGCGCGACCTCCGCGGCCCGCGCGGGCGTAAAAAACGTGAAAAACTCAAACGGGTCGTCCAGCTCAATACGAGCAAGGTCGCCGTGGAGCCGGACGCGGAACTGCCGGTCCGGCGGCAGGCGCTCCGCCAGAAAGGCCTCCGCCTCCTCCACGAGGCACAGCCGTTCCCGCGTGATGGGTTCCCCAGGCGTCAGGCGCGAGGCCAGACAGGCCCGGGCCGGCTTGGACCAGGTGAAGAGCCCCATCTCCCGCGACAGCTCCCGGACCTCCGCCTTCGTCAGCCCAACCTCCAACAGCGGGCTGCGCACAACGTCAAACTCCGCTATCGCCCTCATGCCAGGGCGATAGTCCTCAAGGTCGTCACGGTTGGAGCCGTCGAGCAGCCAGGGGTAGCCCTCTTTGGCCGCCCATTCGGTCATGAGCGCAAAACGCACCCTCTTACAAAAAAAACACTTGTCTATGGGATGGGCCGCAAAGACGGGGTCCTCCAGCTCGTCCATCTCCAAAAAGACATGAGGGACGTCCAGCTCCCGGACCAGACGCTCCGCATCAGCCCTCTCGCAGCTCGGCGTCAGGGGCGAATCGATCGTAACTGCAACCATGTTCTCCCGCAAGACCTTCCGGGTCACAGCAGCCAGGAAGGCGCTGTCCACCCCTCCCGAGAGCGCGACAGCCGCCCGGACCAGACTGCGCAGGACGTCCTCCAGTGCTTTTTTCTTATCTACGCTCCCGCAACTCATCCGACCCATCCCCCCGAAAAGCTCGTATCTAAACCCAATCTGAGCCACTCCTAGGGGAAGGAGAAAGCCCCAAGAGCTTTAACCTTAAAGAAAACTCCGAAAAAAATCAAGCTCAAAAGCAAACCACGACGTGAAAAACAAAGAAGGCCTCAAAAGAGGCCCGTATTCGCAAGGGAACAGAAGGTTCCCCAAAAACCACAGGGCAAAAACCGTGGGTTCGCTCCACGCCCACACCCGCAAGGGAACAAGTTTCCTTGACCCTTTTCAAATGAACGACAGGAGTCCAGAGGATTAGTCCTCTGGCGGGGTCTGGGGCAGAGGCGTGGCTAACGGCCAACTAACGGCGACCGATAGGTAGCCGGTGCCCAGTAAGAGGAAGTAACAGTTTACTTCCTCTTACTGCCGGTCTCCAGGAGCATCAAGCAGCTCCATCTTGTCAATCAGCCTTTGCAGGCCCAGCACCTTGACCCACGAGGCTTTGACGAACTTCCCGCCTATCTTGCGCCAGGGAGTGTCGGGGCGCTCCAGCCACAGGAGCTCCGTCATGAGCCGTCCTCTGAGGCACAGAGGGCGGCCAGGTTCGGGGGCTCGAGCTTTGACAGCCACTGCCTTTCCGTCCTTATAGTAGACGTCGAAATGACAACCGTAGTCACAAGAGCGACACTCCTTGACCCGCACCTCGGCCTCCCAGGGCCGCACCTTGCCCATGATGCGGCGATCCAGAAGCGCGCCCACGGGGCAGAGGGAGACGCAGCGGTTGCAGGAGACGCACTTGGAGGTCTCAAGCGTCTTGTCGTCGTCAGCCACGATGCGCGTCGCATAGCCGCGCCCGGCAAAGGCCAGGACCTGGCGCTCCTTCTCCACCTGATCGCAGGTGCGCACGCAGCGTCCGCACAGGATGCACTTGCTGTCGTCCTTTACGATGTAGGGGCTGGAGAGGTCCGTCTGCGCGGGCCGTCGCGCCCCGTCGTGTTCGCGGAAGGTCACGCCGTATTGATAGGCGTACTTCTGCAAGAGGCACTCCCCCGCCTTCTGGCAGGTAAGACAGTCGTTGGGATGGCTGTCCAGCAACAGCTGCAGGATGGCGCGCCTATATTTAATCAGGCGCGGCGTCTCGGTTTGAACCTTCATGCCGTCGGTGGCCAGGAGCGAGCAAGAGGTCTGAAGCTTGCGGCTCCCCTCCACCTCCACGAGGCAGAGGCGGCAGGCCGAGACGACCGGCAGACTCTCATGATGGCAGAGCGCCGGGATCTCCACGCCCAGCGACCGGGCGGCATCAAAGACCGTGGTCCCGGATGGGACGGACAGGGTTTTGCCGTTGATAGTCAGGGTGACGTTCTTCATGGCGCACCTACTGTTTGATGATGGCGCCGGTCGGACAGGCCGCCTGACAAGCACCGCACTTGACGCATCTGGAGGCGTCAATGACGTGACGCTCCTTCACCTTGCCCGAGATACAGGCCGACGGACAGACGCGCGCGCACTTCGTGCAGCCGATGCACTTCTCCGTAATGAAGTACTCCAGGAGCTCTTTGCAGGAGTGGGCCGGACATTTTTTGTCACGGACATGGGCCTCGTACTCACTGCGGAAATAGTGCAGTGTACTTATGACCGGCGTCGCCGCCGTCTGCCCCAGACCGCAGAGGGACGTTGAGGTGATGACCTCGCCCAGTTCGCTCAGGGCCTCCAGGTCACCCTCCTCCCCCTTACCCTTCGTGATCTTCTCCAGCAGCTCCAGCATCCTCTTAGTGCCCTCGCGGCAGGGCACACATTTGCCGCAAGACTCGTCGACGGTGAAGTCCAGGAAAAACCGTGCGATGTCCACCATGCAGTCCGTGTCGTCCATCACAACCATGCCGCCCGAGCCCATGATGGACCCTATCCGGGCCAGAGAGCCAAAATCCACGGGCGTGTCAAAGAGGCTTTTGGGGATACAACCTCCCGAAGGGCCTCCGGTCTGCACCGCCTTCACCTCACGCCCGTCAGCCGCGCCGCCTCCGATGCCGTAGACTATTTCGTTGATGGTGGTCCCCATGGGCACCTCCACCAGGCCGGCGTTGTTGACCTTGCCCACGATGCAGAAGACCTTGGTGCCGGGTGAGTCCTCTGTCCCGATGCCCAGGAACCAGTCGACGCCCTTCTCAAGGATCACCGGGACGTTGGCAAAGGTCTCCACGTTGTTGATGATGGTGGGACAATCCCACAACCCTCTGTGCGAGGTGCGGTAGACCTTCGTCCGGGGCATCCCCCTCTTGCCCTCGATGGACTCCATCAGGGCAGTACCCTCACCGCAGACGAAGGCCCCGGAACCCAGCCTCAGCTCGATGTCAAAGGAGAAGTCCGAGCCGAGGATGCGCTCTCCCAGCAGCCCGCGCTCGTGGGCCTCAGCAATGGCGGTGCGCAGACGCTCCACCGCCAGAGGATACTCCGCGCGGACGTAGATGAACCCCATGTCGGCCCCGACGGCGTAGCCTGCGATGGCCATGCCCTCCAGCACAGAGTGCGGGTCGCCCTCTAGCACGGACCGGTCCATGAAGGCGCCGGGGTCGCCCTCGTCCGCGTTGCAGATTATGTACTTCTGAGGCACGTCGTGCCGGTACGCCTCGGCCCATTTTCTGCCCGTCGGGAACCCGGCACCGCCCCGGCCCCTGAGGTTGGAGCGGGTCATCTCATCGATGACGCGCTTGGGGTCCCAGTCCTTCAGGAGCATCGCCAGAGCGGAGTAGCCGCCCAGAGCCACGTACTCCTCCACGTTCTCAGGGTCTATGATTCCGCAATTCCTCAGGACCACCCGCTGCTGTTTCTCGTAAAAAGGCCCCGTCAGCTTGTAGCCGCCCTCCCAGGCAGCTATCCCGGAGACCCCCTTCAGCCTCCCGTCCAGTTTGACGCGTGCGCGCTCCCGCACCTCGCGCAGGTTTTCTATCGTGATGAGATCCCGTTCCGTCGTGATCATTTGTTCGACCCCCTCAGCTCTGTTCAGCTCTGTTTGTTCTTGCACCGGTACGAGTCGAGGAGCTCTTTGACCGTGTCCTTCGACATGTGCCCGTGCAGCTCCCCGTTCACGCTGACGACCGGCGCTATCCCGCAGGCGCCCAGGCAACGCGTCGGAGTGATGGAAAACTGGAGGTCGGGCGTGGTCTCGCCCGCTTTGATCCCCAACTCCTCCTCCAGGGCCTCCAGCACGCTCTCAACCCCTTTGACGTAACAGGCCGTCCCGAGGCACACGCTGATGTCGTACTCCCCCTTGGGGAAGAAGGTAAACTGAGAGTAAAAGGTCGCAACTCCGTAGATCTCCGACATCGGGACCTTCAGCCCTTCGGCGATCATCTCCATGACTTCCTTGGGGAGATAGCCAAATCGGCTCTGAGCGTCCTGAAGGACCGGCATCAGCGCCCCCTTGCGCTGCTTTTGGGTCTCCATGAAAGCCTTGAACTGCTGAATTTTATCGGCGTTTTTCTCCAGATCGAACACGAACTCCGCCACACGCGCCACCCCCAATTTTTTATAAGCCACTAAAAACAGCTAGCATAGGGCCACCAGACATTAGCGGAAACACCCAGACCCTGCCCTCAATAACGAACGAGCATTATTATCTCAAACTTCGCAGTAAAAACAGCCTGATTCAGCTATCGACAGTTTCTATTGCCTCTCGCCTTTCGCCGTCTAAATTTCGTCCATATCCGCGTCCGCATCAATATCTTCGAAATAGCCCCGGTCACCCGAATGGACACCGACTTCCAGGCGCACAAGGGCACGACGGATCAGGAGCAGGCAGGCCTGTATATCAAGGTCCTTAGCCTCTCCCCGGAGGTCGGCTTCAGCATCCTCTTTTTCCCGACGAGCCCTTTCCATATCGATTTCTTCGGGCCGCTGAGCGATGGTGGTATAGATATTAACGACGTTGTTCCTGACCTCGACAATGCCCTCAAAGAGAGCCAGCTTCTCCTCCCACCCGTTGTTCCGAATTCGGAGGATGCCGTCTCCCAGGATGGCAGTCATAGGGGCATGGTTCGGCAGGATGCCCAATTCTCCGTCGATAGCGCGCAGGGAGAGGTAGTCCGCCTTGCGCTCGAACTTGACACCCCTGGGCGTTAGAATATTCAGTTGCAGCTTTGCCGGCGCCGAACCAAACAGTTCCATCTTTTTATTCTTTCCGGGCTTCTTCATAGCGCGAGGTAACATCTTCGATGCTACCGGCATTCATGAAGTAGCGCTCCGCAATGTGGTCATACCTGCCTTCAAGTATCTCCCTGAAGCCCCGCACCGTGTCTGAAATATGCACATGCTTGCCCTCTATTGAAGTGAACTTCTCCGCCACGACAAAGGGCTGGGAGAGGAAGCGCTGAACCTTCCTCGCCCGGCTGACCGTATTTTGGTCCTCTTCGGAGAGCTCGTCAATCCCAAGGATGGCGACGATGTCCTGGAGGTCTTCGTATCTCTGGAGGATGTTCTGGACTGCCCGCGCCACATTGTAGTGCTCATGGCCGACGATGTCCGGCTCAAGCATGCGCGAACTTGACGCCAAGGGTTCCACCGCCGGATAAATGCCCTGCTCGACTATGGAGCGGGATAGTATCGTCGTCGAGTCCAGATGGGCAAAGGTTGTCGCCGCCGCAGGGTCGGTGAAGTCGTCTGCGGGGACATAAATAGCCTGAACCGATGTGATAGAGCCTTTGTTGGTCGAGGTGATCCTCTCCTGGAGCTGCCCGATCTCTTCCGCAAGCGTCGGCTGGTAACCGACCGCCGAAGGCGTTCTCCCGAGCAGCGCCGAGACCTCGGAACCCGCCTGCACAAAGCGATAGATATTATCGATGAAGAGGAGGACGTCCTGGCGGTGTTCGTCACGGAAATACTCCGCCATGGTCAGACCGGAAAGCCCTACCCTCATGCGGACGCCGGGCGGCTCATTCATCTGTCCGAAGACCAGGGCAGTCTTATCCAGAACGCCGGATTCTCGCATCTCGTAATAGAGATCGTTGCCCTCGCGGGTCCTTTCGCCGACACCGACAAAGACGGAATATCCGCCATGCTCCGTCGCTATTCGATTGATCAGCTCCATGATGAGAACGGTTTTACCGACACCGGCGCCGCCGAAGAGACCGATCTTCCCACCCTTTGCAAAGGGGCACAACAGGTCGACTGCCTTGATGCCCGTCTCTAAAATCTCAGGTGTGGGAACCTGCTCTATCAGCTCCGGCGCAGGTCTGTGAATCGGCCAATACTCCTCCGCTTCAACCGTCGCTTCCCCATCAATGCCTTCACCAAGCACATTCATCATGCGGCCCAGCACCTTATCCCCGACCGGCACGCTGATGGGCGCCCCGGTGTCAAGGACCTCCATGCTGCGGCGCAGACCATCTGTCGGATGCATGGCAATGCAACGCACACAGCCGTCACCCTTGTGTTGAACAACCTCAAGGACGATCACGTGTGTCTGTTTTTCCGAAGTATCCTCGCCAAGCCCCGCCTGTTGCGCCGTGAAGTCCGTCTTTACCTCAAGGGCATTGTAGAGAGCTGGCATAGGCCCCTCAAAGTGGACGTCGACAACTGCGCCTATAATCTGTGTGATGCGTCCTTTTTTCTTCTCGCTCATGCTTCTTCCTCTACTGTCTCTGCCCTGCAATTTCTGCAAGTTCCTGAGTGATCTCCTGCTGGCGCTGGCGGTTCAATTTTCTCTGCAGAGCCTCCACCAGGTCCTTCGCGTTGGTGCCTGCGGTGTCCATGGCAAGCATCCTGGCAGCCTGCTCCGATGTCTTCGCCTCCGCAAAGGCCCTGAAGATGGTCATATGCGTGTAGAAAAGAACCAGGTTATCGACATAAGGTTCAAGGCCGGGCTCAAATATTTCATAGCTCAGCTTCGCCTCTTTCAGCCGGAGGGGCAGGATGCGTTCGATCTTCGGCTTTGAGCTCAGGACATTTTCGAACTCCGTGTAGACGAGAAAGACCTCGTCGCTTTACCTCTCCAGAAAAGACTTCACCAGCAGCTTCGCAATCTCCTCCGACTTGTAATAGATCCTTGAGTTCGGCAGACGAGCGATCTCATGGATGACATTTTTCTCGTTTTTTTGAAAGAACTTGCTTCCATATGAGCCGATGGCGACAATTTTCTCGTGCTTGCCCTTCATCTTATCGGTGGCAAATTTTTCCACCCTGCTGTTGTAGGCGCCTGCAAGTCCCCGGTCCCCCGTAAAGACGAGGTAGAGTGAATTGCGGATAGGGCGCTCCTCATAATATGGAAGGCCGCGCACGGCATCGACGCTCGCAAGCTCATCCATCTTCCTCCGCAGCTCCTTCACGATCGGATCCACCCCGATGAGCTTATTGTTGCAGTGCCTGAGCTGGGTCGAGGCGACCATGTACATGGCTCGGACAAGCTGTTCCACGGATTCGATGTTCTTGATCCTCTGCTTGATTTCCCGTGTAGAGCTCATAGGCCAGGCTCCTCTTCAGGAGAGCTGGTCAGCAGAGGTGAAAATTTTTCTTCTTTAAGCGCCTCGACAAGGAGGTCTATCCGCCTCCTCAGATCATCCGTCAGGCTGCCTGCCTCGCGAATCTCTCGGGTGAGCTCCCGGTCCCGCTTCTGCGCCATGTGGATGAGGGCATGCTGGAACGTTCCGATTTGATTTATCCCGACTGATTCCATGCAGCCCTGCGTAAGCGCGTGGAGGATCATTATCTGATGACTGACATCCAGCGGCTCATACTGCGGCTGTTTGAGGACCTCACGGATTCGCTCGCCGTGATTCAGCTGTGCCTGTGTCTCGGGGTTCAGGTCCGACCCGAACTGCGCAAAAGCCGCAAGCTCATTGAACTGCGCATACTCAATGCGCAGGGGCCCGGCAAGCTTTTGCATGGCCGGATGCTGAGCGCTGCCGCCTACGCGGGAGACCGACAACCCCGGATTGATGGCAGGCCTGAAGCCGTTATTGAAGAGGTTCGCCTCAAGGAATATCTGACCGTCCGTAATAGAAATGACATTGGTCGGGATATAGGCGGAGATGTCGCCCTCTTGCGTCTCAACAATCGGAAGGGCCGTGAGCGAGCCGCCGCCGTATCTTTCGGCCATGTTTGCCGCCCGCTCCAGGAGACGGGAATGAAGGAAGAAGACGTCGCCCGGATATGCCTCACGCCCCGGCGGGCGTCCCAAAAGCAGGGAGATGGTACGGTAGGCAACCGCATGCTTGGAGAGGTCGTCGTATACAATCAGGACGTCCTCCCCCTTCTCCATCCAGTATTCGGCTATGGAGCAACCTGCATAAGGAGCAATATACTGAAGGGGGGACGAGTCGGACGCAGACGAAAAGACGATGGTGGTATAGTCCATCGCCCCCTGCTCTCTCAGGCGGCTCTGAATCCTCGCCACCGTCGACGACTTCTGCCCGATAGCGACATAGACACATCTCACATTCTTGCCCTTTTGGTTCAGGATGGTATCGATGGCTATGGCGGTCTTCCCTGTCTGACGGTCGCCGACGATCAGCTCACGCTGCCCTTTTCCTATGGGCACGAGGGCGTCAATCGTCTTGAGCCCCGTCTCAAGAGACCTGTTGACCTCACGCCTCATGATGACCGTAGGCGCCTGCCGCTCAATCGGCAGGTGCTTGTCGGCTACAATCTCTCCGAGATTGTCGATGGGCTGCCCGAGGGCATTGACAATGCGCCCGGACATGGCGTCTCCGACAGGAACCTCCATCATGCGCCCCGTTAATTTCACAAGGTCGCCTTCTTCAATGCCGCGGTCGGAACCCAGGATAACCGCACCGACCACGCTCTCTTCAAGGTTCAGCGCCATGCCGAATTCACCGTTTGAAAACCGCAGCAGCTCCCCGTTCATCACGTTATCGAGCCCATAGATCCTGGCGATCCCGTCTCCCACGGTGAGCACAACTCCGACCTCTTCAAACTCCGACTCCTGAGAATAGGCTTTGATTTGCTCTTTTATGACAGTGCTGAGCTCCTCGATTCCGTACGCACCGTAATCTTCCCTGCCTATCTTTTCCCTGAGGTCGTCGAGCTTGCTGCGCACACTTGCTTCGAAGACCTTACCCTTCATGTTGATGTAGAAACCGGCGATCAGGTTCTCATCTATGGAATAGCTCAGGTTGACGGGCTTCCCGACCTTTTCTTCGAGCAGAGCACGGATGCGCTCTCTTTCCTCATCTTCCAAGGGCTTGGCGGAGCTGACGCGGGCTTCGACATGCCCGAGGCGCCGCTTTGCGGCGCGTATGAACTCCGGCAGAATATCGGGCAGGAGGACTATCTTATTTTCTGCAAGGAGCTGGAGGAGAAAAGACCGCATGGCATCAGAGAGCTTATCTTTATATGCCTGCTCAAGCCTTTTCTTCTTTTCCTCCACAAAGACGTCAGGATCCCGAAGATAGTGCATCCTCTCTTTGCCGAGGAGGTCGATGCTGAGCTCTTCCGCCAGAGCCATATTTTTCTCAAGCTCGCCCGCCTTTACGGACAGATCGAACAGAGCTTGTACATAGTTTTTGACTAATCCTGCCATGACGCTACCCCTAGCTCCCTCAGGCTCTCTTCAAATTTCTTATCCTGTCTTTCAGGGCTCACGGAATCCTTCAGCGCCTTTTCGGCAAGGAGGACAGACAGCTCTATGACATGGTCCTTTGCCTCACGATGAAGCATTTGACGCTCTCTCTCCATTGCCAGGGCGGCATTCTCTTTGATCCTCTCGGCCTCTTCCTCAGCCTCGGCAATGATCCGCCGCGCCTCATCTTCGGCCTCATGCCTTGCCTTGCTGATCATGAGCTGGCATTCCTCATCCGCCCCAGTCAATTTTTCCTTGTATTCCAGGAGGAGGGCTTGGGCCTCTTCCTCCTTCTGCGCCAACGCATCCAAACGGTCCTGAATCCGCTTCGTCCTGGCGCTCAGGATATCGCTTGCCGGCTTGTATAAGAGCTTGTACAAGATGATGCATATGACGGCAATATTGAATATCTGTATCGCCACGCCAATAAAAGTCTGCCCGTCAAGGGCAAAGACGCGCCCCTCCGGGAGCTCGGCGACGGCAGTGGTCAGAAAGCTCGAAGAGCTCAATACTCTTTCCTTCACATGAATCTCCTCGACTCTCTAAGGCTTAAACGCGACCTCAATGAACTTGTTCACGAGCGGGTTGGCATAGAGCATGATGATGGCAATAAGGAGACCGTAGATACCCGAGGTCTCCGCCATGGCAAGCCCCACGAACATCGCCGGACGAATCTCACCTGCGGCTTCGGGTTGCCTTGCTATCGACTCAATGGCGGTTGACGTGATGTTTCCCTGACCGAAGGTGGTGAAGATCCCGTTAAGCAGGGCAATGGCCGCTGCTATGTGTACTCCCACCATGACGATTGATAATGCTTGAATAGATTCCATGGATGGTTCCTCCTGGTTGTATTGCTTTTCGATTCTCTCGAATTTTTTTAATGTACCTGTTAACCGTTCGCCGCATCGTTTACATAGGACATCGAAATAGTCACACAGATGTACGTCTGCAGCACCCCGAAAAATATATCAAAGATAAGATGGAGGAGAACCGGCACGCCGATGGACGCCCACCATGGGGTTATGAAATTATAGATGGCGATGATGATGGTGCCCGAAA
Organism: Fretibacterium sp.; assembly: GCA_012520235.1. Classification (GTDB taxonomy): domain Bacteria; phylum Synergistota; class Synergistia; order Synergistales; family Aminobacteriaceae; genus JAAYOR01. The sequence goes on from JAAYOR010000072.1 coordinate 18,051, forward strand.
GCATGTTCCCGAAGAGACGGAAGGACAGTGAAACGGGTTTGGCAAGTTCTCCGATGACATTTATGGGCAGAAAGGGCCAGCCCGGCACAAGGAAGGTCTTGAAATAGCCTACCCAACCCTTAACCTTGATGCCCATAGCTATCATGAGGAAGAAGGTGGAGAAAGCCATGGCGAAAGTCGTCACCCAGTCCGCCGTCGGTGACCTGAAGCCCAGGAGGCTTAAGAAAACCGACGACAGCATGAGGGAGGCGATGGCAAAATACCACGGGGCAAGGAAGACCAGACCGGGCCCGACAGATGAGAGCACGAAATTCCTGAAGGTCTCCACCACTATCTCGGCTATATTCTGTAACCCTTTCGGCACCGTCTCGGGGTTCCTCATAGCAATGCGAAAGACGATGCCTACCATCGTCAAAATGCCGATGACAAGCCAGGTGTTGACGATGGTTTCGGTTATCCAGATATCTATCCCGAAGATATGTAGAACGGCATAATTTGAAACATAGAGATCCAAAGGCAATCACCCTTGTAGAAAATCTTTCCTATTCTTCTTTCTTATCAGCTTCTTCTTTCTCACCAGCGCCGGACATTTCATCCTTTATCTGTTTTTGTTTGTTGCTCAGGGTTGAGCCCAGGCTGTAGGTTCCGATCTGGTAGGAGAATATTCCTATGATGACCCCGAGCAGGCTTATGCTTTCCACCATTGAGCCGACGAGGAGTGCGAAAAGGGCCAGGGCAAACCGCAGCAGGTAACTGAGCTGTGCAAAACCGGCGGGCATCTTTTTTCCATAGATAATCTTGTTTACGGTTTTCTCCAGGAGGATGACCATCGCGACACTTACGAGCCCCCCTAAGATTAGGCCCAACAAATGCGGAAATACATCCCCCGATCGATAGTAGAGCGATAGGGCAACCGCTGCGACAAGATTGACAAGTACGATGACTTGTAACATACGCTTTGCTTGTGCAGATAGTTTCATACCGGCTCCACATCCCTTCTTACTGCTTGCGGGAAAAGCTGAAGATATAGAGGATACTGGCTACGACACCTGAAATAGACAGCAAAATGCTAAAGACGGGCTGCGTACCCAAAAGTTTATCAAGCCAGTGACCTAAAAAAACACCAACAGCGATATTGGCAATCGTGGTCCAGGCGACTGTAGATACCTGAACGACCTGAGACAAAAGCCTCTTCTGCTTATCCCTTGTTTTGATTAACTTTTCTTCATCACCATGTGAATCAGGGGCAGGTCCCTGCTCCTGATTCAATTCAGGGCTGTCCATGGTCCTCATGGTCTTAATCCTTTCAAAATGAGCCTGTAATGGAGGAAGAAATCCTCTATATTTATCTGGCTATTGTAACATCTGAAAACAGCTCATTCAAGGTGGATTTTCCGCCTGTCATTGCTCTGAGACAGGGCCATTCACTCCTGCTTATAGCGAAGCTACAATTATCACAGAGCAATGACACCAGAGGTTTGTTGAGTTATTATTTTCACACGCCTGTGATACAATAAAGATCTGATTACCCTGAAGCCAACTCTATTGTAGCGCTTATTTTTCTTCGTGTTCTCCGTGGCAACACAATCTGCTCTGTGACGCCGAAAAAATTGTGCGCAAATTTTGTCTTAGTTTTGAGCATCCTCTTGGCAGTCCCGAGAGGAATTTTTTGCTTGTTTGCTTGCTTGCGTCCGCCCAACCTGCGAGAGGCCCTTGGCTCCTCTCAGGGCAGTCGCGGAGAATGAGGCGGGGCGAAAGCCCCGGGGAGGGCGGAGGGTTCTCCGCCGCAAAGAGGAGGGGGTCTGACGTGCCGAAACTGGTTAAACTGATTATAGACGGCAAAAGCGTTGAAGTTCCGGAGGGGACCGTCATCATTGAGGCCGCCCGCAAGGTGGGGATTGAGATCCCCAACCTGTGTTATGACAAACACCTCACCGCCTTCTCAGGGTGCAGGATGTGCCTTGTGGAGGTAGAGGGCTCAAAGAAGCTCGTGACCGCCTGTTCCACTCTGGTTCGGGAGGGCATGTCCGTGAAGACCAGGACGGAGCGGCTCATCCGCTACCGTCGCGAGCTGCTCAACCTCATCCTGGGCAACCACCCGCAGGATTGTCTGACCTGCGAGAAGGTGGGCAACTGCAAGCTTCAGGAGCTCTGCTACGAGTATGGGGTCAAGGAGAGCACCTATCCCTCCCTCGTCCCCAACCTGCCTCTGGACGATGCGAACCCTGTGATGATCCGGGACCAGAACAAATGCATCAAGTGCGGCAAGTGCGTCCGGGTCTGCCGGGAGATCCAGGTGACGAACGCCATCGACTTCGCAGGCCGCGGGGTGGAGTCCACCGTCACCACGGCTTTCGACCGCCCCATCGCCCGCGACTTCTGCCGGATGTGCGGCCAGTGCATCACCGCCTGCCCCGTGGGCGCCCTTACCAACAAGCAGTTCGTCGGGACGCGCCCGTGGGAGCTCAAGAAGGTGCGCACCACCTGCCCCTTCTGCGGCACGGGCTGCAACTTTGACCTCAACGTCAACATCAAGACCGGCCACGTCGTCGGGGTCACAGCCGCGGAGGACGCCCCCATCAACGGGACACAGCTCTGCGTCAAAGGGCGCTTCCACACCGACCTCATCCACAGCCCCGACCGGCTGAAGCACCCCCTCATCAGGGAGAACGGGAAGTTTCGTGAAGCCTCCTGGGACGAGGCCATCCAACTCACCGCCAGACGCCTGTCGGAGATCGTCGCCAGGCACGGGCCAAACTCCGTCGCAGGGCTCTCGTCCGCCCGTTGCACCAACGAGGACAACTTCGTCTTTCAAAAATTCATGAGGGTGGCGCTCAAAAACAACAACGTCGACCACTGCGCCCGGACCTGACACGCTCCCACAGTCGCAGGTCTTGCGACTACATTGGGAAGCGGCGCCATGACGAACTCCGTCAATGAGATCCTGGACGAAGACCTGCTCTTTGTCATCGGGTCCAACACCACGGAGGCACACCCCGTCATCGGCATCAAGATGAAACAGGCGGTGCGACACGGGACAAAGCTGATCGTCATCGACCCCCGCCGCACGGAGCTCGCCGCCATGGCGGATCTGTGGCTCCCGCTCCGCTCCGGGACGGACATCCCCCTGATCAACGGCCTGATGCACATCATCGTCAAAGAGGGCCTTCAGGACGAGGCCTACATCCGTGAGCGCTGCGAGGGCTACGAGGAGCTGCTGAAGACGATAGAGGCCTACACGCCCGAACGGGTGGCCTCCCTCACCGGAATCCCCGTCGAGAAGCTGCAGGAGGCGGCCCGGCTCTACGCGACCACCAAAAAGGCAGGCATCTTCTACACCCTGGGCATCACCGAACACATCTGCGGCACGGACAACGTCAAGAGCCTCGCAAACCTGGCCCTGCTGACGGGGCACGTCGGCTTCCCCAATGCGGGGATCAACCCGCTTCGGGGGCAGAACAACGTGCAGGGAGCCTGCGACATGGCAGCCCTGCCCACGGACCTCCCGGGCTACAAAAAGGTCGCCAACCCGGAGCACCGTGCCTTTTTCGAGGAGCTCTGGGGCTGTTCGCTCTCCTCCGACAAGGGCCTGATGATCCCCGAGATGTTCGACGCCGCCCTTGACGGGACCCTCAAGGCCATGTACGTTATGGGCGAGGACCCTGTCATGAGCGACCCGAACGCGAACCACGTCAAAAAAGCGTTTGAGGCCATGGAGTTTGTGGTCGTCCAGGAGATATTCATGTCGGAGACCGCCCGGTTTGCGGACGTCATCTTCCCTGCTACCTGCTACGCGGAGAAGGATGGCACCTTCACCGCCTCCGAGCGTCGGGTGCAGCGAGTCCGCAAGGCTGTTGAGCCCCCGGGCGAGGCTCGGGTCGACTGGACGATCATCGCCCGAATAGCCCGGGAGATGGGAGCAAAGGGCTTCGACTGGACCAGCTCCGAGGAGATCTTCGAAGAGATCCGGGCTGCCATGCCCATGTACCGGGGCATGACCTACGAACGCCTCGGCACCACCGGGCTCCAATGGCCCTGCCCGACTGAAGACCATCCGGGGACACCCTACCTCCACAAGGACGGCTTCTCCATAGGCAAGGCGAAGATGACGCCCATTGATCACGTGGAGCCTGCCGAGCCGGTCTGTAAGGACTACCCGACGCTGCTCATCACGGGCCGCCGCCTGGAGCACTACAACGTCATGACGCGCTTCTCCCCGACCCTGGACGCCATCGTCCCCTGTGAGATGGCGGAGATGAACCCCGAGGACGCCAGGGAACTGGGGCTTGCCGAGGGGGACCTGGCGCGGGTCACCTCGCGGCGGGGCTCTGTGGTCACCCGAGTGACCGTCACGGACAAGGTCAAGCCCGGCTCGCTCTTCATGACCCTGCATTTCAAGGAGTCGCCCACCAATGAGCTGACCATAGACGCCTATGACCCAGTCACTCTGACGGCCGAGTACAAGATCGCCGCGGTCCAGGTGGAGAAAGTCAAGACCGACTACGACCCCTCGGAGATCGATCGCTTCGTCCGCCTGACGGAGCTCGTGGAACCCCAGGAGTGACAATTGCTGACTTTGAGTCTACTATGAACAACAACCGTTTTGACTTTTTTGACATTGCGGCCGCCGTCACGGCGGCCGTTTTAGCTGGAGGGGCCTCCTCCCGGATAGGAGAGGACAAGGCCCTGTTGAAGCTGGAGGGACGCTCTCTGTTGCAGTGGGTTGTGGACAAAGTAGCGCCGTTCGCGGATGAGCTCCTGGTGGTAGGCCGATCCGGTGGAGCGGAGGCGGCGCGGGGACTCCGCTTCGTCCCGGACGTCGATGGGGACGAGCGTAGCTCCCTGAGAGGCCTTCACTCCGCCCTCACCCACGCCTCCGGGAACTTTGTGCTCGTCCTCTCCTGCGACACCCCTCTGCTGGACCCTCGCCTCTTCCCCCTCCTGCTCTCGCTCCGCGACGAGGCGGATATAGTATTGCCACAGGTCGAGGGACGATGGGAGCCCTTCTGTGCCCTGTATCGCAGGACGGTCTCAGCCGCGACGGGCCGGCTCCTGGCCGCCGGGCAAAAGCGGGTCCTTACGCTCCTGGAGGAGCCGCTGAGGGTGCGGGCTGTCCGTCCGGAGGACTGCCCATTCCCTCTGGACCCACGCTCCTTCCTCAACGTCAACACGATGGACGACTATCGCAGAGCTCAGGAATTACTTGCCAGCCGGCAGGAAGGCAGCGGGACCCCGACGAGCGGGGACGACGTCAGGAAAGGAGCCCAGGCGGAATGAGAGATTTCAGAAGAGAAAAAGAACAGGGTCTGATGGGGCTGGAGCTGGAAAAAGCCCTGGAGGCCATCACGGAGGAGATCCTGCCGATTAAGGACGTGGAGACGGTGTCCCTGGAGGACTCACGAGGCCGAATCCTCAGCGAGGACGTGAAGGCCGTCCTCGACCTCCCGCCCTTCGACCGCTCCCCGCTGGACGGCTACGCTCTGAGGTCCGTCGACGTCGCCTCGGCGGCGGAACAGCCCGTCACCCTCTCTGTCATCGACACAGTTCAAGCCGGGCGCACCTCCGCTCTCACCCTGACCCCCGGCACAGCCGTGCGTCTGATGACCGGGGCCCCCATCCCTCAGGGCGCCGACTGCGTTACCCCCTTCGAGAGGGTCGAGGAACACGGCGATCGCATCACCCTGAAGTACTCCCTGAAGGAACACGAGAATATCTGCTTTCGGGGCGAGGACTCCGCAAAGGGGAGCCTCCTCGTCAGGACCGGGACAAGGCTGGACTGGCGCTCCATCGGAGCCCTGGCCTCCAACGGGTTTGAGACCGTGCGCGTCCGACGCAGGCCCAGGATCGCGGTGTTCTCCACAGGGGACGAGCTGGTCGCCCGCACCGTCCCTCCGGAGGCACTGGCGCCCGGAAAGATTTACGAGTCCAACGCCCTCACCCTGACTTTTGCCCTGGCGGAGCTGGGGTTCGCAGCCGAGAACCACGGCATCCAACCCGATGACCCGGCAAGAGTCGCCTCGTTCATCGCCGGACCGCTCGCGGGCTATGACCTCATCGTGACCTCAGGCGGCGTCTCAACCGGCGACCTCGACATCTTCCACGACGCGCTCGACCTGCTGGAGGCCCGGACGATCTTCCGATGGGTAAAAATCCGCCCCGGCTCACCCGTCATGGTCAACCACGTGGGGCGCGGACGCCAGACCGTTCTGGCCTCCCTCTCGGGCAATCCCTTCGCGGCGGTTGTGAACTTCCACCTCTTCGTCCGAGCCATCCTGGCACGCCTGACGCTCACGCCCTCCCTGTTGCCCTGCCAAGAGACCGCCCTCATGGGCTGCGACTACCCCAAGAGGAGCCCCGTCCGCAGGTTCCTGAGGGCGACCTTGAACGACGGACAAGTGACCCTGCCCACAGGGGACTCCCCCGGCATGATCGCCAACGTGGCGGCCTGCAACGTCCTCATTGACGTCCCCGCCGGAACGGAGCGGCTGAACAAGGGAGACCGAGTGCAGGTGCTCCGCATCCACTCAAACCCCCTGAGAGCCTCCTAAAGCCTCCCTGCCCAAACAAAGGCGCCCTCGGCCTTCGGGGGCGCCTTTGTTTGTCTGTGTACCAGAGTCTGTGTTATCGTCAATGTCAATAAAAATCAATCTTTCAATACTCTCCATGTGTCACTGCATCTCTTCGAGCCCAGAACTTGACCCAGCCCGCGCCGCGCGGTGATTGGATATAA
>JAAYOR010000073.1 GCA_012520235.1 Fretibacterium sp.
GACAACAGCGAGCGCGAAACGGATATAATCCCTTTCGAACCTTCCTTAGAGGGATGGAAACGTGTACGTCGTTCCGCCGATGATGTGGCGGCATTCGCTTTCGAACCTTCCTTAGAGGGATGGAAACCCGAAACAGTCCAGACAAGAAGCAAGCTGGGAAGAGCTTTCGAACCTTCCTTAGAGGGATGGAAACGTCATGAACACTTCCTGGCTCCGAACGACGGCGAGCGCTTTCGAACCTTCCTTAGAGGGATGGAAACGGAAGCTGGCTGTCTACATCTGCTAACTCTAGTGTCCTTTCGAACCTTCCTTAGAGGGATGGAAACACTCCCTCAACATCTGCCTGTAGGTCCATCGTTTAGCCTTTCGAACCTTCCTTAGAGGGATGGAAACAGTTCCCGAACTCGTCGAAACATGCCGCAAGCTCTCTTTCGAACCTTCCTTAGAGGGATGGAAACATGCTCCGAATATAAATCATGTTGGGGCCTATATCCTTCTTTCGAACCTTCCTTAGAGGGATGGAAACTCGAACCAGTTCCACAGCTTGAGGAGCTTGACTGCACTTTCGAACCTTCCTTAGAGGGATGGAAACGAGGACATCATGGCGGATGGCGACATGGCCGAAATCCCTTTCGAACCTTCCTTAGAGGGATGGAAACTCATGAAAGGAACTGAATATGTATCAGCCAGCCTCTCTTTCGAACCTTCCTTAGAGGGATGGAAACATGGGAAGGTATGAGCTATAACGCTTATCCAATTCCCTTTCGAACCTTCCTTAGAGGGATGGAAACTAATACTGTGCCCATAACGCTTTTGTGGCTGTAGAGCTTTCGAACCTTCCTTAGAGGGATGGAAACCTGAAACACGGCAAAAACGTTGATATCAGAGCTTTCTTTCGAACCTTCCTTAGAGGGATGGAAACAAAATCGCTGTTGAGAACTTTATCGGACGTCCACGACCTTTCGAACCTTCCTTAGAGGGATGGAAACGTGTTGTGCGGTATGTTGAAACCGCCGCAACCCGAGGCTTTCGAACCTTCCTTAGAGGGATGGAAACTAAGAAAACCGTTTTCGTACCACTCGATAGCAAGTGCTTTCGAACCTTCCTTAGAGGGATGGAAACTTTTTTCACGGTCGAGGGCTTCACCTCAATACCCTCCTTTCGAACCTTCCTTAGAGGGATGGAAACTACAACCGCCGAAAAGATCGCGAAAATGTGTCACGTCCTTTCGAACCTTCCTTAGAGGGATGGAAACGGCGCGAAATAGCACGCTCCTGGTATTCATCATTCTCTTTCGAACCTTCCTTAGAGGGATGGAAACTGCATGTCTGTTACGAGGTGCGTTTCTGCATATTTCCTTTCGAACCTTCCTTAGAGGGATGGAAACCTGGCCTGCCTCGACGCCCAATAACTCTTCCCAATTCTTTCGAACCTTCCTTAGAGGGATGGAAACTCCATCTCCAGGCTGTAGCCAAGCGCCCGGACGGTCCTTTTTAACCTTCCTATAAGGGATGGAAACACCCTCTCCCCTGGCAGGCGAGCGTCGTCAACACCACTTTTTAACCTTCCTAGGAGTCTGTCGGACTATACGCTGGTTCTGGGATGATGTAAAATAGCTAAAGGCTTGGAGTGAGTAATTTTCCATCGAATTTATGGTGAAGGGCAGATGTTCTTAATGGCAGGTAAATTTCGCAGTGTGGACCGGGGTACTCTGTTTCTTCTTCCACCCAGCATGGATGATTGGCTTCCTGAAAATCACCTTGCGAGATTCATCGTTGAGATCGTCGAACAGTTAGACCTCAGCGCCATTCAGGACGCCTATGCCAGGCGAGGTTCCGACGCCTATCACCCTAAAATGCTCACAGCGCTCCTGTTTTATGGATGCGCTACAGGGGTTTTTTCCAGCCGTAAACTGGAGCAGGCGACCTATGACTCCGTAGCGTTCCGTTATATTGCTTGTAACGAGCACCCGGATCATGACACAATTGCGAATTTTCGCCGACAGTTTTTGGAAGAACTGAACGGCCTGTTTGTGAGTATTCTCCAAATCGCTTGTGAGATGAATCTGCTGAAGCTGGGGCGAGTTAGTTTGGACGGAACAAAGATCCATGCCAACGCCTCAAAGCACAAGGCATTGAGTTGGAAGTACGCCAACGAACTTGAGGAGCAGCTGAAGAACGAAGTTGCAGAGCTGCTTAAGAAAGCAGAGGATGCGGATGCTTCCGACCTGCCCGATGACCTTGATATCCCAGCAGAACTGAAGCGGCGCGAGGCTCGTCTTAAAAAGATCGCGGAGGTGAAGGCGGAGATTGATCGCCGCGCAAAAGAAAGATACCGGCAGGAACTGGCAGAGTACGAGGCGAAGATGCATGCGCGAAAAGAGCAGGAGGCGGCCGGCCGAAAGCCTCGCGGCAGGAGCCCGAAATCACCTGTTGCCGGTCCTCGGGATAAGGACCAGGTGAACCTTACGGACAAGGAATCGCGAATAATGAAGGAGTCCGGGGGGCGGTTTTGAACAGAGCTATAACGCGCAGGCAGCAGTGGATGTAGAGAGCAAACTGATCGTAGAGCACCATTTAACGCAGCATGTGAACGACAAACAGGAACTTGTGCCAGCACTTGAAAGATTGAAGGCTTTGCCTGATGAGTTGGGAACGGTTCAAACAGTGCTTGCGGACAGCGGATATTACAGTGAGTCCAATGTGAAGGCCTGTGAATCCATGGGAGTACAACCCTTCATCAATCTGGGGCGGGAGAGACATAATCTGCCACTGTGTGTAGGCAATGCCGAGTTAGAGCCTCTACCAGACGACGCTGATGCGGTTACAGAAATGGAGCACCGTCTAAGGTCGCGAGAGGGCCGTATTGTGTACGGTAAGCGAAAATCCACGTCAGAGCCTGTATTTGGAATAGTGAAAGCGGTGATGGGCTTCCGGCAGTTTTTACTGCGTGGAGTTGAAGCCGTTGCGGGTGAATGGGGGCTTGTGTGCATAGCCTTCAATTTGAGGCGGATATTCACGCTGAGTTTGGCGAAGGCAGCCGCATAAGGGGCAATATAAAACAGGATAATATCAAAGCCGGAAAATAACTGCCAAATGTTCAGGCATTTATGGCCTTCTCTGGCATTATCTCCGGCATTTGTTCTTGATTGTCCGACAGACTCCTATAAGGGATGGAAACACCTCGTAGTCCCCAAGCTGCTCCGGTGTAAACGTCCTTTTTAACCTTCCTATAAGGGATGGAAACAGCCTTGAAAAGCGACGTGCAATAAACACAGACAGGCTTTTTAACCTTCCTTAGAGGGATGGAAACGAGGATACCGTGGAGTTGCAATGCACGATGCCAAACCTTTTTAACCTTCCTTAGAGGGATGGAAACGCAATCAGCTTCATGACATCATCTGCGTCTGCAGGCCTTTCGAACCTTCCTATAAGGGATGATGTTAGGCGACATGATAAATTAACCCATATGCGACATTAAAAAGTGACCCACCTCCCAGCAGGAAGATCGTGGAGGTGAGTTTCAAGACAATCTCTGCCAAACTATCGACAGAACAGAACTTGCATCAGTCGGTGGGTGAGGAAGAGATCAAACAGCAAGACGAAGTCTCTGCCCTGAGGCGTCTTCGTTCTCTTGGGTGGAGCATTCACAGGATATCGCGGGAGTTTTCCATGAGTCGGGTTACGGTTCGCAAACACCTTAGGAACGGAGGCGTTGTCAAGTACGAGCGCACCTGCGAGCGTAAGCGGTCCCTTCAGGGTCACGAGGACTGGCTTCGGACAAAGTTCTTCCAGCACGCCGGGAACGCGGACATCATCCGCCAGGAGCTGGAGTCGGAGGAGGGGATCTCCGTATCGCTGCGGACGGTGGAGCGCGCGATGCGTCCTCACCGGGAGGAACTGCGTCGAGAGGCAGTGGTGACGGTCCGGTTTGAGACCCCGCCTGGCAAACAAATGCAGGCTGATTTTGGAGAGAAGTTGGTCCTTATCGGTGGAACGAGGGTCAAGGTCCATTTCTTCGTTGCGAAGCTTGGGTATTCACGGCGTCTTTACGCCAAGGCGTTCGAGCACGAGAATCAGCATTCGTGGTTTCAGGTATGGAGGGGGCATTCGCCTACTTCGGAGGTGTCCCTGCAGAGGTTCTTACGGACAATCCCCGAGCCCTGGTGACGGAGCACAACCGCGCGACGCGCGAGTTGAGGTTGAACGAGAAGTTCAAGGCATTTGCGAGCTACTGGGGCTTTGTGCCTCGTGCGTGTGCGCCTCTTCGGGCTCGGACGAAGGGCAAGAGGTGGAGAGCGGCGTTGGCTACGTCAAGCGGAACGCTATTGCGGGCCATGAGTTCACGAGCTGGGAGGAGATGGAACGACACCTCGCTCAATTGGTTGACCGCGGAGTCGGATTGCCTTGTGGATGTGGACACGAATCGTTATAGCGTGCCGTGGGGTCACGTGGGCAAACGGGTTCGTGTCCAGGTGACGGAGACAGAGGTCGTGATTTTCCATAGCGATGTGGAAGTGGCGCGTCATGCGCTTCATGCGGGCCGCCACCAAAGGGTCACGAGGGAAGAGCATTATCGCGGGATTCTTTATCGTGAGGAGCGGGGCGATAAGGAGTTTTTGGAGAGGGAGGCGCCGAGGATTCTGCCAATGGACGAACTGGCCCGTCCGCTCTCGGAGTACGAAGAGGCGGTGTCCGCGGTATGAGTCAGGTGATTGATGAGGAGCATTTCATGGCTCTGCTGGGTCGCCTGAAGCTGACGGGGCTTCGCGAACGTCTGGACAGCCTTCTTGACGAGGCGTCCAAGGAGTGATTGAGCTACCGTGAGCTCCTGTACCGCCTATGCTGCGAGGAGGCGCAGCACAAGGACGAGCGTCGCATTGCATAGCTCTGAGCATCGCACACTTTCCCTGCGTGCGGATGCTTGAGGGGTTCGATTGGGAGTCTAGCTCTGCGGACAGGCGGTAGATAGAGGAATTGAGCCGTTGCCGTTAGGTTGCGAACGACAACGGCTAAAGGACCTGAATAGGGAAAAGCAGATGGCACAAATTCGTCGAAGGCGAAGCCACTGGTGAAGACTTTAAACAAATGATCCGGGGCTTATTCGCTTAGTTCTGTCTTTTCGACTTGGGCGCCGCTTAGCCAGCCCTCTTTCCCATCTCGCTCTAGCTGAACACGGTACCACAGAGCGCCGTCCTCATCCGTCGCCTCCTCAAGGATGATCAGAGGGTCTCCCTTGACAGCACGTGCAAGGATGCGCTTGCTGCCCGGGTTCGGGCGAAGTCGCGCGGAGGAGACAGCGATAAAAGCGCGGACGGTCCTGGGGCTTTTTGGTATGTCCGATAATGCGTCCAGCTTGGGGTCAGGAGTCTCCCTAGACTGCTCAGAGGGTTTTTGGGGTTCGGATTCGCCGTCCGGGCTTATGGGGGGTGTGGGTGGTATTGGCTCCTGGGAGATGGGAGGGGCTGGTACGGCCAAAGGCAGGACATCGCGACTCTCCTGTAGCATGGGGGGGAGTTCCGGGCTTTCCGACCCGAGCCATTTGTCCAGAAGCTTGCGGAGCTCCTGCCGGGCCGCATGTACGTGCTGCTCACCAAAGAGCTTCTCAAGTCTCGGCAGCTCTTTGACGAGGTCTTCCGGCAAGGACAGGATCGCTCCCGCAAGGATCAGGATGAGGAGCAGGAGGGACGACAAGCAGCCGCAACCACAACCGCGGCCCTGTTTCCTTGGCGGAGGGGTGGTTCGAGACTCGCGCGGCGGACGGCGTACCGGTTCATCGTCATGATCGTAACAACGGTCGCTGATGTCAAGCCCTGCGTTCCGCAGGATGTTCCGTTTGCCGGCCTGGAACTCTTCCTCCGAGATGTAGTTGGCCTGCAGTAGATCGTAAAGCTCATCCAGTTTCTGTTTTACCCCTGGGGCTGCCATGTCCTCTCTCCTGTTCTTTTGAGATTCGGGGCCTGAGAGAGCCCCAACGCCCCTGTATGGCGGAAGGCCGGTACAGGGGGAATGAGGAATGTAAAAAAGCCCGACCGCTCCGGGTCAGGCTGACTGGCTCCGTGTGGCTCTGCGGAAATCCGGGCCCTAGCCGCGGACGACCTCCAGAGCACTGTTCCACATGTCTCGCGCCGAGCTGGCGACAGACAGATTAGCCTCATAGGCCCGACTGGCCACAAGCATATCCGTCATCTCCCGAACCAAGTTGACGTTGGGGAAGGGAACGTAGCCTTCCGCATCGGCGTCCGGGTGCCCGGGTTGGTAGACCAGTCGGGGCGGGGTCGGGTCTTCCGCTATCTTTAACACGCGGACACCGCCAATGTCACGGTACCCGCCAATGGTCTTATCCAGCATCTCCGCAAAGACCGGAACCTTACGCTTGTATGGGCCCCCGTCAAGCGTCCGGGTGGTGTTGATGTTCGCGAGGTTGGAGGATATCGTGTCCATCCACAGACGGTGGGCCGTCAGGGCGCTTCCCGCAACCTCCATGCTATCAAATATCCTCATGCCAAGCCTCCCACTTTCCAAACAGAACTTTTAAAGAGAGCCTCTCTCAACCGGGAGTTCTGCGAGGTGAGCTCTATAACACTGGAAGCCTTCAAACTTAACTTTTTAAGCTTGAAACTTTCCAACTAGAAGTCTCTACACTGAAGTTTTCAAAAAATGAAACCTTTTGCTCCATCCAATAGAACTCACTCCCAAGGTAGATTTCCCCAAACTTAACGCCCCAGAGCAGGTGCTCAGGCTCAGCGCCCTGTGATAACCGACCGATAACCGCTCAGCTTTTTCGCGGCAAAACGGCTCATGGCCGAGTACATCATACGGGCTTCCCCCAAAACCGCCATCTCGCGTTCAGGGTCCACGTTGTTTCGATCCAGCCTGTATTGCTCGTCCACGATCTTTGTCTCCACAGGGGTCACGTCCGAGAGGTAGAGCGGCCGGCCGGGGATGTGAGCGGGGTGGGTAACCGTCATGCGGAGTTTCTTGCCAGAGTTGATGACGTCTCTGAGCTGATCTTCAAAGGAGACGTTGCGACGCGCGTAGCCTGGCGTGTTGGAGTTGGCTATGTTACGTGAAACGGCCTGAAAGCGTCGCGCCAGGCCCTCCATATCCTTTTCAATGACACCCCATGTAAAATCGCGCTGCATACCCTCACCTCTTTCCTCACCACATTATACACCAGAGTGGTCCGAATGGCGACGAAAAGTTGATTAGAGGACAAAAAAGCAAAGCTCGGGAGAAAAAAGAAGACGGACCCATAGGGATGGCCCATCTTCTATATGTGTATATGTGCGCTCCCTTTCAGGGCCATCTAGTAGGTGACCCGGGGTGAGGTGGCGACACCGAGCTCCTCCACAAAAAGAGGGCTCAGGACCTTGATGTAGGTCCCCTTCATCCCCAGGCTGCGGCTCTCTATTAGCCCAGCGCTCTCCAACTTACGGAGCGCGTTGACGATGACGCTGCGCGTCACTCCCACCCTGTCGGCCACCTTACTGGCCACTGCCACGCCCTCAAGCCCGCCCAGCTCCGCCATGATGTGTTTCATAGACTCAACCTCCGAGTAGGAGAGCGCGCGCATGGCCATCTGGACGGCGATGCGGTCCCGCGAGCGCTCTTCGATGACGCGGTTTCTGTCGTTGAGGATTTCGATGCCTACCAGGTTGCTCAGGTACTCCGCCAGCAGGACGTCGCTGGTGATGAAGGCCTCGTGAAAACGCACTAAGAGCAGCGTGCCCAGGCGCTCCGCAGCTGCCCCGTAGATGGGGACGTACATCAGGTGTTTCTCGGGCCGTTCCGTGTCCTCATCGTCGAACAGGAATGCATCTTCGTCACAGACGGTGGACTCAAGATAGCGGTTCATCTTGTCCACAAAGGTCTCGGGCATCCGGTTGTCCTTCAAGTACTTGGACAAGGTCTTGGATTGATACTCCGGCAGCCACGTGTAGCTCAGCAGGTTGCCGTCCTGGTCCACGATGTAGACGTTTGCGGTGGAAAACTCAGACAACAACCTGGCTAGACGGTTGTAGTCCAGCGAATCGCCGTCCCTGCGGCTCTGAAGAGCCCGTCCCACTTGGCGCGTCTTCTCAAGGAGATCCAGAAGGACCTCTTCCGCCTCGCTTGATGGGGCGGATTGTTTTCTTGAAGAGCGAACTGCGGCGCTCCTCACCTCTCGCTTCATGACCTTGTGCTCAGGCTCATGATGCGATACCTCACCATCTGAGGTATCCATAACCTTGCTTTTCCTCATGTTTCGTTCACTCCTCCTCGTTGATGCTCCATCTGAATTCTCTGCCGCCTTTCCGGGAGGGGGCCCCCGTGTCCTTTTATTGCTATTGCACAGTCTTTAGCTCCTCTGCAAAGGAGGAGGAACAGCATCTTCCAGATTCAAGGAAGCGCAGAGCAACTCATTAACCTTAAGGTGCCATCTGGGACCGGTGAGTTTGCCAGCGACCTCGGGGATTTTGATGGACCCCAAGACGCCCACTCGGGGCCAGCAGCCCTCCGGGAATTTGCTCGACCTCAAGGTGCTCACTTAAGATGCAAAGACATTCTCTTGAGACGAAGAGTCCCTCTGGGATTTTACTCAAGCTCAAAATACCCACGCCGAGCCTTCGCGTCCGTCGATTGGATTCAGATTGGGAATTTTGTAAAAATGATTGCGGCTAAATTATATCATCAAAAGCAGTGTATTGGGAAATCAATTGCAGAAAAATCAGCGATTTTAGCAGAGGCAGGGTTTTGTCATAGAGTTTTTAATCAAAAGGTCAAGAACAGAAACGATCAAAGTCGTACAAAGCCAAAGCTGGCGGGCTTCTGCCCGAAGCCCGCCAGCTTCGCTATAAAAGGTATCGGCGGATATCGCGGTCCTCAACGAGCCCAGCCAGCTTCTCCTTTACGAAGGACTCGTCCACCTCAATCAGAGGTCTGGGATTGTCGCACACGTCAAAGCTGATGTCCTCGAGTAGCTGCTCCATCATCGTGTGCAGCCTTCGTGCGCCGATGTCCTCCATCTCAGAGTTCATCCGGCTGGCCAGCTCCGCGATGGCGCGGGTGGCGGAGGGCGTGAAGCGGAGCTCTGTCCCCTCCGTTGATATCAGGGCGGAGTACTGTTTCAGCAGGCTATTCTCGGGTTCCGTGAGTATCTGCTGTAGGTTTTCCCAGGTCAGGGGTTGAAGCTCCACCCGGATGGGGAAGCGCCCCTGAAGCTCTGGGATGAGGTCAGATGGCTTGACTCCGCTGAAGGCGCCTGCTGCGATGAATAGGATGTGGTCGGTCTTCAGAGGTCCGTACCGGGTCTGGATTACCGAGCCTTCCACGATGGGCAGGAGGTCTCGCTGAACGCCCTCACGGCTCACGTCAGGGCCACTGGAGCCGCCCTTGGCCACCAGCTTGTCCAGCTCGTCCAGGAAGATGATGCCATCCTCCTGCGCCTTCTCCAGGGCTTCTTGAGCCAGGGCGTCGGCGTCGATCAGTTTTTCGGCCTCCTCCGCCTGGAGGAGGCGTCGCGCCTCGCTCACCTTCATCCTGCGTTTTTTGGACCGCTTGGGCAGGATCCCGCTCAGCATCTCGTTCAGGTTGATGCCCATGGAGTCCATGCCAGAGGCTCCAAGGATAGGGATGCCGAGCGAACTCTCGGAGATTTCAATGTCAATTTCCCGGTCCTCCAGACGCCCTTCCCGCAGCATCGCCAGGAGCCTGGCCCTCGTCCCTGCCTCCCGGCTCCTCTCTTCCTCCTCGTGTGGGGTCGTCTCCTGCGCGTCTTCAGCGCCGCCGAAGGCCCTCATGAAATCCGGCATGGAGAATTTTTTCTCACTCCTGGGGAAGAGGGCGTCCAGCAGGCGGTTTTCAACCTGCTCGGCTGCCAGAGGCTGGGCTTCCTCCAGCATCCGCCGGCGCACCATCGCGACGGAGAACTCCACGAGGTCCCGCACCATAGACTCCACATCACGCCCGACGTAGCCTACCTCTGTGAACTTCGTCGCCTCCACCTTGATGAAGGGCGCCTGCACCAGGGTTGCAATCCGACGCGCTATCTCCGTCTTTCCCACTCCGGTGGGCCCGACCATCAGGATATTCTTAGGGCTTATCTCCCTGGCCATCTCAGGGGGCAGCTTCCTGCGCCTCAGCCGGTTGCGCAGGGCGACAGCCACGGAGCGCTTAGCCTTCTCCTGCCCCACGATGTAACGGTCCAGATATTCGATGACGCGCGAAGGGGTCAGGTCCGAATCCAAAAGTTCGCTCATCTTTCCAGAACCTCCAGGGTCACCACGTTGTCCGTGTAGATGCAGATTTCTGAGGCCAGTTCAATGGCGCGGCTTGCAATCTGTCGCGCCGGCCAATCCGTTGCCTCGCAGAAGGCCCGGGCTGCGGCAAGTGCGTAGCCCGAACCGGAGCCGATGGAGGCCGCCCGGCCCTCCGGTTCCAGGATGTCCCCAGACCCGCTCAGAAGCAGGGTCAGATCGATATCGGCCACCAGCATCATGGCCTCAAGGCGGCGCAGGGCCTTGTCGGTCCGCCAGTCCTTGACCAGTTTGACGGCAGCCCGCATCAGGTCCCCCTTCTCCTGGTCCAGACAGTTGTCAAAACGCTCCAGCAGAGTCATGGCATCGGCCGTGCTTCCGGCAAAACCGGCCAGGACCCTGCCGTTATAGAGTCGCCGGACCTTACGGGCCCCTGATTTGATTATCTGGCTGCCCAACGTCACCTGACCGTCCCCAGCCATCGCGACCTCTCCGTCCGAACGCACACACACAATAGTCGTTCCTTTGAACAGAGTCAGCATCTCCTCTCTCATCTCTTTTAACATGGAAGTCTCCTTCCCGCCCAGGCCCATCAGTCGGAGAGCGTTGCGCGGGGATGGGTTCTGGCGTAGTTCTCCTTCATCCAGCTTGCGCTGATGGTCAGGTAAATCTGCGTCGTGGAGAGGTTCTCGTGCCCCAGGAACTCCTGCACGAACTTCAAGGAGGCTCCCCGCTCCAGAAGGTGCGTCGCGCAGCTGTGCCTCAGGACGTGGGGCGTGACCCCCTCGACCCCGGCCATCTGGGCCAGGGCTGTCACGATGCGGTGAAGGGTGCGGACAGTGAGGTGTCCGCGGCCTCCCTGCCCGGAGAAGACCCAAGGCCCAACTGGCCCCCGGGCTCTAAGCGCCTCCAGGGCCCGGGAGGCGCAGGCTCCGAACGGGACTCGACGTTCTTTGTCCCCTTTGCCGAGGACCAGGAGCCACCGCTCCTCCATGTCCACGTTCTCCCACCGGAGGTCTGCCAGCTCGGAGATGCGCAGGGCGCAGCCGTAAAGAAGCTCCATGACCGCCCTGTCCCTGTCAGGGTTCTCACCCTTTTCCGCCGCCTGGATGAGCCTCTCGACGGCCTCCTCGGAAAGGGCGCGCGGAAGCCGTTTGGGTGCGGAGGGGCCTCTGAGGGTGCGGGTGGGGTCCTCCTGCAGGGCGCCGCGCTTCTTCAGATGAGCAAAAAAACCACGCAAAGAAGATAGTTTACGCGATATAGTCGACTTGGTAAAGCCCCAGCCGAACAGGGCCCTGAGATAGGCGCGAAGCGTTGCGGTCTCCACGGCGTCCGCAGTCTCAAGGCCCAGTTCGCCGAGGTACTCCGCGAACTGTCTCAGGTCGGTCTCGTAGCTGACGAAGGTGTGCTCCGACGGGGATGTGTTGCGGACGTGCTCCAGAAAAGATGCTATGGAGGCGTCCAAGGGTTCTCTCATTCTCATGACTCACCTCTTTCCGGTCCAACTGAGCTCGAAAGGTGCGCTGGCCGCGGGGCTGGCTTTAAAAAAGGCGTCTTTCCCTGTGGGAGAGACGCCGGAAAAACTGAGGGAGTTTTCCTTCAGCACGAGGTCTCCGTAACTATGAGGGATGCTTAGCCGAACGTCCTGACGATACGGTCGATGGCTTCCTTCAGGATGGCGCGCGGACAGGCCAGGACGATGCGCTCGAACCCTGCTCCCTCGGAGCCGAAGATGTAGCCCTCGTCCAACCAGACCTCGGCCTCCGTCAACATCCGACGCTGCAACTTCTCCGGATCCGGCTCAAGGGCGCTGAAGTCTGCCCAGGCCAGGAAGGTCCCCTCCAGAGGGAGGACTTTAACCTGAGGCAGACGCTCTTTCAGGGTCTGGACCAGGAAATCGTAGTTCCCCTTGATATAGACCAGCAGCTCATCCAACCATTTTTCTCCGTGCCTGTAAGCGGCCTCAAGGCCCGTGATGGCGAAGAGGTTGGGTTTGGAGATGCTGTTCTGGCTCAACACGTTTTCAAATCGCTGTCTCAGCCTGGGGTTGGGGATGATGACGACTGTGGCCTGAAGCCCTGCCAGGTTGAAGGTCTTGCTGGGTGCAATGACGGTTATGGAGTTGTCACGGCAGGCGTCGTTCAGGCTTGCGAAGGGGACGTGCTTGTGTCCGGGCATGATGATATCGCAGTGGAGCTCGTCTGCGAACACGAGGAGTCCGTGCCTGGCGCAGATATCTCCCACTCGCTCCAGGTCCGAAGCGCTCCAGACCCGCCCCACGGGGTTGTGAGGACTGCAGAGGATGAAGAAGGAGGCCCTGGGGTCGGCGGCCTGACGCTCCAGAAGGTCGAAGTCCATCTCATAGCGTTCGCCCTCAAGGCTCAGGGCGTTGTTGACGACAAGGCCTCCGTTGTTGTAGATGGTGCGGAAGAAGGGATAGTAGACGGGCTGCTGGAGGATCGTCTTGTCCCCCGGCTGGCAGTAGGCCTGGACTGCCATGTGGGCAGCTGGGACCGCGCCGGGCGAGAAGAGTATCCAGTCCCTCTCTATTTTCCAGCCGTGACGCTTCTCCTCCCATTCGATAATGGCCTCATAGCAGGAATCGGGGACGATGGGGTAGCCAAAAACTCCGTGGCGCGCCCTCTCCACGAGGGCCTGAGTGATCTCGGGGGCCACCGCAAAGTCCATGTCCGCAATCCAGAGGGGGAGAGGATTGCTAACCGGATAATGTACTCCTTCAATGGTGCTGGGGTCGGTGTCCCACTTGGAACAGTTCGTGCCGCGCCTTTCTATTATCTTATCAAAATCGTAGGTCATTTGAACGCAGGGCTCCTTTCAAAACGTGGCTCACAGGTGGTATGATATTCCAAACACAGGGGGTGAGGGGTGCGAAAACCCCTTAGCTTCAAAGGGCTCTTCCGACCGGCTTTTGCACCCCAGAGGGCAAGAGAGATGACTGTGCCCCTGAAGCAAAATTTGCGCCATGATCACGAGACCTTGAGGAGGCAGGCATGATTTCCGGAGAACGACGAAGAAAAAAGCAAAGCCCGAAAAGCTTCACAGCGCTGAAATTTGCTGCGTGCCTGCTAGCGCTGTTAGCCGGGGGCACAGGACATCTGGTGGTCCAGGGCCTGCCAGCCCGGGTCTCCTCCAAAGAACCTCCGAGATCAGGCGAGGCATCCTTCCAGGAGCTCCCGGCATCCGTCTCTCCGTCGGCCCTGACCTCGGTTTTATCCCCGATCCAGTCCTCAACAAAAAGCCCTGAACCTTCTGGCCCAAAATTCTCTACTGGGACGTCTGAGAGGCCGAAGGCCCGGGGGGCTCAGGCGTCCCGGAAGGAGAAGGTCGTCCCTATGATGAATCTCTCGGCTTATAAACCCCAGGCTCGCCACGCGGAGAAGGAAGTCTATCTGCCGCCGGACAGGAGCCAGAGGGCCTCGGACCTGAAGAGGAACCTGACACCGCCGGCCGGGGAGATGGAGGGAGAGGGGCTCATCTACGACGTGGCGCGAGCCGCTAAAAAGACCCTGGACACAGTGGACGATGCGGCCCTGAGGGGCGCGAAATGGGCACTGGGCGACGTAGCGAGCCCCGATAAAGCGACCGTCCGCCCGGACTCCTCAGGGCTGAGGCTCCACATTGATGTCCCAGCCCACACCCTGAAGCTCCCGACACGCTGAGGGAGGAAGAGAAGAAAGAAAAGGAAGCGCGCAAAGGAGTTGTGAAGGCCCTTGGCGCGCTTCTTTGACGTCAATCCTCGATAATGATTCGATCGTCAAGCTTCATATGGACGTGTCCCCCCGGGAAGGTCATCAGGTAGTCCGTGAAGGCGGTTGTGACCCGGTAGGCTGTGTGGACCTTCGGGGCCTCTGCGAGGACGAAGTAACGGTCACCTCCTGAGGCGGTCCAGGAGTTGACTGCCACGGTGTAGATCTCGTCGTCAGACACTTCCTGCCACTCGCCGTTCTTCAGGACCGAGAGCGAGCGGACCCGATTGCCCCACTCCTTCAGCTTCTCCACCTCATCGAAGAGGGTTGGCTTTCCCGATAGGGAGTACACGACCCTCAGGCCCGAGACCTGAAGGAAGCCGCCGTCCGGGGTGCGGAAGGTGGGGTCATAATTATCCCTTTCCGCCTTCAGGGCTGAGGCGGATATCTCCATCACGGAGCGCAGCTGCTTGCCTGTGAGGGTCACGATGTCCAGGTTATTGTTGTGCGGTAGGATCCTGGCCAGGGTCTTCTGTGAGATCTCCCCGGCCGGATAGACGGTATTGCCCCGGAGTCCGCCTCCGTTGAAGAGCCCGATGTCGGTTTTCAGCTTCCAGCGGACGGAGTCGGCCGCGAAGTTCCCCAGAGGCGCCTCACGGCTCCGGAGAATCGAATTCCGGGCGTCCACGGCTGTCTCAAAATAGCCGATAGCCTTGTCCATCGCCAGGTTCAGCAGTTCCTCGTATTTCATTGCGATGTCCCTGACGCCGAGGTGGATGGGAGAGTGGGCTGCGACGGGGATGAGCTTAAACGAGAACGAGTCGCGGACCATCGCGCCGTCCTTGGTCTTGAAGGAGCATTTGCCCACGGCCTTGCCGAAAGCGTCGCCCACGACAATAGGTGTGACCCAGCCGTCAGGGCCCTCCACGAATTCCGGCTCCGTGACCACCCTGTAGTAGAGTCCGCGCCCGACGATGACGTGGATGCCGCTCACTGCCTTTGCGACCTCCATGTTCTCCGCGTCGGCCAGGTTGCTCATCATAACGATGACGTCGGCGCCCTGCTGCCTGAGATCGTTCACCATCTCCCGAGCCACTTCAACCAGGTTGGGCTGTACCTGAACCTCCTCTACCTTCTGGGTCGTGGAGAAGATCCAGGGGGAGAGGAGAGAGAAGAAGCCCACCTTCATGTTGCCCGCGGGCAGGACCAGATTTTTTTTGACCAGGGCATCCAGCTCCGGGTCCGAGGTGGAGATGTTGGAGACGACGAAGGGGAAAGTAGCGTGGGATAACCCTTTTTTCATGTGTTCGAACCCGTAGTCGAACTCGTGCTTGGCGAACATCCCCACTTGAACGCCCGCAAGATTCAAGGCCGTGAACTCGGGTTTGCCTCCGAAATTGCGCCAGAGCGGGCCCTCAACGGCCTCGCCTGTCTGCAGAAAAATGGCGTCCGGGCTCTTTTCCTTCTCCGCCTCGACAACTCCGGCAGCATGGGACAGCCCGCCGAAGGAGACCGTGGTCTTGTTGACCTTGGTGGTGATGGGCATGAGCTGGCTCTGGATGTGGCTGACAAAGAGGAGCGTCACCTCTCTGTCCCGGGCCCAGGACGATTCGGTCGGGAGGAGCGCCAGGGAAAACAAAAAGGAAAGGATCAGGGTTAAAACCGCTCTGACTCTGCGGATGGGGAAATTGTAAGATTGATTGATCACGCCGATCGACCTCCTTCAATCAAATGTTCCATGTCCTCCCACGAGAGCGGTTTTGAAAAATAATAGCCCTGAGCTTTTTTGCATCCGGCTTCCTGAAGCCACAAAAGCTGGGATTCGCTTTCCACGCCCTCCGCGATTGTGTCCAGGTTCAGGGCGTTTGCCATGTCCACGATGCTCCTCAGCATACGCGCGTCCTTCTCCGATTCGAGCACTCTGCGGGTGAACTCCATATCCAGCTTGATGCAGTCGAGGGGGAGCGAGTGGATGTATTGCAGCGAGGAGTACCCCGTCCCGAAGTCGTCTAGGTAGATGTGGATTCCCTTGTCACGGATGTGCTCAAGGGCCTTGCTGACGGCTGCCAGATTTTCGATGAGGACGCTCTCCGTGACCTCCAGGACAAACCGGGACGGGTCAGCCTCCGTCTGGTCCAGGAAACTCTGAAGCAGCTCGATGGCGTTGGGGGAGCTCAGGAAATGCGCCGAGCCGTTTGCCGAGAAGTACAGAGGGCTGGGCGTCCTTTCAACTGCCTTTAGGGCATGCTGGATCATGCAGCGGTCAATATCGCCGATGAGGCCCATCTCCTCAGCATGGGGGATGAAGGAGCTGGGGAAGAGGAGTCCTTTTTTAGGGTGCTGCCAGCGTACGAGGGTCTCAAACCCTGAGAGCTTTCTATCGGTGATGTCGTAGATGGGCTGAAAGTTGGGGATGAATTCGTCTTTTTCGAGCCCCGTGCTGATTTCCGCCCGCATCGCCAGGATGTTGATGGAGTGGGGGGCCTCGTGCTTCTGCTGCTCGTCCTCGTAGAAGACTGTCACCCCCAGGCCGGATCTTTTAGCGAGCTTGAGGGCCTGCATCGCTTTTTCGATGATGGCCGTCGGGTTCTGGAGCAGCTCTGGGGCGGTGATGTCCGAGATGACGCCGATGCTGGCGCTGGGGTGGACCGAACCCTCCCCCACCTGGCAGGGGGCGCTGATGGCTGTCTGGAGGCGCGACAGGAAGGTGGTGAGCTCCTCCCTCTTCTCGTCTCCGGATAGCCCTGGCATCAACAGCGAGAACTCATCTCCACCGGTTCGGTACACGAAGAACCCGTCAGCAAGGTCCCTGATCCTCTGGGCCACGATGAGGAGGATGCGGTCCCCGTTTGTGTTGCCCAGCTGTGCGTTGATCAGCTTGAAGTGGTCCATGTTGAGTATAGCAAAGGCCATGCTGGGCTCCCCGGAGGACGCGGCTCTCAGGATGGCCGTCAGCTTCTCTATGAGGGAGGTTCGATTGGGAAGACCTGTCAGGTCGTCGTAGAACGTCTTGCGCTTGAGGCGGAGTTCAAGCTTCTTGCGCTCCCGGAGGTCCCGGGCCAGGAACAGGATGAGCCTGCGCCGGCCGTAGGTAATGGGACGCTGATGAATCTCTACCGGCACCGGTTGGGAGCCTTCCAGGGATAGGCTGGTCTCGTAGACGCTCTGAAGGCTCTCCGGTGACCACGTGGGGTTGCCCATATTGCGAGGATCCCGGGTCTTGGGGAAGAGACTGAAGACGGAAATCCCCCTGAGTTCTTTCGAATCAGGCTTTAGCCCCAGAAGGTGGAGGGCGGATGAGTTGGCCAGGAGAATGCTGCCGGAGGAATCTGTGATGAACATGGAGTCAGGAATTTCCATCAGGAAGTTTTCAAGCGTAGCGAACAGGATGTTGAAGGAGCAGGCCAGGGAGGTGATCTCATCGTTCATTGAGACGGGGATCCTCAGGGAGATCTCAAAATTGTCCGTGATGCCCTTCGCGATGTCCTGCATCCTCTTCAGGCGTCTCAGAACCATGGAATTCAGGAAGTAAAGGATCATCAGAGTCAGGACGATGCCGTTCAGGGCTATCCAGAAGTACGAGTGAATGATGACTCTCCTGCCCTCGTTATAGATGTCACGTGTCGTCTTCATGCGGATGGCGTAACCCAGGTTCGGCCCCAGCAAGTCCTCTCGCATCTGCCACACGGAGGTCATCCCGTCCGGCTCGCTCTCCAGAGTGATCTCCCCCGATTGCGAGGAAGGATAGCGTCCCGGCTCCACCGGGACCAGGGTGAGGCTGACGTCCAGGAAGCTGGACAGGGCTCTCAGTTTGTCGTTCATGTTAAACCCAACAAAGATGTGGCCCCGGGGGGGGCCGCTCCAGTTTGTCATCAGGATGTCGCTGCAGGCCACCAAGTAGGGGCGTCCGCACAGAAAGAGGATGCCGTCAAGCTTGGCAAAGCCCTGAACGGCGCCTGAAGCCCCATTGCTACAGAAGAGAGGCAGAGCTTGTTCCAGGTCTTTCATCATGACCTTTGAAAAAGGGATTTCCTCCCCCAGCTCGCTCACGGTGTAGGCAACTTGGACGGTGTGACTTTGATCGACCACAATAAGCATGTCCACGTCGAGGGCCCTCAGGCTCATGCCGTTGAGGAGGGAGCTGAAGTGGGTTTCTTCGGGGTGCTTGATGAAGGAGTACATCGCGTCCCAAGCGCCCCAATCGGAGGCGTACTGGCGCAACCTGGAGAGTTCTTCGTCGATGCGGCTCTGGATCTGCTGCATGTCGCGCTGAAAAAAGCGCCGCTCCATGCTCTGGAAAGCTTTTACAGTACTGTAGTTGCTGGTGAAGAACATAATTGTAGAAAGCCCCATCAAAGCAAGGACGATTATCCAAAAAACCTTTTTTTGTAGTTTCATTTCAAGTCCCCCGTTTGCGCCCCGAGACACAATGCCAAAACCAAAATACTCCATCCTGATTCCAAAAGGAGCATCTTAAAAAAATGAAAAATGAAAGTAGTGAACCATATTTTATTTTAATTTAACAGAGGGAATCAAGCCTATAGCGAAGGCCCAAGTCCACAGGATGATTTTGAAGGTCCTTGAGTATAGGGCACTTATACGTTTTCCATTTCACTCATTGGGTGCAGGAAAAAATGTAAAATCCCCATAGTCTCCACTGGTAAAAACTTCTGTGTTCAGGGGAGCCCCTTTGTCTTCCCCGCGCATCTCTCTGATGACAGAGAACCTCTCTATTTTACATCATCCTCGTCAGATAACAATGAGCTTTTTGCGCGCTTGCCATGGTTTTGTTACAATTCATGTTGTGTGAAGCGCGGTAAACGCGACTTTGATCGCCTCCCTGCGCCTCTTGCTCACGTGCCCCGATAGGGGCCGGTGGCGGAGGGTCTGTCGGGCCCTTGACACGCCGGGAGACAGAGACCAAAATGACAGAGGCTCAGGGTGGGACTGTCCCCCCTGAGCTCAGACAACGGCCCCCTCCGGGGCCGACGAGAGGGATAGGTGAAAGTGGGAATACTCGCGCGTTACTCGGATTTGCTGCCCGTCACGGCGGCCACGCCGGCCGTCAACCTGGAGGAGGGCGGCACGCCTCTTGTCCGGCTTTGTCGTCTTGAAAAGCATCTGGACGTCAGGCTTTATGGAAAACTTGAGGGCTGCAACCCCTCGGGCTCCTTCAAAGACCGGGGGATGGTTCTGGCTGTCGCCAAGGCGCTTGAGGAGGGGAAAAGAGCTCTGATCTGTGCCTCCACGGGGAACACCTCGGCTTCTGCTGCCGCCTATGCCGCCTCAATGGGCATCCCCTGTTTTGTCCTGCTCCCTGCGGGGAAAGTGGCCCTGGGCAAGCTGGCTCAAGCCCTGATGTACGGGGCTGTCGTCGTCTCCGTGCGGGGCAGCTTCGACCGCGCTCTGGAGCTGGCACGCACTGCGGCTGAGCGCACCGGTTGTGCTATGGTGAACTCGGTCAACCCCTACCGACTCAGAGGCCAGCGCACCGGTGCCTGGGAGATCTGCGAACAGCTTGGGGATGCCCCGGACTGGCACGCCATCCCCGTCGGCAACGCGGGCAACATCAGCGCCTATTTTGCGGGCTACGAGGAGTTCCTCAGCCTGGGGCGGAGTACGCATCTGCCGCGCATGATGGGCTTTCAGGCCGCGGGGGCAGCTCCTCTTGTCACGGGCCTTCCCTGTCCCGAGCCTGAGACGATCGCAACGGCCATCCGCATCGGCAATCCGGTCAGCGCTTCGCTGGCGCGCGCAGCCGTGACGAACTCGGGTGGGGAGTGGAACTCAGTGACGGATGATGAGATCCTGGCCGCTCAGAAGCTCCTGGCCTCTGAGGGAGGGGTCTTTGCCGAACCGGCTTCCTGCGCTCCACTGGCTGGCCTCCTGAAGCTGAAGGAGCAGGGCTGCCTGCCCTCCGGCATCTCCGTGGTCATGGTCTTGACGGGCAACGGCCTGAAGGATCCGGACACTGCCATCCGGAACGCCCCTCTCTCTCCAGTGGAGACGGGCGACTCGCTGGACGAGCTCCTGAGCGTCCTGAGTGTGCCGAGATGAGCTGGGTGCCTTTGGCCCTGAGGGTTCCGGCTACCAGCGCCAACCTGGGCTCCGGCTTCGACACGCTGGGCATGGCTCTGTCGCTCTACAACGTCTTTATCGTTCGGGAGCTTCGGGAAAATAACGATTTTGCCTGCACCGCCGTCGGAGAGGGGGCCTTTGACCTGACGAACGACCCCTCGGACAACATGGTCATCTCAAGCTACCTTAAGGCTTGTGAGCTCTGGGGCCTCACGCCCCAGGGCTTTTCTCTGGAGTGCCACAACGTCATCCCCTTCTGCCGGGGGCTGGGCAGCTCCTCCACTGCGGTGGTGGCGGGGGTGGCTCTGGCGGACCGATTGTCGGGCCGCCGCACGGACGAGGCGGAGCTACTGCGCGTGATGACCCTCATTGAGGGGCATCCGGACAACGTTGCCCCCTGCTTCCTCGGGGGCATGGTGGTCTCCTGCTGGGACGGGAAGGAGCTGCGCTTTGTGAAGCTCCCGCCCCTCCCAGAGGACATGTACGTGGTGGCTGCCGTGCCCGACGTGCGAGTGCGGACGCACGACGCCCGGAACGCCTTGCCGCGGGACGTCCCGTTTGGGGATGCGGTCTTCAACCTGGGCCGCGCGGCCCTGCTCTGCGCGGCCTGGGCCACGCGGCAGTGGGACCTCCTGTCCTGGGGCATGGACGACAGGCTGCATCAACCTTTTCGGTCGCGCCTTTTTCCCGGCGGGGAGGTCATCATGGACAGGGTTCGAAGTAATACGGGCTGCGTCGGAGTGGCCATCAGCGGCTCCGGGCCCACTGTTGTTGCGCTGGTGCGCGGCGCGCCGAGCCCTGTGGCCAGGGAGATGTGCCGGACCTTCTCCGAGCACGGTGTGGACTCACAGTTCTTCGTCCTGAAGGGCTGCGCTGAGGGGATGACCCTGCAGGAGAGCTGGCCGGCCCAGGCTCCTCGGGAGGAAGATGGATATTACGAGACTGTCAGGGGAGGACGCTTATGAGAGGCTCGAAACTGGAGCGCATTGTCCGGAGCCGTGATGAGGCCCGGATTGTTTTGATGGGGGTTCCCGATGTGCCCGGAGTGGCCGCGACCGTCTTCTCCGCTCTGGCGGAGCGGGACGTCGCCGTCCAGATGATCGTCCAGAACAACATGAGGGGCGGCATCACGGACCTCGCTTTTCTGGTGCATAAGGACCAGCTGGATGATGCCATCTTCCTCTGCCGTCAGGCTGCGGAGTCCGTCCGGGCTCAGGGGGTCTCCTTCAACACCGAGATAGCCTGTGTGTCGCTCTACGGGCAGAACCTGACCGAGGCGGCCGACTTGCCGGGCAGGATGTTTGCTGCACTGGCCCGTTCCGGGGTCAACATCCAGATGATCGGCTCCAACGCGCTCTCCCTCACCTGCGTTGTGGCCGAGACGGCTGCGGACAAGGCCATTGAGGCGCTGCACCGGGAGTTTTTGGAGCTTTTTGAGAATCCGGAGCTTCAGGACCCTCAGTGATCCTGAAACCACACGTTTTCTGTGAAGGACAGGCCTGCAGGAAGGCTCCCAAAGAGCCCGGTGTTTTCCTGAAAGAGGAGAGGGATCGGAAGGATGATCGTGTTTGAACCGGCGCTGAAGCGCAGAATATAAGATAAAATTGAGAGCTTTGTTTTATTTTTAAATCCAAGGAGGACAGCAATGCATAACGCGATATCTGTGGCAAAGGACACCTGGTGGGTGGGGGTCAATGACCACGAGACCGATCTTTTTGAGTCACTCTGGGACCTGCCTCAGGGCGTGTCCTACAACGCCTACGTCGTCGTGGGGGAGAAGACCGTGGCCATCGACACGGTCAAGGGCCCCTGGTTTGGTGAGTATCTCTACAAGCTGGAGAGCGTCCTGAAGGGGCGCAGCCTCGACTATCTGGTGGTCAACCACATGGAGCCCGACCACTCCGGGCTCGTCTCCCAGCTGCGGCTCCGTTATCCCGACGTGACCCTCATCGGCAACGTCAAGACCCTGCCGATGCTCAAGGGCTATTACGGCATCGAGACGAACACCCTTGAAGTGAAGGACGGCCAGACCCTGGACATCGGAGGGCACGTCCTGCAGTTCGCGACCATCCCGATGGTCCACTGGCCCGAGAGCATGGTGACCTTCGACACGACTACCGGCGTTCTCTTCTCAAACGACGCCTTTGGAGGCTATGGGGTTCATGAGGGCAACCTTTTTGACGACACCCGGGCGAAATCCCGCTGGATGGGGGAGATGCAGCGTTATTACGCCACCATCGTGGGCCGCTACTCCAATGTTGTCCAGAGCGCACTGAAGAAGCTGGGAGGGCTTGACATCAACTGTATCTACCCGTCGCACGGCACCCTGTTCCGCCGGGACGTCCAGCAGGTCATCGACCTGTACGACCGCTGGAGCCGCTGCGAGGCGGAGTGCGGGGCCGTCGTCATCTATGGCTCCATGTACGGCAACACCAAGCGCATGGCTGAGGCCGTCTGCACCGGGCTCTCCGATGGCGGGGTGCAGAACATCCATCTCTACGACTCTGCCCGGGCCGGCTTCTCATTCATCGTCAGCGACGTCTGGCGCTACAGCGGCCTTATTCTGCTGAGCTGCACCTACAACACGCTGCTCTTCCCGCCCATGGAGTCCATATGTTCCAAGCTGCTCAATCGGATGCCCAAAAACCGCTTTCTCGGCATCGCGGGCAGCTACAGCTGGAGCCGCGGCGCTCTGGATGCCCTGCGCGACTTTGCGGAGAAGAGCAAGTTTGAGCGGGTCGGGCCGGAGGTGGAGGTTTTTGCCTCGCCCACTGAGGCGGACTTGAATCAGTGCATGGAGCTGGGGGGCAACATGGCCCGACGCATCGGAGCCTGTCCTGTGACCCTCCCTCATCAATAGGTCATGACGTTTTCCCTTCCCCGCTGGGTGAAAGGGGCGCTTTTGGTCCTCCTGGGAGCGTTTCTGTGGGGGACTATGGTCGTCTTCACCAAGGGTGCCTCGCACCTCATGCCTCTGACAATTGCGACGGTACGCGTGGCCCTGTCGACGGCATCCGGCTTCCTTTTCTTCAGCCTCCGGAAGCCCTCAATGTTGCGCATTGACCTGAAGGATTTAAGATTGGTCTGGTTCTTTGGGGGGTTCTCGGTTGCCTTCCTCTATGGGGGCTTCACTCTGGCGTTGCGGACTCTCTCCGTGGCCACGACCGAGGTCATCTTCTTCACCTTCCCCCTCTTCACGACTCTGGGAGGGGCGCTGTTGTTTCGGGAGTGGCCAAGCCCGCTTCAGGTCCTCGCGGGGTTTGTGATCCTCTCCGGCGTCGCCTGCATGACCCTCATGACCGGAGGGGAGGCGGAGTCCACATCTCAGCGCTCCGCCGTGGGGCTTGGGGCCGCTGTCCTCTCCGTGGTGGGGATGACGATGCAGTCCCTGACGAGCCGCTGGAACGGGCGGGAGAAACGGTTGCCGCCCTGGACCTTCTTCATCTGGATGCAGGCATCTGGGCTCTTCTGGCTTGCCCTTGCCAAGACGTTCCTTGAGGGCTGGGGGGACCTCCCGACCGTGTCGTTTGACTCCTGGCTGCTGCTGCTGTACCTGGGAGTCGTCACCACCTTTCTGGGTTACGGGGTCTATAACCTGGGTCTGACCTTCATCAGGGCGTCGACGGCCAGCATGCTGGCCTCGTTTGAACTGGTGACTGCCGTCACTCTGGCCGCCGTGATCCTGAAGACCCCTCCCTCCCGGGGGGAGCTGTGGGGCTGCGTCATCATCCTGGTGGGCCTGTGCCTGAGCGCACGCGGGGCGTCCGAGGCGGAAGAGTGAAGGAATGAGAAAAGCAAAGGCTTCATGAGTGAGGCTCCAAGTTTTGTCCCTTACCCTCATCCGGGCTATCGTTGCGGGGCCTCGGACGACGGTGCGCACAGGGGGAGGGCGGGGTGAGTTCGTGTGAGGTCCGGCCGATTTCTTTGAGGAGGTGGGGAGTTCATGAAGGA
>JAAYOR010000074.1 GCA_012520235.1 Fretibacterium sp.
ACTCCGTTGAGAGCATCTCGGACTTCGTCAACACCATCACCTCCATAGCTGACCAGACCAATCTGCTGGCCTTGAACGCAGCTATCGAAGCAGCCCGGGCCGGTGAGGCCGGGCGCGGCTTCGCCGTGGTGGCAGAGTCGGTGCGCAAGCTGGCCGAGGAGTCAGCCCAAGCCGCTCAGGAGGTCGGAAAGCGGATAGAAGAACTGCAGAAACAGTCCTCAGGTTCCCTGAGCACGACGGAGCGGGCGGTCGACATCTTGATCAAAGTAGCCGAGAAAGCTGAAGCGTTCGACACGGAACTCCAGCGAGCCCTCAGGGCCACACAGAGCCTCTCTGAGGGGATGCAGGACATCGCCGCCGTCTCGGAAGAACAGGCAGCCTCCTCTTCGGAGGTGGAGACAGCCATGAAAAATGTCGCCCACTCCAACGCAGAGATAGTGACCTCAAGCGAGGCGGTCCAGACAGCTACCAATGAGACGACCCGCGCAGCGGAGTCGATAGCCAGGGAAGCTCAACGTCTGGCAGATACAGCCTCAATGCTCTTGAGCCTGGTCCACTCCTTCAAGCTGCAGGAGGGCGACTCCAAGGCAATAACAAAGCCCTGAGGGCGGGAAGATCTTTATCAGGAAGTGAGTTGCTACAGCGACTGGACAGGACAAAGCGATCAAATCAGCAAATTCCTATGAAATATATGAAATGAAGAAAGGACGTTCTGCAATTGAGCAAACCAATCATCGGCATTCCGGGCAATAAGATCGCCACCCAAAATTCCTCATCCGAACCCGTCGAGCGGGCTTATGTGAACGTTGCCTGCGTCCGCGCCATTGAGGAAAACGGAGGCGTTCCTGTCCTCCTCCCGACCCCTCAGAATCCGGAGCTCATGCTCCCGGCTCTGAGGCTCTGCGACGGCCTTCTGTTTCCCGGAGGGGATGACGTGGACCCTGCCCTCTACGGCGAAGAGCCTCATCCCTTACTGGAAAAAGTCTTTCCGGAGCTGGATGCGTTCTGGATTTACGCCGCGCTTTATGCGGAACAAAACGCCCTCCCCGTCCTGGGCATCTGCCGCGGGCTTCAGGTTTTAAACGTTGCCCACAAAGGCACACTCTACCAGGATCTCAGTCTGATGGAGGGCACAATCCTCTCCCACCGTCAGGAGGGAAGCCGGAGTACGCCTGTTCACCAGGTCGCAGTAGAGCCGGGCACACATCTTCACCGCATTCTCGGCACAAATTCGGTGCGCACGAACTCACTGCACCATCAGGCAGCGAAGCTCCCCGGTGAGGGGCTCGTTGTCTCGGCCCGGTCGGAAGACGGCGTCGTGGAAGCGCTGGAGAGCACGGATGGGCGCGTCATCGCCGTACAGTGGCACCCCGAGGAGCACCTTGACAACCTCCCTTGCATGAGCCATCTGTTTCAAAACCTCTGCAAGCGAGCAGCAGAGCGAAGAGCAAAACCTTGAGGAGACGGAGACGCACTAGTGGTTAATAAACCGGCTGAACCAGCGGTCTCTTAAACACCTCGATAGATACTGGGCACAGCCCCTGGCATAGGCTGTGCCCGTCTCTTTATAAGCGGGCATCAGCTCCATGTGGGGCGACGCTTCCTGCCAAAGAAAGGAGACGCACAATGGAACACCTGCAGAATCTCATGAGCCTGCTCTCGACCAACGGCTATGTCCAAGCCATCCTGGCCTACGCGGTTCTCCTCATCCTCATAGGATGGTTTGTGGGGAACCGCGTCAAGAGTTCCTCAGGCTTCTTCGTGGCCGGGCGCCAGCTCGGCGCAGGGCTCCTCTTCACCACTCTGATAGCAGCCAACATTGGAGCCGGATCCACGGTGGGAGTCGCTGCTATTGCCTACGCCTCAGGCATCTCAGCCTGGTGGTGGATCGGCAGCGCAGGAATCGGCTCCATGATCCTGGCCTTCTGGGTCGGCCCTAAAATATGGCGAATCTCCTGCCGCTACAATCTCTACACGCTGGGAGATTATCTGGACCTGCGTTACAGCAAAATATTCCGGGGGCTTTTCTCAGGCATGATGGCCATCGGGACTTTGGCCCTCTTCTCCGGCCAGCTCCTGGGCATCGCCTGGATCCTGGAGGTCGTCGCGGACATCCCCAAGGAGGTTGGCGTCATCGTGGGAGCTCTTGTCACCACCCTTTACTTCGCGGCGGGTGGCCTCCTGTCCGCTGCCATCGTCAACATCGTTGAGGTGGCAGTGATCCTGGCAGGGTTCGTCATCGCCGTGCCCTTCATCTATTCTCATGTCGGGGGCTGGAGCGGCCTGACCGCCAAGGTGGCTCAAAACCTGCCCGACGCCGCCAAAAATGCGGATTACTTCTCCATGGGCGGCATCG
>JAAYOR010000075.1 GCA_012520235.1 Fretibacterium sp.
AAGTTAAGCCAGATAGCGCTGATGGTACTATGTGGGGTACACATGGGAGAGTAAGTAGCTGCCAGAAAACAGTAAGACCTACAAAAGCGGTGCGGGGAAAGAGGAAACTCTATACCCCGCACCGCTTGTTAGTAGGCGAAACCTCCCCCGTGGCTTCCGTGGTTTCAAAAACAATTAACCACAGGATACACGGAAAAACACGGAAAAAACAAAAGAACATAAAAAAAAATTGAACTGTGAAAGAACACGAAAGACACGGGCGCGGATAGTCTTTCAGGTTCAGTCGCCTGCTTATGCGGATGGTCTTTTAAGTAAAGGGGCTGCGTATTTTCACGCAGCCCTACGCTTATTTTCTGGCGGAGGTGTGTGGGGATCGAACCCACCAGGGACAGCGCAAACCGCCCCTCACCGGGTTTGAAGCCCGGGCCCGTCACCAGACGAATCTCACCTCCAAGCTGCAACAGGACCCATTTTAAATGGATCTTCTTCAAAAGTCCAGTTCTTTACGAAGCAAATGATTGATGACCGCGACCTGTAGAACACTTTTTCTCTTTCTCACGTACTTTTTCTCACGTACTTTTCTTTTTTAATGCTTTTTATTGCTATTACTACTTTTTTTGATTGAATAATTTCTGAGATTGAGGTATCCTATATCTGGTAGGAGCCCCTGCGATTTATTTCCCACTCATCTTTAATCTTTAATAAGGAGGAGTTTTAGAGTGCCAAAGCCCGCGCTATTGAAGTGCGTTCTCTGCGGCAAGGATTTCCTTCCTGACAATGCCCCCTATACCTGTGACGTCTGTGGCCTGGACGGGACCTTAGATGTCCTTTATGACTATCCATCCATCAAAGAATCTCTTTCTTCCTCCTCTCTGAAAAAAAATCAAGATATGTCTTTATGGCGTTATCAATCGATTCTTCCCGTTGAGAAACCCACCTCAATTCCATCCTTACAGGTCGGATGGACTCCTCTTTACTCCGTAAAGCCCCTTGCAGAGAAGCTGGGAATTAAGGAGTTATTTATCAAAGATGACGGCCGAAACCCTACTGGCTCCCTTAAGGACAGAGCCAGTGCTGTGGGAACAGCCAAGGCTCTCGATTTTGGCCAGGCTGTGATTGCCTGCGCTTCCACCGGGAATGCTGCAAGCTCTCTGTCTGGCTTTGCTGCCGTCTCCGGCCTGAAGAGCTATATATTTGTCCCCGAGACTGCACCTGCGGCTAAGGTCACCCAGCTTTTGATCTACGGGGCTACAGTTGTTCTGGTTGAAGGGGACTATGCGGATGCCTTCAATTTGGCTACGGCTGCGATTGACGAATTTGGATGGTATAATCGCAATTGCGCCATCAATCCCTACCTTGTGGAGGGCAAAAAAACCTGTGCTATGGAGATAGCGGAGCAGCTCTCCTGGAATATTCCCGATAGCGTTTTCATCGCGGTTGGAGATGGCTGTTGCATCGGAGGGCTTTATAAGGGCTTCTATGACTTCAAGGAATTGGGCTTGATTGACCGCTTGCCCAGGATCGTGGGAGTTCAGGCGGAGGGTTCCAGACCTATTTACGACGCCTTTAAAAATAAGAGTTCAAGGGTGACCTTCAGCAAGGCGAATACCTTGGCGGACAGTATTTCAGTAGGCTCTCCCCGTAACTGGGCCAAGGCCCTGAGAGCGGTGCGCAAGACTGATGGGGACATGCTCACTGTCAAAGATGAAGAGATTTTGGCAGCAATGCCAAGTTTGGCCCGAGCCAGCGGCGTTTTTGGAGAGCCGGCGGGGGCAACGGCCTTTGCCGGCCTCATGAAAGCAGCTGAAAAAGGGCTCCTCGATAGGGACGAACGCGTTGCCGTGGTGGTGACGGGCAATGGTTTAAAGGACATAGCCAACGCTCAAAAGGCAGTTGGCAAGGGACTCACTGTCCCTCCTGATATTCTAGAACTGGAGCGCGCGTTGCAACTTTAACTCACTCAAGAGAGGTTTAAAGCTGGCGGACCGGCTGAGGCAAGCGCCAGAATAACATAGCGAGGAGGGTTCTTTATGAAAACAGCAAAGGAGTTTTTGCGTTCGACCGATCCCGAGATTTTTGATGTCTACTCAAAGGAAAGAGAACGTCAGGAGGAGGGCATTGAGCTCATCGCCTCTGAAAACGTGGTGCACCCCGCCGTGCTGGCCGCACAGGGTTCAGTCCTGACAAACAAATACGCAGAAGGATATCCTGGCGCGCGCTATTACGGAGGCTGCGAAGTGGTTGACATTGCTGAAAACCTGGCTCGAGACAGAGCTAAAAAACTCTTCGGCTGCGACCACGCCAACGTCCAGCCTCATTCCGGCTCTCAGGCGAATATGGCGGTTTACCTTGCCATGCTTGAGCCCGGCGACACTATTCTGGCAATGAACCTTTCTCACGGCGGACATCTGACGCATGGTTCGCCCGTGAACTTTTCCGGCAAGCTTTTTCGTTTTGTCTCCTATGGAGTGGGTGAGAAGACCGGATACATTGATATGAGCGAGGTGGAACGCCTGGCTCTTGAGCATAAGCCCAAGATGATCGTCTGCGGCGGCAGCGCTTATCCGCGCGAAATCGACGCAGAGGCTTTCCATAAGATAGCCAAAAAGGTAGGGGCTTATCTTATGTTTGATATTGCTCACATAGCGGGCCTGGTCGCTACCAAACTCCATAAGGACCCAGTTCCCTGGTGTGATTTTATCACCACGACCACCCACAAGACCTTGCGGGGACCTCGTGGAGGGATGATCCTCTGCAAGGCAGATTACGCCAATGCCATCGATAAAATGGTCTTTCCTGGTATGCAGGGCGGCCCCCTGATGCACGTCATCGCAGCCAAGGCCGTTGCCTTTAAACTGGCGCTGGACCCTTCATTTGTCGACTATCAAAAACAGGTCCTGGCAAATGCTGAGGCACTGGCCAAGAACTTGAACGAATTCGACTTTCATCTGGTCTCCGGAGGGACGGACACCCATCTGATGCTCATCGATCTCAGGAATAAGGGGTTGACGGGAAAGCTGCTTGAGCATGCCCTCAATGAGGCAGGGCTGACGGTCAACAAAAACTCCGTCCCCTTTGACACAGAGAAGCCTGCCATCACGAGCGGCATCCGTGTGGGGACCCCCGCAGTGACGACACGAGGCTTTAAAGAGCCTGAGATGAAGAAGATAGCGGAGTGGATCAATCGCATCGCTTCGGATGCGGAGAACGAAGCTCTGATCAAAACCGTCAGGGCTGAAGTGAGGGAGCTTTGTGCCCGTTTCCCGGTCTATAAAGACCTTGCGTAACCGTTGTTAGAATAGATTTCCAGGAGGAAACAGAAACCATGATTGATTTGACGATGCACCCGGAAAACCTCAAAAACACCGTTGAACTGGCTAAAAAACGTAATATCTTGATCCCCACCTTCAAGCAGATGAGAGACCCGGACGCTCATACCCCCGCCAAGATCAAAGAGCGCCTGAAGGGAAAGGGGCTGTGGGACGTAGACCCTGTCAACCTGTTTCGTATCACCTGGAAGAACCAGCCACAACAGAGCGGAGGCCTGTATGGCAAGGTCAATTATTTTGAGGTGCCCCGCGAAATAACGGGCATAAAGACTCGTATCTTCGCCATTTGCGGTAAATGGTTCCCGACCGGGGCCCATAAGGTGGGCGCAAGCTTTGGATGTCTGGTTCCACGTCTTGTCACAGGCCAGTTTGACCCAACCCGCCATAAGGCTGTCTGGCCCTCCACCGGCAACTATTGCCGAGGTGGTGCTTACAATTCGCAGCTTCTGGGATGTGACTCTATCGCTATACTGCCTGAGGGGATGAGCAAGGAGCGCTTTGAGTGGCTTAAGACTGTAGCGGGAGAAATTATTGCAACTCCTGGCACGGAGAGCAATGTCAAGGAAATTTATGACAAAGTCGCAGAGATTCGTGCCACCAGGCCTGAGGCGTTCATATTCAATCAGTTTGAAGAGCTGGGCAATCACCTCTGGCACTACACGGTGACAGGCAACGCCATGGAGGAGGTTTTCGAGGAAGTCAAGGGGGCCAGGGACCGCCTTGCCGGCGCCGTTGTGACTTCTGGCTCCGCTGGGACAACTGCGGTGGGCGACTACCTGCGCACGCTCCACCCCACCTTTAAATTTGGAGTGGGCGAAGCCTTGCAGTGTCCGACTTTGATCTGGAACGGATTTGGCGACCACCGGATCGAGGGGATTGGAGACAAGCATGTTCCATGGGTTCATAACGTCAAGAACACCGACTTGGTCTTTGCCATTGACGATAACATCTGCATGGCGATGATCCGGTTCTGCAACGAACCTGAGGGCAAGAAGTATCTCAAGAGGATAGGCGTGAAGGATCGGGACATCGAACAGCTTGACCTGATGGGTATCTCCGGTGCTGCCAACGTGGCCATGGCCATCAAAATGGCGAAGTATTACGAGATGACGGAGCATGACATCATTCTGACGGTGTTCACAGACTCCATGGAGATGTACGGCTCAAGACTGGATGAGATGAACGAGCAAAAAGGCCCCTACACTCAGGAGCAGGCAGCCATTGATCATGCCCGCTATGTCCTTGGGATGGGCGTTGACGGGATGCAGGAGCTGAACTATTACGACCGCAAGCGCATCCACAACCTGAAGTATTACACCTGGGTGGAGCAGCAGGGCAAAACCTCCGAAGAGCTGAACGCTCAGTGGTATGACCCGGACTACTGGATCAACGTCCAGAACATGGCGGATGTCATTGATGAAAAA
This sequence comes from Fretibacterium sp., assembly GCA_012520235.1. Lineage (GTDB taxonomy): Bacteria > Synergistota > Synergistia > Synergistales > Aminobacteriaceae > JAAYOR01. Next base: position 4,754 of record JAAYOR010000075.1, read on the forward strand.
ATCGAGGCCTTCAACCAGATGACAGGTTTGGCAGGAACAGAACAGAGTTGTACGACATAAAGCGAGCATTTTCAGCAAAAACACAAGAGAGAGGGGTAATATGTAAATGCAGTCTTTGTTCAGGGGAAAGCATTTCGTCACGTTGCGCGATTGGACTCAGGATGAGGTCAACACCTTGCTTAAGGTTTCCATGGAACTCAAGCTTGATTTTGCGATGGGAAAGGTTAATAATCTTCTTGAGAACCAGACGATCTTTTTGATGTTTTTCGAGCAGTCCACTCGCACCCGCAACTCCATGGAGGCTGGCATCACTCAGCTGGGCGGACATGCTCACTTCTTGGACAGCAGTACGATGCAGGTCAGTCACGGTGAGACGGCAAAAGATACTGCCATCATCCTGGGGCGCATGGGACACGCTATTGCCTGTCGTTACTGTAACTGGGGCTATGGCAATAAATACATCAACGAGATGGCCAAGTGGTCTCCCGTGCCTGTGATGAACCTGCAGTGTGACCTCTATCATCCGATGCAAGCCATCGCAGACCTGATGACCATGAAAGAGAAATTCGACAACCTGAAAAAGCTCAAGGTTTCCATCATCTGGGCTTATGCGGAGAGCCACAAGAAACCTATTTCCGTGCCTCTGTCTCAGCTTCTCTTCTTCCCTCGCTTTGGGATGGAAGTGGTGCTGGCCCATCCTAGGGGCTGGGAACTTCCGGACTGGGTCATCGCAGAAGCCAAGGCTAATGCCGAACGGTTTGGCGGCAGCGTCACTGTGACGGATGATGAAGCCTATGCCTATAAGGACGCTCACATCGTCATCCCGAAAAACTGGGGCAACTGGGTGACGGACCAGACGGGACTCACGACGACCGGAGCTGTGAAGGTGGTAGATGACAAGCTGATGGCTCAAAAGTCCTGGAAATGCACTGAGGAAAAGATGGCTACGGCGGACAAGGACGTTGTTTATATGCATGCGCTGCCTGCGGACCGTAACAACGAGGTGGAGGACTCCGTCATTGATGGGCCTCATTCTATCGTTTACGATGAGGCTGAGAACAGGCTCCACACCGCCAAGGCTGTTATGGCCCTGACCATGGGGGGACGAGGGCGATAGTTTTTTTTAAGGCCTCTCCATGCTCCGGGACCTCTCCATGATTCTGGCTTTGAGACATCGCTGTTTCTCCCGTTTTTGGTTTTCCACAGGGCAATGAAAAAAGGAGGCGCTTTTGATGCTCAACACGTCGGACAAGAATTTGGCTCTGGAGTTAGTGCGCGGGACGGAGGCCGCTGTTATGGCCAGTGGCCGTTGGCTGGGGCGCGGAGATAAAAATGAAGTGGACCGCGCCGCAGTGGAGGCCTTGCGCTACATGCTGAACACTGTCAGCATGAGAGGAGTCGTTGTCATCGGAGAGGGCGAGAAGGACGAGGCCCCAATGTTGTTTAACGGAGAGGCTTTGGGAACAGGTGAGGGGCCAGAGTTGGACATCGCAGTGGATCCTATCGACGGCACTACCTTGATGGCAAAGGGACTTACCGGAGCTATCAGTGTTGTGGCTGCGGCCGACCGTGGAAGCATGTTCAGTCCTGAGGACCTCTTTTACATGGACAAAATTGTGACAGGCCCTGAAGCTGCTGATTTTATTGACATCGAAGCTCCCGTCCAGGTCAATATCCGCAGAGTGGCGAAGGCAAAGAACAAGTCGCCAGAGGACGTGACAGTCGTGATGCTCAACCGTCCCCGTAACGATGAGATTCGAAAGGAAATTCAAAGCATCGGGGCGCGCATGCGCCTGATCCCGGATGGGGATATCAGCGGAGCTCTGACAACCTGCTGGAGGGATGCCTATTCTGCAGACCTCCTTCTGGGTTCTGGAGGCTCGCCTGAAGCCGTCATCACAGCCTGTGCGGTCAAGTGCCTTGGGGGCAATATGCAGTGTCGGCCTTATTTCCGTAATGAGGAGGACGAGAGCAAGGCTAAGGCTCGGGGGTTGGATAGATCTACAGTTTTAACTATTGACGACCTGGTCAAGGGCGACAACGTGTTCTTTGCTGCGACAGGAGCCTCCACTGGAGATTTGCTGAAAGGGGTTTCTTACAGGGGCGACCATATACGCACATGGTCGCTTTGCATGAGAGGGAAGAGCGGTACGGTCCGTTACATTGAAGCGATTCATTCCCTCAAAAAGCTCAACAGGCTAAACACGGTCATAGACTATAGTCCCAAGCATCCTGACGCATGACCCGAGAGGCCTGTCCTTGCTGTTGTGAACAGACCCCGCGCGATAAGCGCGGGGTCTTTAATGGTGGAGGCTCGGAGAGCGAGGGGGGATAAAAAATGGCAGGGGTTGGAGCCAAAGCCGAGGTCTGTGCTGAAAAATGTACAGGATGCGCCCGCTGTGTGAAAAGGTGCCCTTTTGGGGCAATAACGCTTGACTCAGAGCGGGCTGTGGTGGAGGAATCACGCTGCATTGGCTGTATGAGATGCCTGCGGGTGTGCCCTGCCTCAGCGATCATAGCTCAAAAAATTGAACACTGAGCTTTTAAGGGGGTTATTTTTGGGAGGATCAGGAGAACATTGGAAGGGGAGAAACAAAGCTGTTAAACAAAAGTACTTGACAAAAAGGCAACGATAACATTATAATTCCCGTGTTGTTGCTGCCGGAGAATAAGCAGCGAGGAGTTGAGTTTTGTGAGTGGCAAGGACGAAGGGAAATCTCTGGAACGACGTATTTGTCTCAACGTCCTTTATGACCTCTACTCTCCTCTTCTAACGGAACACCAGAGAAAAGTCTATGAAATGCTGTATTTTTCCGATTTGACGCCCACAGAGATTGCCAACCTTTTAAACATCAGTCGGCAGGCGGTTCATATTTTATTGCGTCGTATTACAAAGCGTCTTGAAGCAATTGAAGAGGACCTCGGTTTTGCTGTCACGCTGAAAAACCTGACGGACAAGATTGAGGCCTTGGAAGCTGAGCTGAAGCAGGCGGATGAGAATATCAGTCCAGAGGGGTCGATTTATTGATGTTTGGGGCTCTTAGAGATAAACTGGAATCTGTTTTTTCCCGTCTGCGCAGCAAGGGGAAGCTCACGGAAGCAGACGTGGACCTTGCTCTGCGCGAGGTGCGCAAGTCTTTGTTGGAGGCGGACGTCGATTTTAAACTTGTCCGCAGCCTGGTAGAAAAGATACGCGCGCGCGCTCTTCAGCTCGAAGTTTTAGATTCCATCACCCCTGTCCAGCACATTTCTACTATAGTTTACGAGGAGCTGGTTGCCTTGATGGGGGGGGAGGTTGTCCCTCTATCCATCGCAGCAAAACCTCCCACGGTTATCTTAATGGCGGGTCTTCAGGGCAGCGGAAAGACGACGACAACGGTAAAGCTGGCAAACCGCCTTAAAAATTCTCATAAGCCTCTGGTTGTCGCGTGTGATCTGCGCCGCCCTGCGGCAGTGGAACAGCTTAAGGTCTTGGCAAAGGATGCCAAGGTCGATTTCTTCGGCCCCCAGGAAGGGGAGGGTAACGTTCTGAAGGTGCTCCATGGCGCGGCGGACTATGCAGCCTCTCACCTGAACGATATTATCCTCATAGACACTGCCGGTCGTCTGCATGTGGATTCAGAACTGATGGCCGAGCTTTCAGCCATCGCCCAAGCCTTACCTCCTCATGAAGTTCTTCTGGTTGTTGATGCCATGATGGGACAGGAGGCCGTAAATGTTGCAAAATCCTTCCATGAGCTCCTCACCTTGACGGGCCTGGTACTCACTAAATTAGACGGAGACGCCAGGGGGGGGAGCGCCTTAGCTATCCGTGCTCAGACAGGTGTCCCTGTCAAGTTTGCCGGGGTTGGCGAGGCAACGGATGCGCTGGAGGTTTTTGACGCCAAACGCATGGCTGGGCGCATCATGGGGATGGGAGACATTCAGGGGCTTTTTGAAAAGGTTCAGGCAGCTGGGACAGAAGAGGTTGAAAAGGTTGCCGAGAGCTTAAAAGGAAAGGTTTTCAATTTGGAGACGTTGCTGCTTCAGTTTCAACAGATTGAAAAGATGGGGCCTCTCGACAAGGTTTTAGATATGATTCCCGGTGTCAGTCGCATGAAGGGCTTGAAGGACGCTGACATTGACAATTCAGCAATACGGCGAAGTAAGGCCATCATCCAGTCGATGACGCGAGCGGAACGCCACAACCCGCGCATCATAAAGGGTTCAAGAAGAAGGCGCATCGCTTTGGGGTCGGGGACGACGGTTCAGATGGTCAACCAGCTCCTGGCCCAATACGAGCAAATGAAGAAGCTCTACAAAACTTTCTCTTCGGGGAAGAAGGGGTTCGATTTTCGTTCTGTTTTCGGAAGACCAGGTCGCAGAGGTTTTTAGCGACGCGTCTTTCTTTATCTTTTTGGGAGGTGCTTGATGTATGGCAGTGCGTATTCGTTTGTCCCGCCATGGGAAGAAAAAGGCGCCATTTTACAGACTTGTGGTGGCGGACTCTCGTTCTCCTCGGGATGGCCAGTTTATTGAATTGATCGGGACTTACAACCCCATGACGGAGCCAGCGGCTGTTGCTATCAACGAGGAACGGGCTTTGTATTGGCTGAGCGTCGGGGCGCTGCCTTCCGATACTGCCAGGGGGCTCTTGAAGAAAGAGGGCATCTGGGAAAAATTTGAGGTTAATAAGAGCAAGTGATCTTGTTTGTTAAGTTTAGAGCACAGGGGAAGCTTTCTTCTTTCCCTTCATAGAAAACAGGAGGTGCCACAATGGCCAATTATAGGGAGCTCGTCGAATTTATTTCAAAACACCTTGTCACTCAGCCTGATTCCGTAACCGTGGAGAGCAGCGAGGACGAGACCGGGACCAAAATCATGATCCGTGTGGCTCATGAGGATGTGGGACGTATCATTGGCAAGCGTGGGGCTACGATAAACGCAATCCGTCTTCTGGCCAAAGCCGCTGCGGTTAAGGCTGGAGAGAAAGTGGATGTCGACATCGTCGAAGAGTGAACCTAAATCTGAAACTCCCAAGGGAAAAGTACTAATTGGCCGGATCCTTTCGGCCCATGGGACCGAAGGAGAGTTTGTCCTTTTACCTTTGACTGATTTTCCAGGCCGTTTTTTCTCCATGGACTCCCTTGAGCTTTATCGCGGAGGTGATCCGCTATGCTCCTTAAAGGTGCTTGGACTGCGGGAGAACAATAAGGGAGCTTTTATCGTGGATGGAGGGCTGGGAGACAGAGAGTCGGCTAAAGAGCTCGTCGGAGCTCATGTCGTGGTTAACCTCCAGGAACGTGTTCCTTTGCCTGAAGGGCACTTCTGGGTTGATGATTTGATAGGCCTCCGCGTTGAGACCGTAGAGGGTCTTCATTTAGGGACGGTCACCGATTTTCTTTCACTTGGAGCTCATGAGCTTTATGAAGTACGTGATGAGATGGGGAAGCTTCATTATATTCCAGCTGTCTCAGAGTTTGTGCAGAAACTGGAGCCTGAGGCCGGCAGGATGGTGATCTCTCTCATTGAGGGTCTTTGGGATTGAGCGCCTACGTCTCCATCATCACAGCCTTCCCTGAGTTCTTCAGGGGTTTTCTCTCCACAAGCATCATCGGACGAGCCGTGAAGACGGGAAACATTAAGGTTGAGATTATCAATTTAAGGGATTTTGGCAGGGGAGGATATCGTAAGATTGACGATTATTCCTTTGGCTCTGGAGGCATGGTCCTTGCAGCCCCCCCATTGGCCGATGCCCTGGTAAGAGCACGAGAGCTGCGAGGGGAAGGGGGGAAGGGTTTTGTCGTCTACCCTTCTCCTCAGGGGGCTCTGTTGACGCAGGGAATTGTTGAGACTTTGGCTCGTCAGGATCACGTCATCATCGTGTGTGGACATTATGAGGGGGTGGACGAACGCTTTATAGAGCGTGAGGTGCACCTTGAAGTCTCCGTGGGAGACTGCGTCCTGACTGGCGGAGAGATCCCTGCAATGGTCATTGTGGATGCTATGGCGCGTCTTGTTCCGGGAGTGGTCGGCAATGATAAGGCCGTCACTGAGGATTCTTTTTATGCCGGAATGCTGGACCACCCGCACTATACCAGGCCGCCAAACTGGGAGGGGCTGCAGGTTCCTGATGTGCTCCGCTCCGGCAACGCTGAGGGCATTCGGTCCTGGCGCCGGACAAGCGCTGTGAGGCGGACGCTGAGAAGGCGTCCGGATCTTCTCTGCCAGGCCGGTATAGGCCCTTACCTGGCAGGCCGAGTTTATGTTGGAATAATGTCAGCCCAAGAGGCGCTCCTTACCTCTCAACACCTGAGAGATATTGCGCTGCTCTGCGTCCATTACGGGGCGCAGAGACCCGTCTGCATCGTCCCTGAGCGAGACCATCGTCGCTCGCTCCAAGGCTCCTCCGGCCCCTCTTCCCCTCGTCTTATGCCCTCCTTAGAGCGGGCTCTGGACTGGATTGCCAGGCGTGAAAAGGGTGTGGCACCCTTAACGCTGCTTATTGGGGGGCCATCTTTGTCAGGGGCACGACATTGGCTTGAGCTGAAGAGACTGGCCCTCGAATCGGGCAAACCCTTGTTTTTTTTGTTCCTTGAAGGGCATCCTTTCGAGAGGTCGGGCTTGAAAGGCGATTTTCTGCCGCTCATCTTTCTGGAGAAGAAGCCCATGCCCTTGGTGGGCAAGACGGCAGTCCTTTTGGATCGTTTTTTAGGGGGCAGGTAAGGTAATTTGAGGGAGCAGCGCTCCTTAGATTCTCACTTTCTGTCATTTGGTTCGTTTGGAGGAGGAACACGTCTGTGAACATCTTGAATCTCGTTGAGAAGGATTATTTGAAAAAGGAAGGAATTCCGGCCTTCCGGCCCGGTGACACCCTCAGGGTGCATGTCAAGGTCAAGGAGGGTGTGAGAGAGCGCATTCAGGTCTTTGAAGGGGTTGTCATTGCCCGTAAACATGGCGGTTTGAGCGAGACCTTTACTGTCCGCAAAATTTCCGGTGGCATCGGTGTGGAGAGGATATTCCCCCTTCATTGTCCCTCCATTGATAAAATTGAGGTGAAGCGCATGGGCCGCGTGCGCCGCGCCAAGCTATACTATCTGCGCAAGTTGAGCGGCAGAGCAGCACGAATCCGCGAGCGCAGAGAGTTTTAGTTCTCCGCTTCTCTTGCGGCGCCCGCCCTTCCGGGCGGGTTTTTCATGACATCATGCAAAAGCTACGGTCCTGAGCCCTGAGTAACTGAGTAGGTGTATCCCGGGACTATAATATGTTGCTGTCGGAATTGTATGCTATCCCCCTCGTTTCCGTCAGCGGCTTTATCATCTGAAAAGCTGTTTAAGGAGTGGTTTTTACGGTGAGCACTGACAGGCCCGTTTTAAAAATAGGGAAGCACCAGCCGAGATATCCTTTGATTCAGGGCGGCATGGGAGTCGGAATTTCCGGGTTCCGCTTGGCTGGTCATGTTGCAAAGCATGGGGCAATCGGTACAATTGCAAGTGTGGGGTTGTGCCACGATTCTCCGCTCTTTGACACAAAGAAGCATAACTACTTTGAGGTCAACCAGATCGTCATCAAGGAAGCCCTTGCCAAGGCGCGAGAAATCGCCGGCCCTGAAGGAGTTTTGGCCGTCAACTGCATGGTGGCTCTGACTGATTACGACACTCAGGTCAGAGCGGCGGCAGAGGGTGGAGCTGATGTCATCGTCTCAGGGGCCGGTCTCCCTCTTCGTTTGCCTGAGTACACCAAGGATTTCCCTGATGTAGCGCTGGTCCCAATCGTGAGCTCGGCCAAAGCGGCCAGCCTGATAACGCGGCGCTGGGAGAAACAGTACGGGCGCGTTCCTGACGCTTTTGTTGTAGAAGAACCTGCGACAGCTGGAGGGCATCTGGGTGCGATGACGATGGAGCAGGTCTACGATCCGGCTCTCTCTTTGGACACAGCAGTCCCAGAGGTGGTACAATTTGTTGCGGAGTACATGAAGACCGACACGCCTGTCATTGCAGCGGGCGGCATTTGGGACCGCCAGGATCTGGAGCGTGTGTTCGCGCTCGGTGCCAAAGGCGCTCAGATGGGCACTCGTTTTGCCTGCACCGAGGAGGGGGACGCCTCTGATCGCTTCAAGCAGGCTTATATCGATGCCAAGGAAGAGGATGTTGTGCTGATTCATAGCCCAGCGGGCCTGCCGGGGAGGGCTATTAAAAACCCCTTTGTGGCGTCTTATCTTGAAGGTAAGGTTGAGAGCAAGCCTTGCTTTGCAAATTGCCTCACGCGCTGCCTGTACCGCAAAACACGCGAGACCTTTTGTATCGCCATGGCTCTGATAGACGCTTTTAACGGGAACTGGGAGACGGGGCTTTTCTTCTGCGGAAGCAACGTCGTGAAGGCCCAAAAGTTGGAAAGAGTTGCGGACATCATAGAAGAACTCTTTCGCTAATAGCAGGGGAGGAGGGCCTTTTAAATGGGGCAGTTCGAATCTTTTCCCCTCTTTGAACAAGAGGGGCATCGCTTTGTGATGCTGGGTTGGGAAGAAAAAGAAGAGGGGGTTGCTATCCAGACCAACCAATACATCATTTTTTCCGGGGACGAAGCAGTCCTTCTCGACCCGGGTGGAGCTCATGTTTTTCCGCGCGTCCTGGCCAACGTGGCGGAAATCGCGGACATCAAAAAAATCCGGCATATCTTTTATTCTCACCAGGATCCGGACGTTGTCTCTGGGATTACGATGTGGCTTTCCATGGCCGAAAAAGCTACCGCCCATATTTCTGGACTGTGGGTGCGTTTTCTGCCCCATTTTGGAGTGTACGACACAAAGCGGATTTCGCCCATTCCCGACAAGGGCCAGACGCTGACTTTGGCCTCTGGCAAGAATCTGATTGCCGTCCCCTCCCATTTTCTGCACTCTACCGGATGTTTTTCGCTTTACGACGTCTCTGCGAAGATCCTCTTCTCGGGAGACATCGGGGCCGCTGTCTTTCCAGCCGGGAAGCGTTACATGTCTGTCAATGACTTCAACGAGCACGTGAAGTACATGCAGGCGTTTCACCGACGGTACATGGCATGCAACGCCGCCTGCCGAAGTTGGGTGCGTCAGGTTGCCTCGCTGGACATTGAATGCATCGCGCCCCAACACGGAGCCCTTATCCAAGGCAAGGAAAATGTCCGGAAGTTTTTGGCCTGGTTTGAAGGACTCCGGTGCGGGACTGACATTTTGGAAGAGTTTTACGCCCGCTGAGGCTTCGGAGGACCATCATGTCATTGGACCGAAAATGTTTAGATCTGATACACAAGTTGGGAGAAGTTTACTTCACGAGCGCCCTTATGGACTCTTTTATGGCGCAATTGGATGAAGTGTTGGTGGAAAGAGTCCGAAAAATAGAGTGCAAGATGTACGAGACCTCCGATCGGTTCACCCGGATGAATGCGCTCCTTGAAGACCTCAAAAAAGACTTTGAACGAGGCAGTGACGAGACCCGGAGTGGCATTGCTGACATCAACGAAAGAAACGAGTCCTTGCTGCACGAAATGGAGCTCTCCGGAAGCAGCCTTGAGACCATGGACGAGCGAGTGGCCCAGATGGTGGATGAAACCGTCAAAACCCTCGACCTGTTTACGGAAGTGGAGAGGATGTCGAAAGATATCCAAGGTATCGCCAAGCAGACGAACATGTTGGCTTTGAACGCATCCATTGAAGCGGCTCGTGCCGGAGAGCACGGCAGGGGGTTTGCGATAGTTGCAAGCAGTGTGAGGGACCTGGCGGATGAAACCAAAATTGCGTCAGAGACCATCGAGAAAAAAGTGAGCGAGCTGTCACGTTCCGTGGAGACGACCATTTCGGACATTCGGGAGGTCGGGACACTGTTCGGAACCATTCGCCGCTCGCTGTCTCTGTTTTCCGAAGGCTTGTCGAAAAACAAGGACTTTATGGAGCGAACAGGGCGCATGATGTGCGACTCTGAAGCCATGATCCACCAAACCACGGAAGAAATGGAGAACTCGAAGGAAGTCATGCGCTTTGCGGCTCAAAAAATTAATGCGATGGCCGAAACTGTTTCAGCTCTGGTGCAGGCTCAAAAAAATTTGAAAAATCTCCGCCTTTAAACACTTTTTAATTTAAAAACTTTAAACGCATAGGCGCTACGCAACATAAGATACATTATAGGACATTTTGAAAAGTTGAAAAGACGGCGTTCATCGGCCGTCTTTTTTCATAGTTATAGCATGACCAAGAGCAAGAGCAAGGAACCTTTCCGCTCCGTGGGGCCCTCTCCTCTCCGCTACAAAACTTCGTATGGCTCCGCTACTGAATATCACACACAGGGCCATGTACATGGTGAGAGGGCCCCGCGCGGTTTCGGTTTCTACCTAATGGCCAGAGGCCTGCTTGCTCTTGTTTGCTTAAACTTTAAAGTGACCTACTAATCTAGCTAACTCCTCACTCATCTCAGCTAGCTTGCCAGAAGCATCTTTAATATCCCCCATTGACCTGGATGTCCCTTCTGTTCCTTCGGCAATCTGCCTGGCCCCGTCAGCACTTTGGTTGATTGTCGAGGTTATTTCGGTGATCGAGCGGGTCACATCTTCTACTGCGTGAAGAACCTGCTCGCCCATCTGTGCAGCGCTTCCTGTTATGTGGTTAAAGCTCTCTGCGGCACTCTTGTACTGGAGCGCTGTTTCCAGGAAGCTTTTGTAGTCATCTGAGACATTTGTGTTCATATACCTGAGGAGCTCATTCGCATCATCAATAAGTGACTCAATGTTTGTCTGGACCTGCTTAGTGAGATTCTGAATGCTTTCTACTGCCTCTGTCGACTCTGAAGCAAGCTTTCTGACCTCTTCGGCAACTACGGCAAAGCCTCTGCCTTGTTCACCCGCTCTTGCCGCCTCTATAGCTGCGTTCAACGCAAGCAAGTTCGTCTGGTCTGCAATTCCAGCAATCTGGTCAGCCATGTTAGAGATCTCATTGACAATCTTGGCTTTCTCAATACCTTCCTTCATGCGGGCATCCAAATCTGCGTAAATCTCAGCCGATCTTCTCTGCCCCATCTCGGCATCAGATTGAACCTTGGTTGCATTTTTCTCGGTTTCCCTGGCTGATTTATTACCCTCAAGCATGTTTTCAAGGAGCTCTGAAGTTGAAGCATTCATCTGCTGACTGGCAGCTGCAATATCCTGAGCCGCCGATGCTACTTCCTCAAGGCTTGCAGAGATTTCTTCTGTGGAAGCTGATACTTCCTCCATGTTGGCTGAGGAGCTTTCTGCTGTTGCAGACATCTCTTCACTGGAAGCCGCCAGGTCCTGAGCGGAGTTCTGGATCTCCGAAATAGTCCGTCTGAGGCCTTCCCCGAGAGTGTCGAAGGCCTTTGCCAGATCTCCTGTTTCATCGCTCAGCCTGAGGAACTTTTCACCAACACGATCCGTCAGATCTCCAGATGCCATCCTTGTAGCAAACTCACTGGCGCTGGTGATTGGCTTGGAAATAATTCTGCCAATAACCAAAGCTACAAAAACGCCTAAAATTACAAAAACTATTGCGGAAACATAAATACCTTTTTTAAGAGCATTCAATTCAGAAAGCACATCTGACTCAAGAGCTCCTACAACAAAGGTCCATCCGGTCAGCTTCATTGGATAAACTCCGGCTAACCTTGGAACTCCATCTACATCGTATCTGATTGTGCCTGAAGTCCCTGCCCCCAGCCTCTGCATCTCCTGCCCGACGCCTTCGTAGCCTGGCGCGGTGTTGACATTAACCTGATCCATGATCAGCTTGTGGTCTGGCTGAGCATAGAACGTTCCGTCGGCACCGAGAATAAAAGCAAAACCGTTATCTCCATACCCCATAGGGTCTGTAACATCTGTAAGAGCATCACCAGGCATCCTCGCCACAAGCACCCCGCCGACCTTGCCAGAGTTGTCATAGATAGGTGTGGCATACATAAGCACCGCAGAGTTTGTCACGCGACTTATGATGACATCTGAAACATTGGTCTGGCCGGCAAAAGCCTTTTTAACATATCCTCTGTCTCCAAGGTTTGCCTCAGTGCCATCAGCATAAAGGGTCTTTCCATCAGGGTACACAACACCCATCCCAAGGTAGCCTGAACCTGATAGACGCGCCATTTCCCCTTCAAGAGCTAGTCTCTGAGTTGTCCAGTCCATGCTTCTCAAGGCATCTCTATTAGCTATCGTGGTCACAAGGTTGAAAACCCCTTGAATATGAGCTTCGAGTCTGCCTGTGCCCTCTTCAGCCAGCAGCAATAAAGCCTCGTCAGCTCCCTTTACCACTGCGGCTGTGCCAAACCTCAGGGCAACCACACCAAAAGCAATTGATATTA
>JAAYOR010000076.1 GCA_012520235.1 Fretibacterium sp.
CGGGTGGAGAGACACCGGGTGGGGAGACGCCGGGTGGGGAGACGCCGGGTGGGGAGACACCGGGTGGGGAGACGCCGGGTGGGGAGACACCGGGTGGAGAGACGCCAGGTGGGGAGACGCCGGGTGGAGAGACGCCAGGTGGGGAGACGCCGGGTGGGGAGACGCCGGGTGGCTCCGACAGCCATGTCACGACGTTGACGGTAAGCTCCGCTAAACTCGTAGTCAACGGCGTATCACACATAGGCATTGTGATTCTTCACTATGACGCCGCTTTACAGATGCTGCCGACACCTTCCAAGGTCGTTGTAACAGGCGCCCCGAAGGGTAGTGGCGCCCCTGGCGGCGTCGCACCGGATAGCTCCGGCAGCTACGCCACGACGCTGACTATAAAACCTGCAAAACTTATGGTTAACGGTGTGCTATACGAAGGCACAGTGACTCTCTGCTACGATGTCACCCTACCGATACTGCCGGCGCCTTCTCAAGTCACCATCGTAACGGGTAGCAGGGATACTCCAGGCGGTGGAGGAACTTCGGCCGATATTGAGCCACAGCCAGCCCCGATGGACGCGGTGTCGGTTGATGCGATCGACTGGAAACTCACTCAGGGCGAATCGGATAAAAAAGCCCTGATACCGGTCACGATCAGAACTATCCTCCACATTGCCGGGACGCCTATCTACGTGAGGGCTCAGGGCGTAGGGTTTGTGGGTGGCATAATTGCCACCATTGAATCCTATGCATCCAGAGGAGACGTTAAGGCTGAGAAAAAGGACCATACGATCATCTTAGAGGGAAAGACCTATAACCCGGCCAGGGCCGCCATAACAGGTATCTGGTATAAAACTGCAGAAGACAGCGCTGAGAGGGAGGTCGCTCTGCCCGATAACGGCATAAAGCTCTCTGATATGAGCCAGATCGGCGGCAGTGATGGCGGCAGTGATAATGGCGGTGGCGGGGGTGGCGGATGCAATGCGGGCTCAGGTGCAATAGCGATGTTTGCGCTCCTTGCCTTCGCCCTCCGACGGAAGAAGGTCTAAACCATAAGCTAAACAAAGCAGCCCGGAACAGTGAGCTGCTGAGGCTGGGCATGAATCGGAGACCCCAGTCATCACTTGGCCGGGGTGTTTCATTCTTCAGAACAGGCGCCCATCGGGCGCATGGCAACAAAATAGGCCGAGGGACAGCCCCCGGCCTGTGCGTCATCTCCGTCACGTTACGTGCGGATTTTTACTTTTTTCCCCGTGGTCTTGGGTTGGGTGAAAGTTCAGCCTCAGTCGCTGATGGTGAAGGTCAGGCGAGCGGTCAGGCTCGTCTCGTCGGCGACAGCCTTATCCGCGTAGGGGATGGAGACCTTGACGTAGGCGTTCCAGAAGCCGGCCTTGAGTGGGATTATTTCGACGATGCCCTCAAGGTCCGTGCGGCCCACGAAGGCCTGATAGTTTTTGGCCGGGTCTTTCTCGCGGAACGGGCTGCCGAATCCGGCGTAGACGGCCCTCACATCGGTCGTCTTGACGGGCTCACCGTCGAGAAGGACCTTGACGGGGAAGCGGCCGCCCGGCTTGACCGTGGCGGGGTTCACCTGAGGCACGATCTCCAGGCGCTGCCCCACAGGCTTGGTGATGACGTTGGTGCTGTCGGCGCCGTCCACGTTTAGGATCAGCTTGGCGAGCATCGCAGACTCCTGGACGCGGGTGGCGTCAACCTTCGTCAGCTCCTTGTACTTAGAGCGGTCGGCCTGCCTCCAGCCCTCCGGGCCGTTGGCCCAGAAGGTGGGCTTGTAGTCCCCACACACCAGATAGTCCCCCTTCTTCAGCTCGGCCTTGACCTCGTAGTGGAAGTTGTCGGAGCCGGTCTGAGCCATCTCGGTCGCCCCCTCGGGGGTGATGAGCTTGAGGGGTTCAAAGAGCTGGGTGCGGTCCTCGGCGATGGGCTCAGGGTTGGGGAAATCGTGTCCGTAGCCGATGTCCGCCTTGAGGAGCCCGTCACTGAACTCCGCTGCGACCCAAAAATCGTGGGCTGAAGCGCCGGAGGCTGTGATGAGGACGGAGAGGGCGAGAAGCCCAAACAATTTGAACGCACGTTTCATAAAAAGGATACCTCCTGCTATTTGCCGCACTGCCTCAGACAGGGCGGGCTCTGATAAAGAAAAATGAAATAACCGCTAAAACCACAGAAAGAGGGGGAAAATGCAAAGATATAGGAGAAAAACTTGAGCCACCGTCACTCGGCGTGGGGCTTTCCCTCGTCCCCTTCACCGCGGCTTCCGCTGTACCCGCAGCCGCTGCATCCACCGGCGCACTTGCCCTCACGGGCCGCCCTCGTCCACTTTCTGGCAAGGTAGACAAAAGCCACAAGGGCGATGAGGGCGACTGCCCATTCCTGCATGCCCATTTGAAAACCTCCAGTCTGCAACCCTCTCATCTGAAATCCTCTCAAACCCGTTCCGGTCAAAGCCCCTACGGTCAAAGCCATTCCAGGGGTTGAGAGAGGCTCTCCGGCCTCAGGCGGGAGGGCGGAGAGCCTTCGGACTTTTTGCTTTTTGGGCTACATGTCGATAGCCTGCACCCAGATGACCGCGTCCTGAGAGAGCTCCTTGCCCTGGTACTCCGTGTCGGGGCCGACTCCCAGGGCCGCAAAGCCCCACCAGCCCGCCTTGGGGATCCCGAAGGTGAAGACGCCCTGCTCGTCGGCCTTGATGGTCATGGTGACAAAGGCATCGTGCGGCGCTTCGGCCATGGGCTTTTTATCGAAGGCGTTCTTCTTCATGTCAGGCTTGTGGTTCAGGAACTCGACCTCGATTTCAGCGCCAGGCACGGGCTTGCCCTCGCACTTCACCACGCCGCGGAACACGTTGCCGGTCCAGAGCGCGTAAGGCTTGTCAAGCGGTGTTATCTCGGCCTTCAGCCCTATGTCCGAGTCCCAGTCGGTCGGGAGGCTGCCGTTGTTGACGATCATCTTGGTTATCTGCTGGATATAGGCGTCCTCGCTCTTCTCCAGGTAGGGCGCCGGGACAAGGCAGAAGACGTAGTCGCCCATGCCCTTCAGCTTGTAGGAGGTCTCGTAGCCCTTACCCTTGTTCTCCAGCCCAGCCCACACGATGGGCTTGAGCGTGTCCATCAGGTCGGTCTTCTTCTCCTTGTTGACGACGAAGAACTCAAGTGGTTTGCCCATGTTCATGGTGTGGCCCGCCTCAAAGGGGTGCGTGAAGACCAGCTTCAGGGGGACCTCCTCCGATTTATCATAGATAGTCTCGGGCGTGTAAAGCATCTGGAAATGGGCAAAAGCGGGGGCGGCGCAGAAGGTGGCGAGCAACGACAGCAAAACAATTCTTTTCTTCATGACAAACTCCTTTTTGGTGTTAGATTTACAATCTCTTTAAAGAGAGGGGGATGGAGACGCGGCTGACATCGGCAGATGCCGGCGCTGGTTCGGTCGGTTATTTAATGTCGGAACCCTTGACGGTAAGGGTGTGACCGGGCCCGCCGTCAAAGACGACGGAAAAGTCGCCCTCAGGCCTCTTGAAGGAGATCTCGCCGGTCTCGTCGACCTTGCCCTCCTCCAGGACCGTGCCCTTATCGTCGGTCACCCGGACGGGCATGCTGGTGGCTGAGGAGCCGTCAGAGAACCCGGCCTCGCAGGTGAAGGTGCCGTCCCCGTTGTCCCAGCAGGTGAAAAGCGGGGTGTGGGCCAGGGCCATCGAGGCAAAGATCAGGGTGAAAAACGCGGCGATAACGCAAAGTACAAATTTCCTATTCATTTTGTTCACGATAAAACCTCCTGAATTAGATGTTGTTCTGTTCCGGCGCAAAAGCAGAGCAGAACTCAAGAAAAACCCAAGAAAAACTCAACAAAAACTCAACAAAAACTCAACAAAAACTCAACAAGACAACAATTTTGCAGTAGGCGTCCCCGCGCTTACGGGTTATGAGGTAAAGTTGCGGACTAAGGCGAATTCAAAACGCGTCTCCGTGGGTTCGATCGCCTCCTTTACGTAAAGCGAGCCAAAGCTCAGCCTTGTTTTGGCTTTTTGGCTTGAAGAAGGCCATGATGATAGTCAAAGAGAGTGCGATGAGGTAAAAGCGCCACATCGCCTGAAAACCGTCCAGGCCCAGGGCGGAGCCCCCGCTGAAGACGAGGATCGCCGTCAGCAGCCCCAACAGGAGTGGGAAGAAGAAGGAGAAGAGCATCCATTTGGTCGAGCCGGTCTGGACCTTGATAGCCATGACTGTGGGGAGACAGGGCGGGCAGAGCACCATGAAGAGCATCAGGGCCATGGCGTGAAGCGGGGTGAAATCCTCCTCCTGGTCCCTCATCCGCGCCTCAAGGGTGTCGCCATTGTCTGAGTCCGCCTCCGCCCCCGTCTCCTCCTTGACGTAGAGCGCGCCCAGGGTGGAGACGCTATTCTCCTTGGCAGCCAGAGTGCTCAGCACGGCGACGTTGACGCGCCAGTTGAAGCCCGCGTATTTGGAGATGGGCTCCAGCGCACGGCCCAGCTGCCCCAGGACGCTGTTATCGATGCGCTCCTTGCGGATGGCCGTCAGAGTGGTGCTGCGAAAGGAGATGAGCTTCTTCAGCTCCCGCTCAATGCTCCTGGCCTCCTCGCTCTTCCGGTTCTGGATTATCTCGAAGAAGGCGGGGTTCTTTTCCCCATAGGCCTCCCGGGTCTCGGGCTTTGCGCCGCTCCTCAGGAGGTTGCGGTAGCCCTGCTGGAAGAGGATGAGCGACAGGACGTCCTCCTCGGTCTTCAATTCCTCAGCCAGGCTTTTACCCTGAACGCTGGCCAGGAAGGCTTGGACGGCCTGATCCTTCTCCGCCTCATAGTGCGTCTTGCGCTCCGGGGTAAGGCCGGGGAAGTGGAGCAGGACGAAGAGGACGACGGCTATGGCCACGACGACGGTCGTAATCTTGCGGATGTAGAGCCAGACGCGCTCAATGGCTCGTCCCAGGACGCCCCTGAAGGTGGGGACGTGGTAGGGGGGCATCTCCATGATGAAGGGCGCGGTCTCCATGTTCTTCAGAACGGTCATGGACAGGATCTTGGCGATGGGGAGCACGAAGAGCAGGCTGATGGTCTGGATGAAGACGATGACGATGCTCTGCTGGCTGACGTCTCCAAAAAACGGCAGTCGGACGGTCTCGTTGAAGTAGATGCTGATGAGCAGAAAATAGAGCGGCAACTTGGCCTGACAGTTGAGCATGGGGAGCGTGAGGATGGTCGCCAGCCTGGATTTTTCGTCGGGGATCCCCTTGGTGGCCATGACCGCGGGGACGGCGCAGCCGCCCAACACGACGCCACCCAGGATCATGGACAGGGTCGATTGGCCATGGAGCCCGAACCGTCTCAAAATACGGTCCAGAATAAAGGCGATGCGCGGCATATAGCCACTGTCCTCCAGGATAGCGATGAGCGCAAAGAGGATGAAGAAAATAGGGACGTAGTTTAAGAGCGCGTTGGCGTTGTCCACTATCCAGAGCACGAACTCCCGGAACACGGGGAGCTCGATGAGGCCTGGCTGAGGGAGTATCCCCTCCATGAAGCTGCGAAAGCCCGCCAGGATGGGCCAGACGTAGTGGGTGAGGTTGTAACCCTGCACGAAGGAGAGATAGTAAAAACCATAGACGATGACGGCGAGGAAGAGGGGCCCGAAAAACCGGTGGCAGAGCACCCGGTCCACTCGCTCGGAAAAAGGCACCTTGTCGCTCCCCCGGCGTTTTTCAAAGCGCCTCGCTATCTCCGCAGCTCTCTGGCTGCGCTGGCTTGAGATGTAGAGCTCCGGGCGCAGGTCATGCTCGGCCTCAAAGGCTGCTCGCAGCTCATGAGCGCGTACAACAAGCCGGTCGCTGCCGGTTCTCTCCCTCACGCTCTCAAGCACCTCGGAGTCACCCTCCATCAGCTTGATGGCCAGCCAGGAGACGGGAAAGTCGGTCCTGAGGTCCTCCTCGGCTGCCAAGAGCTCCTCAAGCTCTTTCAAGGCAGAAGCAGCCTTGGGATAGAGGTTCAGGTGCGCCGCGCTGCTGCGAGCGGAGTTTTTTGATAAGTTGGATATTTTGGACATGTCTGCCACAGCGTCCAGCAGCTCCTCCCTGCCGCGCCCCCGGGTCATGACCGTGGGGACGACAGGAGCGCCCAGCTCTTTGGAGAGCCCCTGAACGTCAAGCCCCACGCCCTGACTTTCGGCCACGTCCATCATGTTGAGGGCCAGGATCAGGGGGACCTCCATCTCCAGAAGTTGGATTGTCAGGTACAGACTGCGCCTCAGGTTAGCTGCGTCCAACACGTTGATGACGGCGGAGAGAGGGTCGTGAAGCAGGACCCTGCGCGTGACGCGCTCCTCCGGGGAGTAGGAGGTCAGGCTATAAGCGCCGGGGAGGTCCACGACCTCAACGGTCTCGCCTTTCCGTTTGTACCAGCCCGTCATCTTTTCTACCGTGACGCCGGGATAGTTGGCCACGTATTGCCTGGCGCCGGTCAGGGAGTTGAAGACCGTGGATTTCCCTGAGTTCGGCTGTCCGGCCAAAGCGATTGTTTTTTTGCTCATGCTGACTTCTTCACTTTCACGAAACGAGCTTCGTCTTTCCGCAGGGTGATGTAGGCTCCCTCAGCCTCCACTTCGATGGGGTCCCCAAACGGCGCCCTGCGGAGCATAACCGCGAGGACCCCGGGATAGAGCCCCATGTCAATCAGCCTCTGGGCCAACACTCCCGAGCCCTCAATGCCGAGAACCCTCCCCGTCTCCCCCGGGTCAAGTTCTGCCAACGTCTTTTCCACCGTCACTGTCTTTTCAGGTAACATGCAATGATCCCCTCTCAAATAATAGAAGCTCGTCAACCCCTCAATAAGTTTTACCGACAAAACTTCTAAGTCAAATTATATCAGCCGCTTGATGTTTGTCAAGGCAATTAAGACCGAGGGCTCCGCACCCCCCTGGGGGGACGCAGAGCCCTCGGTCTCTAACGCGATGTTCTTTCAGTTTTCATGGCTTTTTTTGCCACTTTTATCACTCAGAATCTTCGCTCATCATCAGAGCGCGGGCGATCCTTTCCAGCTTTGGGGTTTTCCGCTTGAAATTATCCGCAGACAAGGTGAGCCTTCTGAAAGAAGGCGATGAGCAGTGCAGATCGCTTAGATTCTTCACCAGAAGGTACTCTGAAGTATGACGCAGATTAAAAAGACCGGATTGCTAAGCTCAGTGCAAAAGTTTCTTTGGAAGAAGACTTCCAAGTTGATGGCGAGCGATTCAATTACTGTGCAATTTCGCAAGTGCTCTTGCTACGAGTAGAAAGTCGCAGTATGCTTTACTACTTGCCTGCTGTAACCTGAAATCCAGGTAGCTTTTACTCAATGCCATTTGTTAATCCTCCAACAGACTTATGCCGTCTTACGCCGTCACATTTTTCTTAAGCCCTTGCACTTAGATTGTAAATCCAAGAAACAAAAAAACACAACGTTTCATCTTTTACCTCTCCTTTGGATTTGAATGTTAAAAGTGGCACTGTAAATATTTTACCCTTTTTTGCTGCAGAGTTTGAGGTTCTACGCTGTTGCATCCGAAATTGTTACTTTCTTTTTCCCGTTATTGAGATGAGGTTCAAATACCTGCCGTCTTCAGCTTTCATCATGTCTATATCCTGTTTTGCAAAGGGATTGTCGGCAGCAAGCCAATCTCTCCACGCTGCATCGGTACATTCCATTTCCCTTATCGAAAAATCATCCAGATGCTTTTCAAGAATTTGTGTCCACCATTCCATGCAATGCAGTGTATCAAAACCTTCATTGTCTAAAAATGGCTTTAACTCATCAGGTATAATGCCGTTCATCTCCTGCTTTGTACCGGGAATAGCAATTGCAACCGGTGCGCCTTCCTTAATCAGAGGTTTCAAATGATTTTCGAAATAATCATCGTCGTTTCCGTAGTAATGGTAGGAATCGATGCTTATCAGCGCATCGAAGTAATCGTTTGCAAAGGGCAACTCTCTTGCGTCGGCATGGATGGGGATAACCATGTCATCAACACCCGTTTGCAGAAAACGTTTGTAATTATCGGTCGCTGCAATCCACAAATCAACCGCA
>JAAYOR010000077.1 GCA_012520235.1 Fretibacterium sp.
AAAAGCCGCTTGAGCCTGTCGATGAATTTTTCGACCTCCGGGCTTTGGTGGTAGAGCAAGCTCTCCTGATATTTCTCCAGCGCCTCTTTGTATCTTTTGGCCTTGTAGAGCGCGTTACCCTCCTGGACCAGCTCCGTCCCTCTGAGGGCGTTTTTGAGCTGTGTGATGAAGCTCCGCAGCTTTTCATCCTTGGTCAGGGCATAGCTGGCCTCATATTTCTCCAGGGCTTCTTCGTACTGCTTTTGCTTGAAGAGATTGTTCCCTTCCCGGACAAGAAGATCTGCCTGAGATTGGGCGTTCGGATTTTCCTCCCCAAAGACATAGGGCTCTGCGGCCACCGCAGCTTCTGTGTCAGGGGGGGCTGAATCAAGATCGTCGGAGGCAGGGGTAAGCGCAGCTTCCAGCGTCTTAACCTTTTCCCCCAGAGCTTTATCCGAGGGAAGGAGTTGGAGCGCTGCGCGGTAGGAGCTCAGAGCTTCATCCGGTTTCTTCTGCTTTACAAGCTTGTCCCCTTCAAGCACCAAAGCCTCTGCTCGTTTCTTCATCACCGCAGCCTCATTTTTCTTCACGAAGTTCTCCGCCGTCTTGTCGTGTGCTAATGCAAGGCTTTGGCGGTATTTGTCAAAGGCGCCTTCAATGTTCTTCTTCTTGACCAGCGCTTCAGCCTCTTTCCGGAGCTTCGCAGCCTCTGCTTGGGCGAGGGCTGTCTCCTGCTTTTGGATGTATTCCACCAGTTTTTCGTTCTGCCAGAAGGAGAGGCTTTTCTTGTAGAGTTCCAATGCCTCAGCGACCTTCTTCTCCTTCATCAGAGCGTCGCCCTGTTGTTTCAGCTCCTCAGCATGAGCTCTGGCCACCTCTGCTTCCGCCTGCTTTTCTCTGAGGATATCAAGGTACCCTCTGAGGACTTTGTCCTCCCCAAGTTGCAGGCTTTCCTCATAAAGCCGAATAGCGTCTGAGAAATTTTGCTGCTCAGCCATCTCGTTGCCTTTTTCTCTCAGGCTCAGAAGCTTCTTTCGAGTTTGTTCAGCCTCGTCAAGCTCCTGGATGAGTGTGGCGATGTCCTGACTCAGAAGTTTGTCAGGCGCCAGGATGTAGCTGTTACGCATCAGAGCTAAGGCGCGCTCTCTGTTCCCGGCAAGGAGATGCACCTGAGCTTCGGAGCGAAGGCGAGAACTTTCAAGACGGTCTTCCTCTACCTTGTGCTCCGCTTTTGCAATGGCTTCCAGGAGCTCTCCAGCGGCTTCAGTATCTTGAAGAGCAGAGGCAGCCTCAGCTTTCTCGCGCGCTGTAGCAACATCTCCAGCCAGGAGCAGCGTGGAGCTTTCAGCTAAAAGGCGGGAGGCTCTGTTCCTCTTTTCAATCTCAACCTTCATCTGTAAGAGCCCACTCTCGATCTCGGGAGCGGAGGGGTCCAGCGTCAGAGATCGCTCGGCCAGGTCAAGGGCCTCCTTGTGCTCTCCTTCCTCCCAGCGTCTCTGAGCAGCTTGCCATAACGTCCAGGCCTCAGAGCGGCGGAGGTCACGAAGGACATCATCTTTTTCAAACGCGACAAGGAGCCGGGTCTGTGCTGTCCCTAAAAGGATGCCCTGTTCATTTTTGACCGTGACGGACACCCTGCCCGTTCCCGTCTTTACCCGACGGACGAGGACAGAGGTGGCGTCAGCGCTCACAATGGCTGTGTCCGGGTCAGCTTCCCAGTGGCAGGTCAGGGGGAAATCGGGCATGGGGACGAGCTCCACCTGGAAGGCTGTGTCTGTGCGGGTCATGACCTCATCATTCACGGTCCTCAGATATTTCAGGTTTTCATCCCAGCTCTGGGGAGAGGATTGATTCGGTTTTTGCATCAGGCGCAAATTCCATGGCTCCGGAGTGACGGAGAACGTCTTAGAGGTCAGCTCCTGAGGAGTGTCCGGATCGGATGTTTTGCGGAGGACCGTCAACACGACGGAGACGGGAGTGGAGTCGGCTGGGTAGAAGCGATAGCCTTTTCCTCCCTCCACTGCTTCTCCCAGCAAGGCGTTTTCTGTGGCCTTCCAGTGAAAGAGCAGGTCTTTGTCCACTGTCCAGACTCCCTCTTCAATCCGGAAGAAGGAGGGTTCGCCGACCCGAGGCAGCCGAGGCACGGCATAGAGCCGGAGAGGCACGGCTAATAGCGCTTCATTTGCCATCTTTATTGACAAGTCCTGGCTCAGTTTTTCCGAGAAGCTCTGTGCTTCGGGAGAGGCATGCAGGCCCAGAGAGGCTTGAAGCTTTTCCCAGGCCTCTTCAAGGCGTGACGCGTGAGACAGGGCCAGAGCTTCGTTGTAAAGGGCTTCTGCGCGTTGTTTGATGTCGCGCTTTTCGTTCAGACGTCCTTCAAGCTGCTGGATGTCCTGGGAGACCGTGGGAGTTGGCCAGACTGCATGACTTTCCCAGAGGAGGTCCAGAGCTTTTTCGTGCTCGCCAGCCTTGATGGCCTCTTGAGCTGTGTTTGCCAGTTCTTCTGAGCGGGTTATTTTGCGATTCCGCTCGGCGATGGTGGACTCCAGACGTTTGATGAGGATAATCAGTTCGTCCAGAGAATAGGCAGAGGAGCCGCTCCGGGCAGTCTCAAGGGCATCGTCCAAACGCCCCTCCCATTCAAGTTCGAGGGCGCGTTTCAGAGCTCCTTGCGCCACCTCACGTTTTTGCTCGTTTTCCTGGATCTGCTTGCTGAGAGCGCTTAGCTTTTCTTCTCTTTCCTTGCTCTTTCTGAGCTCCTGGGCGCGCAGGTAATGATTTTTAGCGTCTTGAAGTTGCCCTTCCTGGGCGAGCAAGTCCCCCTCGCGGGAGAGAAGGTCGGCCTGGCTGATGCGCTCCTCAGTCTCGTTCAAAAGAGATTTGACACGCCGTAGGGAGTGATTTGTCTCCTCGTCGGGCCACAAGGCAAGGGCCTGAGTATATTTTTCCAGGGCTTGAGACAAAAGGTTCGGATCCCGTTCCCCTTCGCAGCCCTTGATTTCCAGGATGAAAGCTTCTTGTTGCAAGCCGGAAGCCTTGTTTTGGCGAGAGCGATGTTCATTGAGGAGCTCCTGAAGGCGCTTCAGATCCTCCTCGGCCTCAGGGAGACTCCATATCTCCCTGGCTTCCGCCATCTTTTTCAAAGCTCCTTCGAGATCGCCCTGTGCCTCCATGCTCAGGGCTGCAGTTCTCCTGGCTCTGGCCAGAGACTGTTTTTGCTGGATGGCGCTGAGCCTGCCCTCCACGTTGGCTCGCTCAGAACGCACATCAGGGTTCTCTAAAAGCTTAAGGGTCTTGTCGTAAGCCTGTAGAGAGGCTTCAAGCTTTCCCTGTTCCGCAAGTTCGCGCGCCTGGCTGGTCAGGGCAAGAGCTTTTTCTCTCTGTCCTTCTTCCTTCTTCAAGAGGGCCTCCAGTTGAGAGATGCTGTGGCTCAAAGAAGGCTCAGGGTGCGATTGGGCGACTTCCCGATATTTTTCAAGGGCTTCGCGCAACTTCCCGTCGCGCCAGAGCGAGGCTGCAAGAGCTCCCGTCTCCTTAGCCCTTAAGAGTTCTGCCTGATCTGTTTTGAAAAGCTCAAGCTCCTTGAGCAAAAAAGCGTCATCAACTCCGGCCTCGGTTAGGGAGCGACGGCTTCGCTCCATTTTAGCCAGGGCAGAAGTCGTCTCTTTTTTCTCCCTCAGAGCGAGGGCTTCCTGACGCAATGTCCAACCTTCTTCCAGGAAACGACTCCGTCTCAAATCTTCTTCGGAAAAAACCACATCAAAGCTCAGGGAGGCTGTGCCCAAGGTGCCCCCGGGGCCTATAACGGAAAAGGTTACCAACACCTCTCCAGGGATTTCACGGAGGACCACGCACTGGTTTTGGTCCTGAGAGACGAGAAAAGTTCCGCCTTGAGCCTCCCAGAGATAATCGGGTGTCTGAGGGGAGGGGGAGATGGACCCTTCCAGGAGGAGAGGTGTATTAACGGCTAAGCCTTGAACCTGGGTTGGACTTTGAGCCTGGACGTCCCAGGAGTGGAGGAAGGTCAAAGGCGCTGAGAGGAGGTGCAACGTCACGTCAAAGGAGATGGGTGTCACAGTGAGGGAGGCTCGTTCCAACTCCTTCCCGCTGTGGCGATCCCATAAAACTGCTGTGAGGGTGAGCGGCTTTGTTCGAGCCTCATAGGCCAGGGATTGTCTCTCCTGGAGGCGGAAGCCTTCACCGTCCCCATCCCAAGTCCAGCGGATTCCCTGAAGCTCATGATCAAAGGAAGCAAGATGAGCTTCTACCAAGACATTGTCACCCGGTTTGGGAGCTGGCGGATGAGCGACCAGGGTCAGAGGGGAAGGGGGAACGTCCTTCGAGGGAGCAGCCAAAACGGGAAGTGTGGGGAGTAGAAAGAGAAGCAGGGCAAGTGAAAGTGATAGGGAGCATCTTTTTCTCATCATGTAAAAATCCTTTCGTGACATAAGACCTCAGAGCCGCGCGAAGATTGTCGTCGAGAAGGGGCGAGTGGGAATTCAAAGGGACCTTGGAGCTATCAAGGATTTGAGCCATTTCTCACCTCGTAAAGCGAATCGCTCTTGAGGCCTCCAAGGGCTCGCTGAATTTAACCGCGTGCCTCCTCGGGCTGTGAGGGGGTGGGGGAGTCAGTCCTGGGGGCGTAGAGCTCCAAAACCCCAGTTTCATCCCATTTCAAAAAAAGCTCAAATGGTTCGCGTATCTGAACGCTTGTGCGAGGGCTCCTGAGAGGCTCTCCCTTTTTATTCAGGATATAAAAAGTGTAGCGATTCCTGTCTGCGGTCCGGAAATCCTCCCTGGCTGAGA
This sequence comes from Fretibacterium sp., assembly GCA_012520235.1. GTDB lineage: Bacteria > Synergistota > Synergistia > Synergistales > Aminobacteriaceae > JAAYOR01. The sequence goes on from JAAYOR010000077.1 coordinate 4,786, forward strand.
CGATATCCAGTGGCAGTGAACATACCTTGACTCCTGCCCTGAGAATAGGTTGCCACGTTTCCCTGTCCTGAGGGGAGAGGAGGGAGAGGAATGACTCCTGCGAGTCGGAGGAGGGAGGAGGTGCGGCGGCCTCATTGGAGTCCATCTCCTTTGAAAGGGAGTCGGCTTCAGGACGTACCACGCCTGTTCGGAGGTAATCTTTTAAGCTGGGGCGAATTTTTTTACTCATGGTGTTCACACCTCTTGATGAATTCCAGAGAGAGCTGTTCGTAATCGCGGGCGCCGTTGGAGGAGGGGTCATAGGAGAAGATGGACAGACCGAGGCTCCCGGCCTCAATGAGGCTGACGTTTTGACGGATGTGGGTTTCAAAAACTGCTTCCTTGAAATGGTTGCGCACCTCAGATTCGACCTCGCGATTGATGAAGATGTTTGGGTTGTGACGGGTCATGAGTACGCCCAGGAGCGAGAGACGGGGGTTCAGGCGTTCTTGGAAAAGTGGCACAGCCTCATTGAGAAGGCGGAGCCCGGAGAGACTATAAAACCCTCCGTCCATGGGGACGATCAATTTGTCGGAAGCGGTCAGGACGTTGCGGGTGAAGACCCCCAGCTGAGGTGGGCTGTCAAGAAGAAGATAGTCATATCGTTTGGGGGCAAGTCGAGCAAGGGCTTCCCGAAGCAGCGTGTCCTTGCCAATGGCGCCCTCCGGATGCAACTCCACCATCACAAGGTCCAGCGTGCTGGGGATGACGTCAACGCCCTCTCGATGGAAGAGCACATCATCCCATGTGACCTCCTGGCTCAGAAGGTCAAAGATGTTTGGCTGATTTTCCATCAGAGAGATGCCGAAGCTTGTGCTCAGGTTGCTCTGAGGGTCCATGTCCATGACTGCCACCCGCCGCCCCTTACGAGCAAGAGCCACTGCCAGATTCTGGCAGGCGGTCGTCTTGCCGACCCCTCCCTTTAGGTTGCAAAAGCCAACTGTCAACACGTCCACACCCCCCTTTGCAGAGCCAGAGAGAAAAAGAGCTGAAAGCCCTTAACTGTGGAGACCGCCGCGTTCACTGCTTGGGCTCCTGCTCGGACTTTGCTATCATGGCCTCAAGTTGTTTGATGAAGGTGATGACTTCAGCATTAGCGTGAATCTTGAGGCTTTCCTTATATTTTGCGAGGGCCTCTTTATGGCGTCCGAGGTTGTAGAGGTTGTTGGCAGCTTTTATGGTCTCGTTTGCCTTGCGAATGGCCTCGTATTCCTTCAAAGAGACCTCGACCCTCTGGATCCACTCCGCAAGCTTTGGGTCTTTGGATATGCCGTAGCTCTTGCGGTAATGTTCCAGGGCCTCTCGATAAAGCCCTTTTTGGTAGAGCGCATCGCCCTCTCGGAAGAGACGGGAGGCGTCCGCTTTGGTGCCGATGCCAAAATCTTTGGCGGTGCGAGGGGCTCGTGAAGGAGCTCCCTTGAGCTCTTTTTCGAGAGCAGTGATGCGTTTTTTGGTCTCCGGCAGGGGCCAGAGCAGCTGACTTTCTTTAAATCGGGCTAAAGCCTCCGAAGGGTCCTTCTTTCGATAAAGACTTATCCCCTCTTGGACAAGTGCAGCTGCCCTCGTCTTTCGTTCTTTGAGGACGTTTTCCAGGTCAGAGGTGTGGTCCTTCAGTTCCGCATCGGGCCGCAGCTTCAAGCTTGCGCGGTAACTTTCCAGAGCTTCGGACAGTTTGCCCTTTTTTTCAAGGTCTTTTCCCTCTTCCGCCAGGCGCTCAGCTTCGCCCAGGGAGGAAAGTTTTTGGGTGAGGAGCTTAACCCGCTCCGAGACCTCCTGAGAGGGCGAGGCTTCCTGTGTTTGTTGATAGATCTCCAGAGCCTCTTTGAAAAATCCTTCCTGCTCATAAGTTGCAGCTGTGTCCCTCAGCCATTCGATTTCCTGCTCTTTGATCTTCAAATCGAGGATCGCTGTCTCCACCTTTTTGATGTCGGCCTGAGTCTCCTCCGTGGGCCAGACGACAAAGCCGCGGCGGTAGGTCGTGAGGGCCTCGGACAGCTTGTTTTCCCTGAGCATCACTTCGGCCTTTTCCCGAATGAGGGCGAGTCTCTGGATGCGCTTGAAATCGGCAGTCATAGACTTCAGTCCCTCTGCGATCTCCGGAGTGTCAGGATCAAGCTTTGCTGCGGCCTGAACTCCTTTCAGGGCTTCCTCATAACGTTTTTCGTCCCATAGTTTTTTATGGGTCAGCCATTTGTGCCAGGCCTCCCGGCGCCGATTGGAGGCCTGGACCTCTGCTCGTGAGATCGAGATGTCCGCACTGAGGTTTCCCTGACCCAGGAATATACCCTCCTCATTGACGACGGAGACGGTCAGTTCCGACTCGCCTATCTCGCTTCGGGAGAAGGTTGCTTCAGGGCCTTCCTCACTCTTGAGGAGGGCAGTCGAGGCGTCAGCGCGCCAGAGGAAGCGTGCTTTCCCTTTGAACTCAGGGATGAGCTCTGCCAGGACGTGGATGGGCTCTCCGGCGACGAGCCTGTCCGCGGGAACATCCTCTTTGGCGGATGGAGCCCAGAGCAAAAAGGGCTCCTGCTCCAGTATATGGACCCGGACCTCGAACTCTTTGGCAGAGAGGGAGAGCTCTGCTTTTTGAAGGATATCCCCCTGAGGGGAGCGGGCGACGACAGATGCCTGAGCGATGGATACGTCTATGGGCGTAAAGGCACAGCAAGTCCCTCCCTCTCGAAGGCTTATACCTTTGGCAGCTCCGCTGAAGCTCCATTCATAGAGAGTCCCTTCCGGGAAAGATTCCAGGCCTTCTAAGAACAGAGAGACCTCCTGCCCCACATAAGCCTCGTCCTCCTGCACTATCTCAAAAGAGGAGTTGGCGAGAGCAGGATGAGGCTGAAGGATGGCAAATAAGCACAGAAAGAGCGTGAAAAACAGGGCAACGACGTTTTTTATTGTACGCTTCCTGGGATCCAATAAAATTCCCCCCTCGGGTGAGACCCGTTCAAATTTATGTTCCATTTCCGCTTTTTCGCTTTCGTTTGCAAAACCTTTCTTTTAGTAATAATATAGCTTCCGGGTGTTCCTGAAAAGTTGTGGAATGGCCGACTGCGTTCAATTTTACGATATCAGGGAGATAAAATCCAACGGTCTTCGCCTCAAGCTTCTGTAAGAAGGGGAAAGAGAAGGGTAGAGGCCCCGTGGGAAGGAGATTTATGATCACGATGTCGTCCTCAGAGGGCAAAAATAAAATCGGGCGCTTCACGCCCCTGGGTGAGCGAGTTTATCATCTATTGCTGGAGCTTGCGGCAATCCCCAGTGTGACTGGCTCAGAGAATGGAGAGGTGCAGTGCGCTCGTTTTATCTACGACAGGCTTTCCCGACTCGGCTGTTTTGTCCAAAACCCTGAGAACCTGAAACGTGTGCGCCTGAGGGGTGACCTGCTGAACCGGGCTTTTATCTGTGCGCTTGTACGAGCCAAACGCCCCACAAAAAGGACGGTCATTTTGACGGGGCACTTTGACGTCGTTGATGTCGATGTGTGCGGGCCCTTGCGTCCCTGGGCTTTTGACCCTGAGGAATACACACGCCGGATAAAAGACTTGCCCATCCCCGAGGATGCGCGCCGCGATCTTGACTCCGGAAACTATCTGTTCGGACGTGGTGTCATGGACATGAAAACCGGTATTGCTCTGAACATGTGTCTTTTGGAGGACTACGCTGTCTGTGCGGATGACCTTGAGTTCAACGTCATGCTCCTCCTTGTCCCTGATGAGGAGGGAGATTCCGCAGGGATGAGGGCTGCAATTCCCCTTTTGGCGGAATTGCAGGAGAAAGAGGGGCTTGATTTTCTGGTATGCCTTAACACGGAGCCTTTTATGGCGGATAAATGCCCGGGGATGTTTCATGGCTCCATCGGTAAGATGATGCCCTTATTTCTCTGCGTGGGGAGAGAGGCGCATGTGGCGGATTATGATGAGGGCCTCAACTCCACTTTGATAGCTTCCTACCTCAACCTATCCCTTGAGGGGAGCCCCGGGACTCGAGAGGAGTACAGGGGGCAGCTCTTCCCCCCGTGCTCCTGTCTCCGCATGCGCGACCTGAGGGCTTATTATTCTGTCACGTTACCGGAGCGCACAGTAATCTATTATAATTATCTGACGGTGAAAAAGACCCCGGCCTCTCTTCTGAAGGAGATGAAGGAGAAGGCTGCGGCTGCCCTGAGCGCTTCCCTTGAGCACGTGGGACAGACAGCTCAGGCCGCGCGTGTTCTGGACATTGAAGAGCTCTTTGCGAGGGCGGAAAGGGTAACGGGGAAATCCATAGATAAACTGGCCGCCACCCTACTTCCCAGGATATGCTCCACGGACGAGAGAGAACGAAACATCGCTTTTCTTTCGGACATCCTGGACCTGACGGGGGAGAAGGGACCCTTGATCGTGGTAGGCTTTTTACCACCGTTTTATCCCGCGCGCTGCAATGAGGAGAAAACGCCTCGCCAGCGTGCTCTGCGTCTTGCTGCGGAGGAAATTCGGCAATTTCTCCTTCCCAAGGGGCTGAAATTTAAAGAGGTAGAGATCCTTCAGGGCATCTCAGACCTCAGTTACACGGGCTTTGACGGAGAGAAAGAGGACATCATCCCTCTTTCCAGGAACATGCCCCTCTGGGAAAAGGGTTACGACGTCTCTTTAGATGACTTGAGTAAGATTGACATCCCCTCTGTGGTCCTGGGGCCGATAGGTTGTGATGCTCATAAGATAACCGAGCGGGTCGAGCTGGATTATTCCATGAACATCCTACCTGAGGTTGTCAAACTTTTTTTGAGCGCGGCGGCGCGTCACGATGATGCCTCTTCAGAAGCTTCGTGATAATCTACACCTGCTGTTTTATCTTGAGATTGGAGCTTAAGGTGGAGCCGTCTCTTTCGTTTCAGAGGTTTTTGAGGTAAAATAAGCTTAGTTTCTCGTGATTATTGCGGAGGTGAGTGGGGATGCGGCTTTTGACCCGTTCCGATTTCGATGGTCTGATGTGTGCCGTCCTTCTGAAAGACTTGGGCCTTTTCAGCGAAAAAAAATTTGTGCACCCCAAAGACATTCAGGATGGGCTCATTGAGGTTACGTCCAATGACATTCTTGTCAATGTCCCCTATGCCCCCGGATGTGGTATGTGGTTTGACCATCACACCAGCGAGGACTCGCGGGGAGTGATGCACCAGTATAAATATGTGGGGGCCTCCTGGCCCGCGCCCAGCTGTGCGCGGGTGATTTATGAGTATTACGGAGGCTCCAAGGGGAAACTTGCTCGTTTTAAACAGATGATCGTTGAGGCGGACAAGTGCGATTCCGCTCATTTTTCGCGCGAGGAGATCTTAAATCCTACGGGGATGGTTCTCTTGTCCTTTATCATGGACCCAAGGACGGGGTTTGGGCGCTATCGGAATTTCCGTATCTCCAACTACCAACTGATGGAGTGCCTCATTGATTATCTTCGCACGATGACAATTGAGGAGATCATGGAGCTTGAGGACCTTCAGGAGAGGGTGCGCCTCTATGACGCCCATCGCGAGGCGTTTGTCGACATGATGAAGCGACATTCCTGGATTGAGGGTGCAGCTGTGGTGACAGACCTCCGGGGGATTGAGGAGACGTATGTCGGGAACCGCCATGTTATTTACGCCCTTTTTCCGGAGCAGAACGTCTCAGTCCGGGTTTTTGACGGCAAAGACAATAAGTTCTGTGTCTTCTCCGTGGGGTATAGCATCCTGAACCGTACGGCGACCATAGACGTGGGGAAGCTGATGCTCAAACACGGCGGTGGTGGGCACAGACGCGTGGGGACGTGTCAGATCCCTTACGAAGATGCAGACGGGGTGTTGAAGGACATCCTTGAGGAGCTCAACGCCAAGAATTGGCAGATCTTAAACATCGCGGGCCTGGAGGAGTCATGATTCTTCCTGCCTGATGGTTTCTTGTTTTGTATTCTTAAGTAAATGCTGGACGGGGCGCGCTTTGTGCCTCGTTTTTTCTTGAAAAAGGGCTGATGTCTGTTTTTTGAGGCCCCTTGAGACTGGAACAGGTTAAGGCAGGTTTTAAGGATTGAAAGCGAACATCAATATCAGTATTAAGGGCGCACGCGAGCACAATCTGAAAAACGTCAGTGTGGAGATCCCGCGGGGAAGGTTGGTCGTTATCACAGGTCCTTCAGGGTCAGGGAAATCCTCTCTGGCTTTTGACACCCTCTACGCAGAGGGCCAAAGACGTTATGTGGAGTCGCTCTCCGCTTATGCCCGACAATTTTTGGGTGTACAGAAAAAACCGGATGTGGACGAGATATCGGGTCTGTCTCCGGCTATTTCCATCGAGCAAAAGGGCTCAGGGCATAATCCGAGGTCTGTCGTGGGGACTATCACGGAAATATACGACTATCTGCGGCTTCTTTATGGCCGCGTCGGCGTTCCCTATTGCCCTCAGTGCGGTCAGCCGGTGGTGCGCCACTCCATTGACGAGATTGTGAGCCTTTTATATCAGAATGAGGCAGGACGTCGTCTGGAGATCTTAGCTCCTCTCGTCAAGGGGAAAAAAGGGGAGTTTCGCAATCTCTTCAGCCAGACCCGGGAAAAGGGCTATACTCGTGTCCGGGTAGACGGAGCCGTGCTCTGGCTGGAGGAGGATATAGAGCTTGACAGGAAGAAAAGACACAACATTGAGGTGGTGGTGGACCGCCTGAAGGTGACGGAGGAGAGACGATCGCGCATTGCGGAGTCGCTTGAGGCAGCGATGAGGCTCTCGGACGGATATGTCCTGATAGCGCCCGAAGGGGAGGAGGAATACGTGTTGACGGAGAATTATGCCTGTGCCGATTGCGGGATCACTATGCCTGTGATCGAGCCGCGCCTCTTCTCTTTCAATAATCCCTCCGGAGCTTGTCCTGACTGTGCCGGTTTGGGTTGCCACGAACATTTTTCTGAAGAACTGGCCATTGACCCAGACCGGTCTCTTGCGGAAGGGGCGATTCTCCCCTGGAAGACGAAACCCTATTTTTTGACCAAGATCTTGCTTTTTGCGGAAAAGTACAAATGGGATCTGACGCCGAAGTATGGGGACCTTCCTCCGGAAGTGAAGGATTTCATCCTTTATGGCAACGACGATCGGGTCCCCATGGTCTTCGATGAAAAAGGGATTGCCCGTCCTTATATGGGGCGCTATGAGGGGCTTTTGAAGTGGCTTGAGACTCGCTGGCAGGACACGGAATCCGAGGCAGTTCAGGATGAGTTGGCTGCCTGGCGGGTGGAGGATGTCTGTAAGAGCTGCCAAGGGCTGAGGTTGAGGCCGGAAGCCCTGCACGTGAAGGTGGGGAGCTATGGGATTGGCGATTTGGTCTCCATGCCCATCAGCTCCCTGTCGGAGGCGATGCACTCTCTGCCCCTCAAGACTTTCCAGAGCCAGATTGTGGAACAGGTGTTGTTGGAGCTCAATAAGCGCTTGGACTTTCTGGTGGATGTGGGGGTGGGTTATCTCTCGCTCTTCCGCAGGGCGGATACGCTCTCCGGTGGGGAGAGCCAGAGGATCCGCCTGGCCACCCAGATTGGGTCGAAGCTAAGCGGAGTGCTCTACGTCCTGGATGAACCGACCATCGGGCTCCACTCCAGGGATACGGAGCGTCTGGTCTACAGCCTCAAGGCTATCCGGGACCTGGGCAACACGGTCGTAGTGGTCGAGCATGACCGGGAGACCATGAAAGAGGCTGAGGTCCTGATTGAGATGGGGCCTGCCGCCGGAGAAGAGGGCGGATGGATCGTCAACAGTGGTAGTTATGACGAAGTGCTGGCTACGGACGGCCTCACCGGACCTTATCTGAGAGGAGAGGTCTCAGGGATTGTCCGGAGGGGCCGGCGCAAACCTTCCGGCTGGCTGACGGTAAAAGGGGCGGAGCACCATAACCTGAAGAAGATCACGGTCAAGATCCCCAAGGGTGTCTTTACGTGTCTTTGTGGCGTCTCGGGCTCCGGGAAGAGCAGCTTCCTTTACGACGTCCTTTATAAGGGGATGAGATGTCAGCTGGACCGAGACTTTCGGAGCCGGCCGGGCAAGTTTGAGGCCCTTTTGGGAGTGGAGGGTTTTGACAACATCGTCCTTGTGGACCAGACTCCCATCGGACGGACTCCCCGCTCCAACCCCGCCACCTATACAGGTGTTTTTTCCCTTATCCGCGATTTCTTTGCTGAGTTGCCGGAGGCCAGAATTCGGGGATACAAGCCGGGGCGCTTCAGCTTCAACGTCAAAGGAGGGCGCTGCGAGGCCTGTAGAGGGGCCGGCTCCGTGAGGATGTCCATGCTGTTTCTGCCGGACGTCTATGTGGACTGCGAGGTCTGCAATGGCACACGATACAATCGGGAGACCCTGGAGGTGCGTTTCAAGGGGAAGTCCATTGCGGACGTGCTGGAGATGACGGTTCATGAAGCTACCGCTTTCTTTGAAGACATCCCCCGAATAGCCTCTAAGTTGCGCGTCATTCAGGATGCGGGCTTGGGTTACATCAGGCTGGGACAATCGGCCCTCACCCTCTCAGGTGGAGAGGCTCAGAGGGTGAAGCTTGCCAAGGAGCTCTCCAAACGCTTTGGAGGGAAGACGCTCTACTTGCTGGACGAGCCTACGACAGGGCTTTTCTACACAGACGTCCGCAAGCTCCTGGAGATTGTGCATCGCATCGTGGACCACGGAAACACGGTCGTCTTCATCGAGCACAATCTGGATGTCCTCTTATCGGCCGATTACCTCATCGACCTGGGGCCGGAGGGTGGCGAGGAGGGGGGGTACATCGTCGCCCAGGGGACGCCCGAGAAGGTTGCGGCCTCCAGAGCGGGGCACACCTCCCGTTTTTTAAGGGAGTACATGAACGAAATTAAAAAGAGTGCTGCTGAAGCACCCGAACAAGGAGGGACAAACCATGCCGGCTGATTCCAGCAAAGAGGGGAAAGGCAAAGGGAGGACTCGCGGCAGCTCCGGCGCCCCTGGTAGGAAGAGGGGGAATGATAATGGGAGGGAAGTGCGAGGGCGGCGCTCTCGGCCGCCCCTCCCGTCTCAAGAGCGACGGGAGCCTGCGGACGACGTCTGTTGGGGTCGACAGCCCGTCTTAGACCTGCTGCGCGATGCTCCTTCGCGCTGCCTGCGCCTGCTCATTGCCAACAACGTCCGTCCTCCGTTTCTGGATGAGCTGTTGGACGCGGCCCGGGCCGGGCGTGTGGTCTATCAGATGACGCCTCCTGACGCCCTCGACTCCCTGTGCCCGGGAGCGCGTCATCAGGGTGTGGCCTGTCGCGTGGCAGAGAGAGCTCCCCTGGAGCTGGAGTCCTTTTTGGAGGACCTGCCCCGAGAAGTTCCTGCGCTGGTGGTCCTCCTTGATCATCTTGAGGACCCTCACAACCTGGGCTCTATCGTCCGCTCTGCTGAGGCTGCAGGGGCTTCTGGGGTCGTTTATTCCAAGCGCCGCTCCGCCCTGCCCGGCGGGACGGTCGTCAAGACGAGTGCCGGGGCCTCACTGAGGCTGCCTCTGGTTGCAGTGGTCAACGTTGTTCGTGCTCTGGAGCAGTTTCAGGACGCCGGTTTTTGGGTGATCGGTTTGGACGGGGGGGCGGAGTCCTCCATCTGGGAGGAGCCTCTGCCGGAGCGCACGGTTCTGCTCGTGGGCTCGGAGGGTGAAGGGATATCCCGCCTGGCCAAAGAGAGGTGCGACCAGACCCTGCGCATCCCCATCACGGGGAAAGTGGGGTCGCTCAACGCGGGGGTCGCGGCCGCTCTGGGGATGTTTGAATGGCGTCGAGCCAGGAAAAATTGAGGAGGCATAACCTGTTATGGACATGACGGTACTAAAAAAGAAACGTATCTCCTTTATAGGAGCTGGAGCTTTGGGAGGGGCTGTCGCCCAGGGGCTTGTGAGAGGAGGCTGCAAGGTTCTGGCTGCCGACCCCTATGCTGAGAAGTTAACGCACCTCCGGACGGAGGGTGTGAACCTGACTACGGATAACATCAAAGCCGCAGAGGAGGCAGAGATCGTAATATTTGCCCTCAAACCCCACCTGACCCTTGGGGTGGTCCGTGATTTGGCGTCTCTTTTGAATGGAAAGCTGTGCGCCTCTCTGGCGGCTGCTGTGCCCCTTCAAATGTTGGTTGAGGCGGCTCCCGGGGCTCGGTGGGCACGCGCCATGAGCAATATCTGTGCTGCGACGAACTCGGCTTTTACAGGGATAACGCCTCACCCAAGCGCTTCGGAGGAAGACCGAGCCGATCTTAAAGCCCTTTTTTCTCTTGTAGGAGAGGCAGAATTTGCCGTTGAAAAGGACCTGGACCTCCTGACGGCTCTGACGGGTGCAGGCCCGGCGTTTTTTCTGTCCATGCTGGAGGCTGCCGCGAAGGGGGCAATCCATGCGGGCTTGCCCAAGGAGCTGGCTTATCGCGGGGCTGCCTGCACTCTTTTGGGGGCGGCCAGGCTGGCCCTGGAGAGCGGCCGTCACCCTGCGGCTTTGTGTGACGATGTCTGCACGCCTGGAGGGATGACCATAGAGGGGGTGTATGAGCTGGAGCGCTCCGCAGCCCGAGGCGCCATGATGAAGGCCGTCCTCCTTGCGGCTGAGAAGGGGCGGGGCTTGACGGAGAAAGTAGTGAGCTCTTTAAAGCAATAACCTGTCCAGCCATGGAGGGATCGTTTGAGGCGGAGAGATTTTTGACCTCGATGGGAAAGGGGCGCACGGTCGCTCTCTTGATGAGTGGAGGAGTGGACAGTACGGTTGCGGCTCTCCTGCTCCAAAAATCGGGATGGAGGGTTGTGGGGCTCACCCTTTGTATTCCCGGCCTTGACGGGCGTCCGGTTGAGACGGGGGAGTCGGCAGCTCAGGCGGCGAGCCGTTTGGGAATCCCTCATAAAATCATAAGAGATGAGGGGTTTTTCGCTAAGCGGGTGGCTGAACCCTTCCTCCGCTCCTATCGAGAGGGCAGGACGCCTAACCCCTGTGCGGACTGCAACCGTTTTATCAAATTTGGCCTTTTGCCGGATGCGGCAGAAGACTGGATGGGGGAGCCTGTGCCCGTCGCAAGCGGGCATTACGCACAGGTACTTCAGACCCCCTCCGGCCCGCGCCTGGCCTGTGCTTCCGACCCCACGCAGGATCAAAGTTATTTTCTCTGTGATCTGAGAAAGGAAACCCTGAGACGGCTGATTTTCCCTCTTGGGGCCCTTACCAAGCAGGAAGTTCGGGGCCTGGCCAAAGAGAAGGGGTTGGATATGGCAGAAAAAACTGACAGCATGGAGGTTTGTTTCCTGAGGGGGCAGGATTATCGAAGCTTCCTGGGAGAAGACCGCCCTGGGGATATCCTGGATGAAAAGGGTAGGTTTCTGGGACGGCATCATGGCCTGTCGCGCTACACGGTGGGGCAGAGGAAGGGATTGGGACTTTCCCTACCGACCCCGCTTTATGTTTTGAAACTGGATGTCCCTTCCAACTCGCTCATCATAGGGCCCCGTGAGTTTGCCCTGACACATCGGGTGTGCGCTGAGTGCCCCAACATCCTGGCCCCGGAATTTTTGGCGGGCTGGCATAGGAGACGTTTTGCCGGTAAGGTCCGTTCGTATGCGTCGCTTGCCTCCTGTCGGATCGAACGGCTCGAAAGAGACGAACTGGTGGTCACTTTCGACGAGCCTCAATTCGCTCCGGCTGCGGGCCAACGGTTGGTGCTGTATCATGACGGCATTCTGGTCGTCTCGGGAGTCATAGTCTGAATTTTATTGAGGATTGAGGATGAGGAGGGAATAACGATGGAACGCGCTTTGCTGCGACGCCTTACAGAGCTGGTTGAGGCGGATAAAGAGGCGGTGCTCTGCACTTTGATTGAGGAGAGAGGCTCCACTCCCAGAGAAGCTGGGGCCGCCATGTTAGTCCTTCCGGACGGGACGAGCGAGGGGACGATTGGCGGGGGAGTGACGGAACACAACGTGACCCAGCGGGCCCTGGCGATGATGCGCGAGGGGAGGCTCACAGAGTTGTATCGGGAATCCCTTTCCTCTTACGGGGTTGCAGAAAGTGGGGCCATCTGTGGGGGCGAGGTGACGGTTTTCCTTGAACGTTACGGCCGCAGTCTCGAGATCGTGATCTTTGGCGCAGGACACTTGGGGCGTGCGCTTGCGCGCCTCGCTGATGCGGCGGGCTTTCCTGTCGTCACCTGGGACGATAGGGAGGAGTTTGCCAACCCCGATAATATCCCCTGGGGCAGAACGCTCACCTGCCCTCTCTCAGAGGCCCTTGAGTCTGGAAGGATTTGCCTGCACAATATGAGCTTTGTTGTGGTCGCTACACGGGGGCATTCTCTTGACTCCGATGTCGTTAAATTACTGGAAAAGCAGCCCTGTGCCTATATCGGTATGCTTGGCTCACGCAACAAGATAGCCTTTGTCCGGGAGCGCCTCCTGAAAGAAGGAGTGGCCGAATCCCATCTGGACCGAATTTATCAGCCTATCGGGCTTCCTATCAAATCCGAGACGCCGGAGGAGATCGCTCTATCCATCCTGGCTGAGATCGTTGCTGTGAGGCGAGGGGGAGATTTAGAGCATATGCGCGCGATCCTGCATCGTTAAGAGATGAGATTTTCATTGCCTGCTTAAACTTTGCCCTAAAAGAGGCTGAATCAGCGGACTTTGTAGCTTAATACAATAACGAGCCATGTTAAAGTAGCCAAAAAGAGGAAGTGAAAACTCATACCTCCTCGGGCAGCTCCTGGAGGCGCAGTTTCAAGAAAAGTCCTTACGCTGCTAACAAATATCAAGACTCAGGGGAGAGGTTTTCTCTGAACACCTAGGGATGGCATTTTCTCTGGCCATTGACAGGACATAAGGCGCAGCTTGATTTGCCGCTCCGTTTGGGTTAATATTGCGGTCAGCGGCAGGAGTGGTCGTGGCAGCCTTTGGAACGACTGAAGAAAACTAACATCCTCTATCCTCCCAGGGACGGTTGGCGGCACTTGTACCCCGTGGTCCCTTTGTCGGGGCCCTTCACCTCCTGGAGGCGGTCTCCTTTCTTCTGCGAAGGCAGAAGAAAGGAGCTAAGCGGAAGGAAGTTGTTGCTGTCGCTCCATTCCAGCGTCGGAACGGCGCTTTGAAAGACTAAAACCCCGCTGGTGCTACTGCGCTTACCCTTGTTATACGACTGCACCTGGAACGATACCTGTTTGGGTTCGTCCGCTCCTACTATCCTGTGAGGCATAACGATTTTTCCTTGAATATCGCCCTTAGAAGAAAAGGACACTCTTGAATGAATCGCCGTAGAGACGAAGTCAGATTTTCTTCCCTATCAGGGAGGAGGAAACTCATTGCCTTAGGGCAAAAATCAATGGAGGTGTTGGATTGATGTTTCGCAAGGTTATGGCAACGAGCGTGCTTTTGATGTGTTCCCTTCTTCTCATCACGGGGAGCGCGAGTACGGCGGAGGGTAATTTCCGGATCGCCACGGTGGTTAAGGTGGACGGGATCGCCTGGTTTGACAGGATGCGCGTGGGAGTGGACGAGTACGCCAAGGAGACAGGTCACGATCTCTGGATGGTTGGACCGGCGAAGGCTGATGCTGCCGAGCAGGTTCAGATCATTGAGGACCTGATCGCCCAAGGGGTCGACGCGCTCTGTATCGTGCCCTTTTCCGTTGAAGCTTTGGAGCCTGTCCTGAAGAAAGCGCGTGACGCGGGAATCATCGTCATCGTTCACGAGGCCTCCACACAACAGAACGCCGACCTCATCATTGAGGCCTTTGACAACCACGCCTACGGTGCTAACATCATGAAGCAGCTGGGCGAACATATGGGGGGCGAGGGTGGTTATCTCTGCACCGTGGGGAGCCTGACTTCCAAGTCTCAGAACGAGTGGATCGATGGAGCCATCGCCTATCAGAAGGAGCATTTTCCCAACATGTACGAGGTTGCCCCTAGAATTGAAACCTACGACGATGCCACAATAGACTATCAGAAGATCAAGGAGGCCCTTGTGGCCCATAAGGATCTCAAGGGCGTCTGCGGCGGCCCCATGCCGACCTCAGCTGGGGCGGGGCTGGCTATCGAGGAGCGCGGGCTCCAGGGCAAGGTGTTCTTCGTCGGTACAGGCCTACCCTCAATAGCTGGTCAGTATCTGGAGAACGGCGCCATCCAAGCCATCCAGTTCTGGGATCCCGCCATCGCCGGTAAGGTCATGAACAAGATTGCTATCGCTTTCCTTGAGGGCAAGCAGGACATAGTCAAAGATCAGGCCGACCTAGGCTTCCCCGGATTCGAGAGCATCCGCCAGGACCCCGAGAAGAAAAACTTGTTCTATGGAGCGGGCTGGGTCGTGGTCACGAAGGAGAACGTGGACGAGTACAATTTCTAGTGTCTGCAACCCCTTGGCGGGACGGAGCTTTCAGGCTCCCGTCCCGCTTTTTTAAGGAGGCGCTGAATAAACCTGCTTCTCCTGTACGTTTTCAGAGTTTTATTTTATTATTTCAATAAAATCTTGACGAGCCCCTCCCATGAGGTTTACGTGAGGGCAAAAGCGAGGCTAGTGATCGACAGTGCAAACTTGTCGGTACCCTTTCATAACCAAAACCAAGCGGGTTGGGCTTTTTATTGATTTGTGCAGTGTTTCCTTAAGGAGGGCTTCATGTCAAAGACACTCATCAAGCTGACGGATATTGACAAAAGCTTCGGAGCCGCCTCCGTCCTCAGGAAGGTCTCGCTCCAGCTTGACGAGGGTGAGATCCACTGTCTGGCCGGGGAGAATGGCTCTGGCAAGTCCACCCTCATCAAGATCATATCGGGCGTCTACCGGCACGATGCGGGCCGGATTGAGCTGGGCGGTCGGCACTACCCGACCCTGCGCCCTATCGATGCGATTCGTGAGGGGGTCCAGGTCATCTATCAGGACTTTTCACTCTTTCCCAACCTTACGGTGGCGGAGAACCTGGCCCTGAGCGATCAGGTGGAGAGTGGGCGGGCCTGGGTCAGCTGGCAGCGAGTAGAGGCTATCGCCAGAGAAAGCCTTGCCCTCATCGGAGTGGATATGGACACCTCCCGCCTGGTTGAGGAGCTGCCCGTGTCAGGAAAACAGCTCGTGGCGATTGCCCGCGCGGTCTACTGCAACGCGCGAGTCATCATCATGGACGAGCCGACGACTACCCTCACGGACAGGGAGATCGCCTCGCTCTTTGCCCTCATCCGTCGTCTGAAGGAGCGGGGTATCGCTACACTCTTCGTCAGCCACAAGATGAGGGAAATGCTTGACATCACGGAGAGAATCACGATCCTTCGGAACGGGGAGAAGGTGGCCGAGGGGCGCACGGAGGACTTCGACGAAGCGGGGATTACTCGTGCCATGACGGGCCGGGATATCCGCTCAGACCGCTACGTATGGAACGGCGTCCGGTCCGACCCTGTCCTGGAACTTCGGGATTTCACCCGGACGGGCGACTTTCAGGGCCTGAATCTTTCTCTTTACAAGGGGGAGATCGTTGGGATAACGGGGCTTCTGGGCTCAGGTCGCACGGAGCTGGCTGAAACGCTCTTTGGGCTCCGCAACACTCGGGAGCGACCTGGCGGGGAGAAGAACTCGGGAAAAATTCTTCGAAATGGTAGAGAGATCAAGGTCCGAAGCGTCTCCGACGCGATAGCAGAAGGGATTGCCTACGTGCCGGAGGACCGGTTGACCGAGGGGATCTTCGCCGAACAGCCCATTGAGCGCAACCTGTTTGCCAACAGCTACCCTCGTTTTAAGAACGCTCTCGGCCTCTTAGACAGGGCAAAGCTGCGCGAGCTCTCCTCGGCACTCATCAGGGCTTATAATGTGGTAGCCTCCAACCTGAAGCTCCCCATCCGCACCTTGTCCGGCGGCAATCAGCAGAAGGTCATGCTGGCGCGCTGGATATCGACAGGCGCGGAGGTGCTCCTTCTGAACGGTCCTACCGTAGGGGTGGACGTCGGGGCTCGGTTTGAGATCTACAGGAAACTGAGAGAGATAGCTGCGGGTGGCGTCGGGATCCTCTTGTTTTCCGACGAGCTCCAGGAGCTCATCAGCAACTGCAACCGAATCTTTGTCATCAACAGGGGGCGCTTCACCCACGAGCTGGACACAGGCGCCCTTCAGGAGGACGAACTGAGTGCTCTCCTGGGTCTTTCTCTGGAGGAGGCGATACAATGAATACCCTTTCAAAAAACCGGCTGTTCCAGCGCAACGAGTTTTGGCTGCTCTGCCTCCTCATCGTGCTCTCCTTGACCGTGGGGGCCGTGAACGGCGCCTTCTGGTCGGCTAACAACCTCTTTAGCTTGTTCAAGAGCACCATCGTGACAGGGATCTTCGCCTTGGGCGTGTTCCTGGTCATCGTATCGGGCGGGATAGACATATCCTTCCCCGCCTTCGCCGTGTTCTCGTTCTATATCACAGTGAAGTTCCTGCTCTCCATCAAGTACACGGGCACCATCCTCCTGCCCTTCCTCATGTCCATGACGTTTGGGGCCTGTCTTGGGCTGGTCAACGCCCTGTTGCTCTCATCCTTTCAGCTGGCGCCCCTCATTGTTACGCTCGGTACGGGCAGCGCAGTGACCGGCTTTCTCCGTGCCTTTGTGGGCACTGCTACTCTCTCGAACCTTCCCCAGCCCCTGATTGACTTCTCACGCTGGAATATCTATAAAAAAACGTTAGCGGACGGTTCCATCGTCAGCTTCTCTGGAGCGTTCCTGATCCTCCTCGTCCTGGCTATCCTCATCCACGTTATGATGAAACGTACTACCCTGGGCCGTGGGATCTACGCCATCGGTGGGGACGAGGTGGCCGCTAAGCGTGTGGGCTTCAACGTTAAGCGCCTGCGCCTGTTTGTTTACTCCTTCACGGGCGCGCTCGCTGGGATTGCCGGGATCATCCACTGTTCTCTCATCCGACTTGCCAACCCTCGGGATCTGGAGGGTGCAGAGATGGAGGTTATCGCGGCCGTCGTGTTGGGTGGAGCAAGCCTCACTGGCGGGAAGGGGTCGGTTGCCGGGACGCTTCTGGGGGTCGCCCTGATCGTTCTCATCAAGGGAAGCCTCATCCTCGTGGGGGTCCCCTCAGATTGGCAGAAGGTCGTTATCGGACTCGTCCTCATCACGGCCACGGGCCTCACGGCCTGGCGCTCCCGCCGCTCGGATGAAGGGGGGCGGGCCTGATGTCCAAGAGACGAGAAGGAGGCCTTGAGCTCCGGCGTTTTCTGGGCTCCGGGGACAGCAACCTGCTCCAGCTCTCCCTTATCACGCTCGCGACCTTCATCCTCATGAGCGTTCTGGTTCCCGACACGTTCCTGACTGTAAGGAACATGCGCTCCATGTCCTTCCAGTTCCCTGAGCTGGGGATCCTTTCCCTAGCCATGATGCTTGCCATGCTGACCGGCGGGATAGACCTGTCCCTGGTGGGGATGGCGAACCTGTCCAGCGTGATATGCGCCTTTACGTTTGTCAAGCTCATGCCCAAGGATCTTCCGTCCGACCAGGTAGTCCTCTTTATTGTCGGGGTTGTTATTTTGGCCCTGACTCTGGGCCTGCTCTGTGGGCTGATCAACGGGATCCTGATCGCCACACTCCACATTCCGCCGATCCTCGCTACCCTGGGTACCATGCAGGTCTATACCGGCGCGGCGATCGTCATGACTCGGGGCGCGGCCGTCATCGGATTTCCCGAGCAGTATGCCTTCATCGGCAACGGCAGTATCGCTGGAGTTGGGGTGCCGCTGCTGATCTTTCTGGTTCTGCTTCTGGGCCTTGCTCTAATCCTGCGCAGGACGGCCTTCGGGATGCACCTCGTCCTGATCGGAAGCAATGCGAAGGCTGCACGGTTCGCTGGAATAAAGGTGCGCCGCCACCTGATCCTCACCTATATGACTGGCGGGGCGCTTGCCAGTATCGCAGGCCTGATCATGAGCTCACGAACCAACGCGGCGAAGGCGGACTACGGCACATCCTATATCCTCCAGTCCATCCTTGTCGCGGTGCTGGGTGGGGTCAACCCATCGGGTGGGCGTGGCGCGGCGGTCGGGATTCTCGTCGCGGTGCTCGCGCTTCAGTTTCTCAGCAGCGGGTTCAGCATGCTACGCTACAGCAACTTCGCAAAGGAGTTCGTCTGGGGGCTCTTCCTGCTGCTCATCATGATCGTGAACTATTTCACCAGCGGCGAGAGCCGCGAGAAATAACGGCAGCCGGGTATCTTGAAAGGAGGACGTCACGTGTCTGGACGTATCGAGTTGCAGCGCAAGTTTTTCTCTGAGGAGGAGAGCCTTTTGCTCCGTTGGGGGGCTATGGAGGCTTCCCTGTTCCTCTATCCCTCTGGCGTGTCTGGGGTGCGGGTCAAAAACCGGCGGGGTGAGATCGTCGTCCTACCTTGGAACGGCCAGATGATCTGGAATGCGGTGTTCGACGGGCATGATCTGAAGATGAAGAACATGTTCCCTGACCCGGTGGACACGACGGTTCTGGTGGACACCTACGGGGCGTTTCTGGCCCACTGCGGCGCGCGACGGATGGGCACCCCTACCCCGGAGGACGACCATCCGCTCCATGGTGAGCTACCCTGCGCGCGCTATCAAGAGGCGGCCCTGACCTTCGGTCAGGACGAGGATGGGCGACGATGGCTGGGGGTCACGGGGGTCTATCATTACAAACAAGGCTTCGGTGACTTTTACGACGCTACGCCCGAGGTTCGACTGTTCGAGGACGACACGCTTCTGGATATCTCCCTCAGCGTCCAGAACGTTGGCAACTACCCCATGGACCTGATGTACATGTGCCACTGTAACTTTCTGGCGGGTGACGATACTCGGATCGTTCAGACCTGCGGCTGGGACCCGGAGAGCATGGTTCTGCGCACCAGCATTCCCGCCCACGTTAAACCCTCGCCGAAGTTCCTGGAGTTCCTTGAGGCCCTGAAGGGCTCGGCGGAACGCACCGCCGTACTCAGAGCCGAGGACGAGTACGACCCGGAGATCGTGTTCTTTCTGCGCGGCGTCAAGCCGGCCTCCGATGGTAAGGCGCATATCATGCAGGTGTTCCCCGACGGTTACTCTCATATCGTATCCTACGACCCCGGGGCACTCGACCATCACGTCCGCTGGATTCTCAAAAACAAAGATCAGAAGGTACTGGGAATCCTGCCCTCGACAGCGGAGAGTGAAGGACACACGACGGAGAAGGCTAAGGGTAAGGTGCGCACCCTCAATCCGGGGGCCATCGCTCGCTTTCAGGTCACAGCGGGCCTGCTTGATCCGGAGCGGACTCGTGCCATGGAGGCCCTTGTTGCAAGCGCCATGAAGGACTGAGGAAGAAAAAAAGGCCCGGGCGAAGTTTTCTGAGCCTCTGAGCCCCACTTTGGGCTCTTTGCTCTCCTTTACTCACGTCCTGTCCGGGCTCTATGTTTTTTCATTTTTACAGGGAGGGAACGGAATGAAGATAGCCGTTATTGGCAGCAACATGATTGACCTCTTAACCCAGATCAGCCGTATGCCGGAACAGGGCGAGACCATTGAGGGGCTCTCGTTTGACATGGGGTTCGGTGGTAAGGGTGCCAACCAGGCCGTGGCGATGGCTCGTCTGGGTGCGGACGTCCTCATGCTCACGCGCGTCGGTGACGACGTCTTCGGTCGGAGTGTACGCGAGAACTTTGAGCAGCTGGGCATGGACACCCGCTATGTCCTGACCGCGCCGGGCGTGTCAAACGGGGTTGCGCCAATCTTTGTGGACCCGACGGCAAACAATCGGATCGTCATTGTCAAAGGCGCGAACAACCACCTGACGCCGAAGGATGTGGACGACGCGGCGGTTGACCTTAAAAAGTGCGATCTGATCGT
Organism: Fretibacterium sp.; assembly: GCA_012520235.1. GTDB lineage: Bacteria > Synergistota > Synergistia > Synergistales > Aminobacteriaceae > JAAYOR01. The sequence goes on from JAAYOR010000077.1 coordinate 24,638, forward strand.
CCTCCAGCTTGAGGTTCCCCTGGAGACGGTCTATCACGCCATTGCCTGGGGGGCCGAACATGGGGTTCCGGTTATCCTGAACCCGGCCCCTGCGGCGGAGCTGGACTTTGAGGCCATTAAGTCGGTGGACTTCTTCGTCCCCAACGAGACCGAGCTGTCTCTGATCGCAAAGATGCCCGTAAACAGTGTGGATGAGGCCCGGTCGGCTGCGCGAGCCCTCGTAGAACGGGGGATCCGCAACGTCATCGTCACGCTGGGCTCCAAGGGCGCGCTCCTGGTGACGGAGAAGGGCGATGAGCTCTTTCCGCCCTTCACTGTTACCCCAGTGGACACCACTGGCGCGGGCGATGCCTTCATCGGAAGCTTCTCGTACTACTACCTCAAGACCGGTGACCTCGCTGTGGCCATGACCACAGCCAACCGCTACGCAGCCCTCTCCACCACGAAGCCTGGCACTCAGAAGTCCTTCATCGCACGGGAAGAGTTTGAGGAGAAGGGGAGCTGAACATGAACGGCAAAGAGCTCGCGGCGTTTATCGACCACACGGTTCTGAAGGCGGACGCGACGCCTGAGATGGTGAAAAAACTCTGTGACGAGGCTAGGGAGTGGGGTTTTGCCTCGGTCTGTGTTAACTCCTGCTATGTCCCGCTTGCGGTGATGGAACTGGCCGGGTGCGGCGTAAAGGTCTGCACTGTGGTGGGTTTCCCCCTGGGCGCGATGGCCCCGGAGTCCAAGGCGGCCGAAGCTGCCTGCGCGGTGAAATCAGGCGCAAGCGAGGTGGATATGGTGCTGAACGTCGGCTGGCTGAAGGCAGGTGCGGACGAGGAGGTCTTAAGCGACATCGCAGGAGTCCGGGCCGCCTGTCCTCCTGGCGTCGTGCTGAAGGTCATCCTGGAGACCTGTTTGCTCACTGATGGAGAGAAGGAGCGGGCTTGCCTTCTGGCAAAGGAGGCGGGTGCGGACTTCGTCAAGACCTCCACGGGCTTCTCTACGGGCGGAGCGACGACGGAGGACGTCGCCCTCATGCGCCGTACGGTTGGGGATGATATGGGCGTGAAGGCCTCTGGCGGGGTCCGGACGAGGCAGGATGCTCTGGCGATGATCGGAGCCGGGGCCAATCGAATCGGGGCCTCCGCCGGGGTCGCTATCTGTACTGAAGTTTGAGTGGGCTGAAACGAGGGATATCGGGCACGTTGAAGGGCTGGCGAATAAATGCGAGGGGCGGCTCGGATTCTCGACCGCTCCTTTGTTTTGGTTTGAGGTGGCAGATGGGGCTTTTTCCTGTCTGTCCCTTGAGCTCGACTACCTCAGCATGCACCTTGATTTGCTGCCCCGTTTGGGTTAATATTGCGATTGGTGGCAGAGGGCTGTCCGTGGCAGCCTGTAGGGGAAACAGTGCGCAAACAATGCGTAAAGCCACTTGGCGAAACAGGAACTTGCCTGTTGTACACAAAACGCTATATGTGGACAGGAACCCCCTCCCTGAGGGAGGGGAAAATGTTGGTTTTGTTATTTACTTCTAAAGGAAGCAGTGTTATAATCATAGGGATGTGACTAAGATAAGTTCCCTTTGAACTTTGAGCAGATAAACGGGGTCCCCAGAGGCCCTCTATTTTATTTTGAAGAAGGAGTGTCCTTATGGCAACCCGAAGAGAACCGCGTTTTAAGTTGTGCCGTCGTTTGGGCGTTAATGTCTGTGGTCATCCCAAGGCCATGAAGAGGGTGGACTCGAAGAGGCCCATGAGAGGCCAAAAGGTCTCGGAGTATGGCCTGCAGCTTCTGGAAAAACAGAAGATCAAGGCTTACTATGGTATCTTTGAGCGTCAGTTTGCGCGCTATTTCAATATGGCCAAGAAGAGCCCCGAGATGACGGGTGTGGCTCTCCTGAAGAATCTGGAGTGCCGCTTGGACAACTTGGTTTATCGCATCGGCTTCGCTCGGTCTATTCGTCAGGCGCGTCAACTTGTGAATCACGGCCACATCCTGGTGAACGGTTCAAAAGTGGATATACCCTCTTATGGGGTCAGCGTGGGTGATGTTATCTCTTTGAAGGAAAAGTCCCGTTCCAATCAGCTTGTTCAGGACAACTTTCAGGGGCTTGCCTCCTTCAACGTCCCCTACATTGAGAAGAACCTGGAACAGTACAGCGGCAAGTTGATCCGAGAACCCTTGCGTGAGGAGCTTCCCATCGACGTCAATGAGATTCTGGCAGTCGAGTTGTACTCTAAATAGGGATGAAATAAGATCGGCCGCGCAAGCCTTTCTGCGTGGCCGATTTTTTTTGCTTCCTTTCACCTCGAACCTTTGAACTTACGCGTCCGGAGAGTTTTATGGCTGACAAAATCGAGAGCATGGAAGCTCGTATCCTCCATTTTCTCAGAGAGAATCTTGACGAATTGTCTACCATTCGTCAGGAGGAGTCGGAGCGCCTTGAAAACGTTAAAAAACGCGCTTCAGCCCTTTTGCAGGAGCTGCGCACTCTTGCTGCTGATATCGACAGGGCATCCAAGGAATACGATCGGGCTCGTGCGGAGTTGATGCAGTACTCAAAAGGCGGGCTCCTGAAAGAGGAAAAAGACGCCTATAAGCGTGCTTCTGAGTTGATGAGCGAGCGTGCTTCTCTTGAGGAGCGTTATCGGCTGCTCTCTCAAAGGAAAGAGGATTTTGCTCAGGATGAGCGCAGCCTGGAGCGCCTGATCTCAAAGAGCGAGCGGATGGGCAATCGTCTGCGCATGGTCATGAACCTGATAGAATTGCCGGACGAGATCGATGAGGCCAAGGACATTGCGCGCAACAAAGAGGCCATGGCAACAGCCTTTCAGATAGCGGAGCGTGAGGCTCGCTTTTTTGCCCGTGAGCTCCATGACGGCCCTACCCAGACCTTCTCTGCTGTGGGTTTGACGCTGGAGATGGTGCGCGCGCATCTGGAGCGGGGTGAGAAGGTAGAGGCGGAAGTGGAGCTTGACGTCTCTCTGAAGCAGCTGCGGAATGGGCTGGATGAGATCCGCTGCCTGCTTTTCAATCTTGCACCCACAGGGATTGAAGAGGGCTTTGAGAAGCCCCTTGAGCGGCTGAGTACCCAGGTGCGCCAGACCTGGAAGGCGGAGATGGCCTATGTTCTGACGGGCAATTTTACGCCTTTGGAGAACAACGTGCGGATTGGAGTCTTTAAAACGCTGCATCAGGCGGTTTTAAACGCGGTTCGTGCTGGAGCGAAGGCGGTTAAGGTCTCCTTGGGCTGCAGCCGTGGTATGCTGCGGGGGCGTGTCGTTGATAATGGCAAGGGGTTTGACGTGGAACAGGCGAAAGAGACGGCAAAAGAGCGTGGATCTTACGGGCTCATCAACATGCAGGAGCGCGTAGAGATGCTGGGTGGCAAACTGCTCATCTCAAGCTTCCCCGGTAAGGGGTCCACTCTCTCTTTTTCCATCCCCCTGCTCTCGAAAAAGATTAAGGATTGAAGCTCACACGATTTGTGAACTCGTTCGACAGACAGAAGGCGGGAGGCGAAGGAGCTGCCCGCATTTTATTTACCTTTACCCTTTGCCGACGTGCAAGCGCGGTCGAATGGATGCTTTTGAATTGAAAGAGGAGGGAGTTCTTTGGCAAAAGTGATCATCATGCCCGACCCGGACGACCCTGGCTTCAAGGGGGTTCTGCTCCGTTTCTTCATGAAACACCTCGTTTGGATCCTGCTGGCTGCCCTGGGCCTCTTGTTATTGCTCAGAAATATGTACACCATCCCCGCAGATTCTCGTGGTATCGTCCTGCGTTTTGGCCAGGTTGCGGCAGTGAAGACTCCCGGGCTCCATTTTAAATGGCCCTTTGCCGATGCGGTTTATATGATCGCGGCGGATCGGAAGAGAAGCCTGGAGTTTGGTTTCCGCATTGACGAACGTGTCCGTTCCGGCTTGCAGGAGACAGAGGTCCCCGATGAGCGGCTGATGTTGACGAAGGATAATAAGCTGATAGAGGTTGAATGGGTGATGCACTATCACATCGATGTGCCGGAGCTTTATCTCTTCAACCTTCCTCAGGGAGCCCAGGAAAAGGAGAAGATTTTGCGGGACCTCTGCATGGCGACGATGCGTCGAATCTTTGCGGGTGTGATGTTTGACGAGGGCTTGACGACCGGGAAGCAGGGCATTCAGGATCGGGCGCGCCTTGTACTTCAGGAAACTTTTAACTCTCTTAAGATAGGCATCCGCATCGATGAGGTTCTGCTGCAGGAGACGAACGTCAGCGATTCGATTCGAGAGGAGTACAACAGTGTCACCTCGGCGGAAGAGCAGGTGAAGAACATGATCTACCAGGCGGAGGCTCATGCAAACAAGGTTATTCCAGAAGCGGAGGGGCGAGCGGCTGTCCTTCTTAACGAGGGAGAGGCTTATAAGTTCAAGCGCATCTCAGAGGCGGAGGGTGAGGCTGCGAGGTTGAATCTGCTTCAGGAGGCCTATGCTCTGAACCCGGAGTTGACGCGTCTTAATATGTGGGCGGAAGGGATGGCTGAGGTCTGGAGCAGGCTGAAGGTGGTTTTTGTGGATGGCCTGGGAGCAGAGAGTGGGACGGTAAAACTTCTCCCTCTACCCATGAAATCTTGGGAAATGATGAAGGACCCCTCCGAGACGGGCTTGAAGAATGAAGAAAAACGAGGTGACGAGCGATGAAGAGCTTGAAAACGCTTCTGACGTTCTCGGCAGTCCTTGTCCTGCTGGGTCTTGTCGTCTCCAGTGGGGTTTTTTACATCGTCCCGGTCAACGAGCACGCAGTGGTCACCCGCTTTGGCAAGATCGTCAACGTTCATTCAAAACCGGGAATTCACATGAAAGTCCCTTTCCTGGATGCGGTTGTCCCCTATCCCAAATGGGTTCAGGAACACGACTCCATGCCGGTTGACACCGTATTGGGGGACAAGCGCAACGTCATCTTTGATACGTTTTTGCTTTATTCCATTGACGACCCGGCAGTTTTTCACACCCGCATACGCACAAAGGAGACCCTATCCCGCCGCATTGACGACGTTGTTTTTGGCGCCATTCGGGTGGTGGCTGGTCTTTATAATTATGAGAGCCTCCTGAACGAGAAGCGTGATGAGATCATCCGCCTGACGACGGAGCGGGTGCGTTCTCATTCGAAGGACATGGGCATTGAGGTCATTCAGGTCGCTATCCGGAACTTCACACTTCCGGAGCAGAACCTTCAGGCCATTTATTCGAACATGAAGTCGGAACGTGTACGCATCGCTCAGGGCATCCTGGCGGAGGGACGGGCCCAGGCCAATCGGATCACGGCAGAGGCGGATCGTAAAGCTCAGGAGCTCATCTCCTCGGCTCTCAAAAAGAACCGGACCCTGCGGGGAGAAGGAGATAAAGAGGCGCAGGTCATCATCTCTCAGGCGATGGGCAACGCCTTTGCCCTCTATGAGCAGATGAAGGCAGTGGAATTCTTCCAAAACGGGCTCCCCAAGGATTCGGTTCTGATGGTGGATCCTAACAAAGGGCTCTTTCGTTATCTGATGCGCGTAGAAGATGGGCAGGGGTGGGGCGACTAGTCCCTT
>JAAYOR010000078.1 GCA_012520235.1 Fretibacterium sp.
CTCTCTCCTGCCTCATGCCCAGTATTATCCCAAGCCTTATTGCGGGGGGGGGTGACATTCTCACTGACCAGTTACAGGGTGACTTTATCACAGAGCAATGACATTCAGCAACGCTCAACTTGACAAACGGACAGAAAAAAGCTATTCTGCCTCCGTACAAAACAATTAACCGAACGGTTAGGATGTGATCGCTGTGGGGGAAACACAGGGGCGTAAAGGCGGGACACGGCAGAAAATTCTGGACAAGGCGCGATGGATCTTTGCGCACAAAGGGTATGAAGGCGCCAGCGTCGACGGGGCATCATGAAGGCCTCGGGGCTAAGCAAGGGAGCGCTGTACTGGCACTTCCCGGGCAAACTCGACGTGTACCGGGAGGTGATGCGGCACCAGATCGACGCCCTTCACGAAAGGCACACCTTTTTATTCAGGACGAACCGGTACCTCACCGCAAAGGAGATGTTTGATGTCGTCGGCACAACGCTTCTGGAACACATCGCCAAGGATGACGAGAGCCGCCTTCTCTGGCTCGACCTGTTCGTCGTCGCCCAGCGGGGAGACTCCCGATCGCGGACGCTGGCGCGAGAGATATTCAACGCCTTGCTGGAGGGCGAGCCCTACAGCAGGAGCTCGTCGCTTAGGGAGAAACTGGAATATGATGCCGGGGAGGGCGAGGAAGAGGACCGGCTCGCCGGCATAAAAATCTTCTTTTGCGGCCTTCTTATAGGTCTCGGGCTCACCATGTCCCTTGATACGGCGAAAAAACAATGGTCCTCCTATCTCCGCATGGCCTTCCGGGAGAGGGGGGCCGCATGATGCTCCGGCACCTGTTACAGCCATTGGCGTATGCTCTGCTTCTCCTCGTCCTTGGGGCATCCTGGCCATTCGGGACGAACATCGCCGCAGCGGAGCAGACCCAAAAACTCACCGTCCAGAAGGCCGTCGAACTGGCAAAAACAGGCAATCCCTCCCTGCTTGCCGCCGAATCGCGAGTCCGGCAGGAGCAGGGTCGCCTGGTCCAGGCCCAGTCCTCCCGGCTTCCCCGGGTCACCCTCTCCCTGGGGTTCCAGGGCCTGAACGAGGCACTTACGTATCACGCATACGATAAGGGGGGGACCCCCATCGGCATCGTCCCGGCGGGATACGAAAAGACCTATCAGGCTGCCTTAACGCTGAAACAGGTCCTCTACAGCGGTGGGACGATCACGTCCAGGATTCAGGCGGAAGAGTTTCTCGTCCTGGCCCGGCAAGCAGAGCGGGACCGAGTCGCCCAGCGGGTGGAGAACGGGGCCCAGGCGGGCTACTATGGACTGCAACGTGCCATCGCGCGGGAGGCAGTCGCCCTTGAGGCGCTGAACCTTGCGGAGGAGCACCTCGAACAGGTGAAGATCTTCCATCGGACCGGCGTCGTCGCAAAGAACGAGGTCCTCCGCGTCCAGGTCGCCGTCTCCACGGCGCAGCTGAACGTCATCGAGGCGAGAAGCCATGTGCAGGTTGCGTGGAAACAGCTTGAACGAGTCACCGGTCACTCGCTGGAAGGCAACTACATCGTAGCGGCCGGCGATTCCGAACTTACGGACCTCGTCGTCGACGAAGACCCTCTGAGTCGGGCGCTGGCCATGAGGCCGGAGCTCAAAGCGCTGGCTGCCTCGGAGAAGGCGGCCCGCAAGATGGTGCAAGCCGCAAAAGGGCAGTATCTGCCGCAGGTCGGGCTCACCGTTGAAGGACGCTTGTATGACGATACTTTTTTTCCGTCCCAAAACGAAGAGCTGCTGGTAGGGATTCGCGTCGAGCTCCCCCTCATGGACTCAGGCCAAATTCACGGACAGATCGTCGAACACAGCGCCCTGGCTGAGGAGTTGCTCTACGGCATTGAAGATATGAAGCGGGAGATCGCCCTTGATGTCTCAAAGACGAAGGTAAGCCTCGACTCGGCGCTCCAGAAAGTCCTGGTGGCCGGGGACGGCGTCGTGCAAGCCGAGGAGGACTACCGAATGGCCCTAAAGCGCTACCAGGCCAACGTCGGGACAAATATCGACGTCCTGGATGCTCGCCTCGCCCTGATAGACACGCGGAACGCGAAAATAGACGCCATCGCAGAGGCCAGGACAGCGTATGCGGACCTGATCTACGCCATGGGAGACCGGTAGGGCGTCTTGCCGCACCGGCATCCCGCAGCACCACACCATGATTTTTTTATATCCGCTAGATTGTCAAGCTAAAAGCAACACCGAGATTTCAAAAAGACTTCTTTTGGGGTTCGAAATCCAAGGCACTTGCGAGGGCGGTTGTTGAGCCGGTCCACAACTTTCAGAACATCCTCGTTCTTC
>JAAYOR010000079.1 GCA_012520235.1 Fretibacterium sp.
TAGTCTCTTAAGCGTTCCTTCACTGTATCAAGCAGATTTTTAAAATTCCAGCGTTCAGTCTCTGAGATGCGCACAGTTTCGCGTTCTCTCATAAGGCTGGAGCGCTCCCCCGTGCGCAGTTCCGTGTAGGTCGGCTCAATGAACAGGTGGGAATGACGCTGGCGATACAGCATGTAGCGCAGAAGTCCCGTTGCGCTGACGTAACCAGTGTCGTCGCGTCCAGGAGGCATGGGCGAAAACAGGTCCCCCGGGACGGCAACTCGGACGGGCAATTGAAGAATCTCACTCAGCATGTCAGAAATTCCAGGCGTCTTAGCCACCCCTCCCGAGAGGACCACCCCCGAAGGGAACATTTGAAGATCAAACTCGCGTAGAGGCTTCTGGACGTGATCCAAAAAAAGCTCCTCCAGGCGCGAAGCCACGACCTCCAAAGCCAGCTTCACGTCTATGCCTTCCTGCCGCAGCACCTCATCGTCCTCTGAGAAAAGCCGACGCTTCAACATTTCAGCCCTTCGCAAGGGGATGCGCAAAACCCTCGCCAGATCCGTAGTCACATGCTCTCCACCGATGGGGACACTCATTATCTTAAAAGGGCGACCGGCGCTGTAGAGGACCAACCCCGTAGCCCCTCCACCGATGGAAAGGGAGATGGCACCTACACGCATCTCCTCGCTCGTCAGAGCCCCCAGGGCCGCAGCAAGAGGTTTTAAAACCAGCCCTTCCACATGGAGCCCCGCATCTTCAACACAGGTGATGACGTTTTGAGCATTGGTTTTGGGCACCGATACGGTTTGAAGGGTCATCTCCAGAATAGCTCCCGTCATGTTTAAGGGCTCTTCTACAGGCCGCTCATCCAGAGTATAATGGACAGGAATCGTGTGTACGGACAGGGTGTTGTTCGACAAAGTCAGACGACTCTGAGCGGTCTCAATGACTCTCTCAAGGTCGCTAACCGTAACGCGGCTTGGCTCCCTTCCTCCCAGGGAGACCATCCCATGGGTCATGATGCTCTCAACATCCAGAGAGTTAAAAGCGACAACCGCCGAATCCAGGCGACGACCCACAATATGCTCCGCATCCTTCAAGGCGCTGATGACACATTCCGTCGCATCCCCCAGGTTGACAATGACCCCTTTCGAGATACCGCGAGAAGGAGTGGACCCTATCCCGATCACCTTTACGGGGTCCCGAAATCGCGGGTCACGCCCCGCGACGATCACAGTGATCTTTGTGGTGCCGACGTTCAGACCAACTAAGGTATCCGATTCCCTCTGCAATTCACTTCAAACTCCCTTCCTGAGCCCCGGTGGACAACTCCTTCAGAATGATCTTCCCCTCGTAGGTGGCGTCAACCACATGACTGCCTCCCTCTTTTGAGAGACGAACCAGGATGTCGTCAAGCATCCCTCCGAGTTCCTGCCCTTTATATTTATCCTTTTGAATCAGAATTTCAAAGACTTGAGAGCCACGAAGGAGTTTCAACCGAAACAGGTCTTCGCCCCCTCGCCGTTCCCAGGAAATTTCCTGGACACCCTCAAACCAGGCGTGCGGTTGATAATCTGACAGAAAGTCATCAATTTTATCCAAGGGAAAGGGAGAAGGGAACACCCCTCCCGGGAGCTGCCCCTGCTCCTCGGTCATGATTGCCAAACGCCACAAAGGACCCTCGTGTGCTCCTCCTTCAGGCACTCTCATATCAGGGTCTTCAGCATCCCACATCCGTCCCTCTCTTGAGACACACCATAACTGTCCGCGCCACTCCACCCTGAGCCATGGGTTCAACCAGTTCAAAAACGTGACGAAGCGCCCAAGGGTTCGCATCTCTGTCTGGACGAGAACAGGCAGCTTGCGCTCCAAAAAAACTTTAAGCTCCTGGGATTGCTTGAGAAAAGAGGGCCAAAAACGCAGGCTTTTTGAAGGAAAAACCTCCCAGAGCCGTCTCTCCAGAACAGGGTCCGACGCCTTGACGGTATAACCGCGTAACGCAAAACAGGCAGTGTACTCGTCAAGCCGCCACAACGCTCCCAGCAGCAGAGCGAACATCAATATCTTCGACCCAGTCAAACCAAAAGCTCTCCTCCAAATCTGTAAAACGCTCTTAGAAATCGCTGGTTCAGTCATCTGAAACTACTGACTCAATCGCCCTTATGGTGCCGATAGCCTCACCTTTATGCTATCAGCCACCTCGCCCTATGCTGTCAAGCGCCGGGGAGCGCCCAAAAGGCAGTGGCCACTGCCAGCAATCTTTATAAATGAACCAGCGTCCCCTTAAATGAAGAGAACCAAAAGCTTGCGAGACCATTTCCGCAGAAAAAAGCAAGTTTAGTATAGCAGATGGGAGAGAAAAACTTAAAGGAGCAGCCTCTTAAAAGTGACAAAAAAGTCAAAAAACTCCCTCGCCAAATCCTAAAAATTTGATCTCCGGGAGAAGCAACACGCTCTTTGCTCGATAAACCTTGTCTCGACATCTTCGCGCCAACTCAAGGACGTCTGAACCTGAGGCGTTTCCCTCATTCAGAATGAAGTTGGCGTGATGGGAGGAGACCACTGCACCCCCAACACGCATCCCCTTACATCCACATTCGTCTAAAATTCGCCCTGCGCTGTCCCCGGGGGGATTTTTAAAGGTGCAACCAGCGCTCCGCACTCCGCGAGGCTGAGGGCTCCGAAGCTCTCTGAAACGCTTCAGCTCGTGCTCTATCTCTCTGTACGGTACAGGCAGGAAGTGCAACTTACAGGAAGCCAGAAAACGTACCCCATCGGCCAGAGAAAGCCTTCGGTAAGCATAAGAGAACTCCCCTCGCAGCCACCGTCGCAGACTCCCATCCTCTTCAATGGAGGTCACTTCCTCCAGAAGGTCCCCGATGCTGCGCCCTCCTGTCCCTGCGTTGCCTGCTAAAGCCCCGCCGATCGTCCCTGGGATGCCCAGGGCAAACTCCATCCCTCCCAGCCCCTCCCGCGCAGCACGTTCCACAACTAAAGAGAGCAGGCAACCTGACTGAAGTTCGGCGATGACTCCGGCCTTCTCAACATCTTCATAGGGGGGCCACCAACTCCTGTCCAGGCGGCGGGTCGAGAGCACCACCCCAGCGACAGAGCCGTCAGCAAAGACCACATTGCTTCCTCCGCCCAAAATCCAGATGGGAAAACCCCATCTGCTCCGGAGCTCAAAGACCCTTTGGCAATCTTTCAAGTCCTGGGGCTCAACAAAACATTCCGCCCAGCCTCCCACCCCCAGAGTTGAAAGGGAACCCAGCGGTTTATTCTCCTCCGGTCGGACGTGCAGCTCTTTGTGCAGAATTTCACTTAAGGACAGCTTATTCACAGCTCGCCCCACTCTCAGCGCTTCCTGCCAGGAAGCGCGGCCCCAGATGAGCGATGCTCCCAGCTCCCAAGGTCAACAGAAGGTCTCCCTCCCGCAAAAGGGACTCCAGCCTCTTGCAGACCGCCTCTTCATCGCAGTGGAGAAACCTCTCTTTGGGGCATTTCATCCTCTCCAGGATAGCCTCGGAGGTCGCGCCGGTTATGGGAGCCTCTCCGGCCGAATAAACGGGCAGGAGGAGCACCACATCCGCCATCTCCAAAGCCAGAGCCAAAGCATCCCGAAACGCTGCCGTCCTCGTGTAACGATGAGGCTGAAAAACAGCGATGATGCGACGCCCGGGATAGGCTCCGCGTAGGGCCGAAAGGGAGGCCTCTATTTCCGTTGGATGATGAGCGTAATCGTCGAAGACCTCCACCCCATCTCTTTGCCCCAGATTCTGAAGACGATGCCTGGCCCCTTTAAAGCCGGCCAGGGCTGAAGCAGCCCGTTCAAAGGAAACGCCCAGATAAGCCCCAACCGCACAGGCATTGAGAGCATTGAGCACATTGTGCTCGCCCGACACAGCCAGTCTCAACCTACCGAGGTCCTGACCTTGATGGCAGACTCTGCAGAGCATCCCCCCTCCGGGAAGGTGCTCAACGTCAAAAGCGCCCCATTCCCATGCTTTCCCCCAACCACAGCGGATGACCTCGGATGCGGAAGCGGAGGGAAGACGTGTCAACACCGACTGCACCCCCTCGTCCTCGGCACAGACGATAAGGGGGGAACCACTCTTTCGGCCCTTTACAAAGCGGGTAAAAGCTTCAATAACCTGCTCTTTTGAAGAAAAGTAATTGACGTGATCCCAATCGACATTGGTCACGACCGTAACAGAGGGGTGAAAAAACTCAAAGGAGCCGTCGCTCTCGTCAAGCTCCGCGACAAAAAGACGTCCCTCTCCCAAGGCCGCGTTCGTCCCCAGGTCACAGACCTCGGCTCCGATGGCCAGGGTCGGAGAAAGCCCCGCACGCTGCAAGAGCAGCGCTATCATGGAAGAGGTCGTCGTCTTACCGTGAGCGCCGGCCACACCAATCCCGTCCGCAGCGTTGAAAAGCCAACTCAAGGCTCTGCCACGTCCTGCTATAGGGATTTGCTGCTCAGAGGCTGCAACCAGCTCCTCATGGTCCCGCGGCACCGCGCTGCTGTAAACCAAGAGCTGTGGGGAAAATTGCTTCAGATGGGCTGAGGAATGCCCCAAAAGGCATTCGATTCCCTGGGATTCCAGCCCTTCCAGGTATGAAGTGCGCGCCAGATCACAGCCGCTGACGCAGTAACCCATGCTCGAAAGGAGACGGGCCAGAGAACTCATCCCCGCCCCCCCGATCCCCATGAGGTGTATTCGATTAAGGCCCTCAAGCTCTTTTACTTTCATCGGTTCGACGCCTTTCCTGGCAGGATGGGGACACGAGAGGTTTTAAGTCGTGTTTGCTTTTTGAACCCAGTCCCACGATGTCTTATGAGGTTTATTTTACCGTTTCCCTGTTTTTTTCAAAGCCTCAAGTTTCAAAGCTTCATGCCAGATAGCCGCACATGCATTTTGGCCAAAATCTGGCTTTAAAGGAGGATTAGGTTGGTGCAGCAATTTTTCTAAGGCTCTGCCAGAGGGGTCCACGCCCTCGTCCCAAACTCTGTTACCCGTCAAAGCTTCAAAGTTGCGGGCATTGCGCTCCTGATGTCCATCCGTCGCCCCTCTCCAGGGGACGGTCAGGGCGGGGATGTTCCAGGCCATAGCCTCAGCTAACGTGGAGGCTCCCGAGCGGCAGACGAGAAAATCGCAAAGGGAGTAGAAAGCGTTCACATCCCATCGTCTTCCCAGGAAGCACAATTTTTCGCTCAACCATTTGCCGAGTTTTTTGCCGACTCCCTGCTCAAAATCGCCAGGGGGGGCACCCAGGAAAACGAAAAAGAGATCCTGAAATAGACCTGCAATTTTTATGACCTCATCCATCAAGGGCTGACTGCTCAAGGAGCCGCCGATCACTCCGACCACACGAGCTTCTTGGGGCAAGTCCAGCCCCAGGCGCTTCATCGCATCTCCCCTCTCGACCCTTTCAACGGGACGCACCGGGATGCCGACCGGGATAAAGCCCTCCACTCCGGAGCACTCCTTCCAGCCGGAGGCGATGGTCACGCCCAAGCGTGATGCCAGACGGGTCACGCGCCCCGCAACAGAATTCTGCTCGTGCAGGAGCAGGGGGATTTTTTTCATGCGGCAGAGCAGCAAGGGGGCAAAGGAAACGTATCCGCCAAAGAGAAAGCAAACGTCTGGGGCCTCTTCTCTTAAAACGGCCCGCGTTTCAAAGACGGAGGCAAGGACATCAAAGGAGCGCCGCAGCCTCTTCCAAAAGGAGCGGGTTCCGGCAGGCGAACCCACCAGAGAGAGGCAGTGAGGCTTCAGGCCCATAGAGGTATAGATATCCTGCTCCAAAGGGCGGCTTCCACAGAGATAGGAGACCGTGGCGCCCTGTTCAGCCTCCAGCCAACGACCAAAGACGGCGGCCGGAAAGATGTGCCCTCCCGTCCCCCCAGCCACGATCAAGACCCTCATATTTTTCCAGGAGAGCGACTTCTCCCGCTCCGGCATTTCTTCCTGCCCCGACATTTTTTCGCCCTCTTTCAACCCACTCTTCTCTCTTGTGATTTTATCAAGCTCTTGTTTATTAACATGAGAATACCTATCTTACCCCACATAAAGAGCAGGGAGCTCCCACCCGCACTGACGAACGGAAGCGGGATGCCGGTCAAGGGCATCAATTTCATCACGCCGCTCAGGTTGATGAACATCGGCGCCAACACAGAAATAGCCATGCCCCAGATCAGGGAGGAAAGATAAGGATCCGAAGTTCTCCGGTACAAACTATAAACCCGAAGACACCAAATTGCGTAAAGCCCCAGGATAAAGAGCGTCCCGACGAGGCCAAACTCCTCTCCGATGGCTGGAAAGATGTAATCTGTCTCTGCTGCCGGCAGATAATCGCTCTCCTGAAGCCCCTTAGCAATCCCAACCCCCAAAAAACCTCCGTTGCAGAAGGCCACGAGCCCCTGAATGATCTGAAACCCCTTGCCCATGGGATCCTCCCATGGGTCTAAAAAAGCCCAGAAACGCCTTGTGCGATAGGGTTCCATCCATATCAGGAAGACGAAGAGCACTGCCAGGAGCCCTCCTCCTAAAAGAGGGTATTTCCAGCCCCTGTTCTCGACGTGCATGGAAAGGCAGATGACCAGGACAAGGATCGTCCCACCCAGATTGGGCTGAAGAAGAAGCGGCAGCACGGAGACCAAAGCAATGAAAAGCGTGGGGCTGAGAAAAGCCTTAAGGTCCTTGCGATTCGTCAAGGCCAGGCGGTCCGCCAGAAAGAGCGGCACAGCAATCGTCAAGAGCTCCAGAGGTTGAAAACGGGCCGAACCCAGCTCCAGCCACCGACGAGCCCCACCCACCCGAACGCCCAGCCCTGGGATCAGCGTCCCCATCGTGAGAAGGACGGCAAGCATCCATAAAAGCCAGCCCGTACGACGAAGCAGACCCAGAGGGGTGAGGTAGCAGCAGAGCATAGCCGTCATGCCCAAACCAAGGTATTGAATCTGCTTGAGGGTCAGCCCATAGGGATTGCCGCCAGCGGGAGTGTTCCTCAAAGACAGTGAGGCTATCATCACGATGCCGATGAGGCTGAGAGCCATGGGAATAACCCAAAGCAGCCATAACGAACCGGATGAAGGGCCCCTGTCGTCCGAGCGCACTTGTCTCAGTCCTCCAGGGCTCGGACGAGGGAGCAAAAATGCTCCCCTCTCTCTCTGTAATCGTCATACATATCCCAGCTGGTGCAGGCGGGAGAGAGCAGGACCACCATACCGGGGCGCGCCAGAGCACGAGCCATCCTGACGGCATCCGGCATATCCACAGCGCGGAAAGTCGCGGAAAACCCCGCATCGCGCAAAGCCTGCTCAATGCGATCGCTCTCCTCCCCCAGAAGGACCGCGCCCTCCGAAGTCCGGAGCACCGAGCGGGCCAGAGGCGCATAGTCTTCCCCCTTGCCCCGGCCTCCCAGGATCACAATTTTGCTCCCTTCGATGGAGTTCATAGCTGTCACGGAGGCATCAACGTTGGTCCCCTTGGAGTCATCAATGTAAAGGACCCCTCCCTTCACTCCTGCTTTTTCGCAGCGATGAGGCAGGGGCGTGAATCCGGCCAGAACAGCTTGCGCTGAAAAATCATTTCCTAAAAACTGTACGGCTGCCAGGCTCATCGCGATGTTCTCCAGATTGTGTTTCCCCAGGAGGGCGGTTTCAGCGTAGGAAAAAAGCGTCCTCTCCTCTCCTCGCCAGCGCAGAAGAGCCTTATCCCCGTCCATGAAAATAAATCCCTCCGCCTCATGAAGAGAGGAGCTGCTCCAGCTCAACACTGCAAGGTTTGCAGGGTTTGTCATCTTTAAAGCCTCAAAATCCCTGTCCTGGATAATCCCCCAGGCGCCAGGGGCACGGAGAGCGAGAACTCGCGCCTTGGCTGCAATGTACTCTTCCAGACTGCCGTGCCAGTCAAGGTGATCCGGGGCCAGGTTCGTCACCACGGAGACCGAGGCTCTAAGGTTCATCGCTCGGGCCAGTTGAAAGCTGCTGAGCTCCAGCACCACTACATCAAAGTTTTTTTCCGTTAGTGTAGCAGCTGCAGTCCCCAGGTTGCCACCTACCCCAGTCTTGACACCAAGTTTTTGCAAAACGTGCCCGATTAAAGCCGTTGTCGTACTCTTCCCATTGCTCCCTGTCACAGCCACAACACGCCCTTGAAGATGAGGGGACACAAAATCCAGCTCCCCCATCAGGGGAACGCCCAAGCGGGTCGCTTCTACCACACAGTCAGCCTGAGGAGGGATACCCGAGCTTAACAGGATAAGGTCGCTCTCATAAACCCGTCCGGAGTGACCACCGGTCTCCCAGGAAATGGCGTTCGCCCCTAACTGCCTGAGCGTCTCGGGCGGGAGGGAACTTTTTTTCTCTGAGAGGAAGACTTCATGCCCCAAGCGCTTCGCTAAGATGGCCAAAGCCAATCCGCTGACGCCGCTTCCAATAACCGAGATGCGCTTAGCATCGGAGCCCCTCTTTACTTTCTCCACCATCTTCTCCACCTCTTCCGCTCCTCAAAGCCCCCAGAGGGCTACAAATAAGGCCGAGAGCCAGGCGGCCCCCACAGCCTGAACCAGCCAGAAGCGTGTCGTCACCTTCGTCTCATCCCAGCCTTGACGTTGGAAATGATGATGAAGCGGGGCCATATTAAAGATCTTTCTGTTAAATTTCCGTATGGCAAGAATCTGAACGGCAGACGAGAGCAGCTCGATCCCAAACAGGAAGCCTGCAGGAATGAGCGCCAGGATCATCCCGTTTTGAACGCACAGGGCAGCCAGAGCCCCACCCAGAAAGTGCGCGCCCGTGTCTCCCATGAAGGTCTGGGCCGGGCGCAGGTTGTAAAACAAAAAGCTCGAAACTATTGCAAAGAGCACAGCTTCCGTTTGAAGGTTGAAGGGAGTGGCAGGCAGCAAAACGCAGAGGACACCCAGGGAGATCAAAAAGCAGCCTCCCGCCAAACCGTCCAGACCGTCTGTGATGTTCACTGCATTCATCATTCCCACGCTTCCCAAGTGGGCCATAGCGAGGGTCAGGAGCGGAAAAACGTCCAGACCGGGCCAGAGCCGAGGAGTCTTGAAAAACCAGATGGCAAGAAGCCAAACTGCCGTTGCAATAAGCTGAACGTAAAGCTTCCGAAGGCTTCGGAAGCCCTCGCTCGAACGGGAGATAAACTTGATGAGGTCATCGGTAAGGCCGATAGCTCCACCTGCCAGGGGAAGAGACCAGAACAGCAGATCGTCCAGGCTCCTGCTGATGAAGAGAGCCGCTAAAGCGAGGACCAGAAACACAACCCCACCCATTGAGGGAGTCGACTCCTTGATCGGAACATCTATGCCCACCCCATAGCTCTTTTGCGCCTGAGAAAGCTTCCACCGCCGCTGCAGCTCCAGCCACAGCTTCTGCAGCACTACCCCGGCCACAAAAAAAGCTCCTCCCCACCAGACCGTCCTCATATCCATCAGGAAACCTCCCTCAGCTCAGAACTGCTTCCACTCCTCCACCGTCTCGGCATCATTGTAAGGGATTTTCCTGTCTTTGATCACTATATTTTTCTCCGGCCCCTTGCCCGAGACCACCACCACGTCGCGGGGCCCCGCTATGCTGAGAGCCGTGCGCACTGCCTCCTTGCGATTCAGGATCACCTGGTATTTCGCGCTCCTGTTCTGAGTCCGAATCCCCTGGACGATGCTTGCGGCAATGTCCTCCGGCTCTTCGTCGCGCGGATTATCCATCGTGACAACTATCTGGTCCGCATAGGTGGCAGCCACGCGCCCCAGGGAGGGACGGTTGGAGGCATAGCGTCCCCCGCCATGCCCGAAGACAGAGATGAGTTTCCCCTGGCACAGCTCCCGAGCAGCTGCCAGAACATTCTTCAAGGCCTCCGGGGTATGGGCAAAATCAATAAAACAGCAGGCGCCGTTTGGCATATCGTGGCGCTCCAGGCGTCCGGGGACCTGAGGGATCGCCGCAACTCCACGCACGATCGCCTCGTCCTCCACTCTTCCTCTCAGGGCCGTCGTTGCGGCCAGGACATTCCAGATATTAAAGCTCCCCACAAGAGGGCTTTTGAGGTGAAGGGGCGGATGACCCTGCATGCCAAGCGACAACTCCGTCCCCTGGATGCTCGTCCGGCTGCTCAGGACCCGCGCAAAAGCGTCCCCTTCCATGGCAAAGCCTTTTGAGAGCGTAGGAAACTCCGCAAGCAAACGCCGGCCATAGGAGTCTGAGGCATTGACAGCTGCAATAAAACCGGCCCTGGCGTAGCGAGCGAACAGGAGTCGCTTCGCTTGAAAGTAGTTTTCCATGTCAAGATGAAAATCCAGGTGCTCCGGGTTGAGGTTGGTGAAGACTCCAACATCAAAAAGACAACCTTCAAGCCGCCCAATGCAAAGCCCGTGCGAGGAGGTCTCCATCACACAGGCACCGCAGCCATTTCTCACCATGGCCGCCAACTGACGCTGTATGGCACAACTCTCGGGAGTCGTGCGTTCGGCGTCACGTTCCCGCAGGCCGTCATCTTCAACAATGCTCCCCAGGAGCCCGGTGCGGACGCCATCCGCCTGAAGGATGCTTCTCATGATATAGGTCGTCGTGGTCTTGCCGTTGGTCCCCGTAACTCCAGCCATCAAAAGTTTTGAGGAGGGCTCCCCATAAACGACGGAACTCACGATTCCCATAGCCTCCCGCACAGAGGGGACGATGATGGAGGGAAGCTCGCAAGAGACCGGACCTTCACGCAGCAGGGCACATGCCCCAGCCTCCTCTGCCTGAGCGGCGAAACGGTGCCCATCGTTTTTTTCGCCTTGGATGCAACAGAACAATGAATTTGGCAAGACACCTCTGCTATCTGAAAAGACATTTGAGATCAGGGGATCTCCCTGACCCTCAAGGTGAAACTTCACACCCCGGTCCCTCAGAAGCCGGGCCAAAACTGAAAACTTGACAGCACTGGAAAGAGTCATAGCGTCCCCTTCTTCTCAGGAGTCAGATATTCGAGTTCGGCCATCTCTTCAACGATGCGCCGAAAGGTCGGAGCCACCAACTCTCCCCCATAATACCTGCCCTTGGAGGGCTCCCCGACCACTATGAGCATCAGATACCTGGGGGATTCAAAAGGCCAAAAACCGATGAATGAAGCAACGTAGCGCGACTTGCTGTATTTGCCCGCCTCGGCGACCTGAGCCGTGCCGGTTTTGCCGCCCAGGGAGGTCACGGAGGTGTTAGCATTCTTCCCGGTCCCCTCCGTAACGACCCGGCGCATTGTTGTGCGCAGCCATTGAGAGGTTTCGGGCGTCAAAACCTCCCGGAGGAGGCGAGGGGCCCCTTCATAGACAACCTCTCCCACAGAATTAACCGCTTTTTTTACAATGTAAGGGCTCATGAGCTTGCCGCCATTGACAACGGCAGCCATAGCTGTCGCCAGTTGAAGGGGGGTCATTGCAAGTCCTTGCCCAATAGCAATGTTCGCAGGAACCACTCCCCGCCACTGCCCAGGGGACGCCATAAGTCCCCTACCCACTCCCGGAAGCTCAATGTCACTCCGCCTCCCAAAGCCCCAGGCCCTCAGAGTTTCATACATCCGCACCTTCTCCGCCCTTATCCCTATCTGCGCCATCCCGACATTGGAGGACTTGATGAGAACATTGGCCGTGTCGATGTTGCCCATAGCCTTGGGATAAGCCTCTGCGACATAGCCATCTGCGACCTTGAGGCGCGCAGGGCAGACGAAGAGCTCATTCTTTCTGACGAGCCCCTCCTCAAGAGCTATCCCCATCAAAATCGGCTTGAAAGTAGAGCCGGGCTCATAGTTCCGTGAGACGGCGTTGTTGACGACTGCCGCCGCAGGGCGCGCTCTCCGATCGGAGGGGTCAAAAAAGGGCCAGCTGCTCATGGCAAGCACCTCCCCAGTCCTGGGGTTCATGCAGACGGCAGCTCCCCATTTTGCTTTGTTCTCCAGCGAGATGTTTTCCAGATGCTTCTCCAGCACATATTGAATGCGACTGTCCACGGTCAGAGTGACGACGGGCGTGACGTGTTTGCGTTCAATCTCCTCCTTCATCAAACTGAGGGAGGTCGCCCCGGGCTGGCGGATGAGGATACGGTAACCGGGCGGATCAAAGAGGATAGAGTTCCAGAACTGCTCAATGCCGGTCTGCCCGTAATTGTCAATGTTGCAGAAACCCAAAACGTGGGCCATAAGGTTTTTGTTGGGATAGCTGCGTATCTGCTCTTCCACTTTATAAATGGACTCCAGGCCAAGCGCCTCTATTTTCTCAGCCTCCTCCTGAGAAGTCTGCCGCTTCAACCATACAAACTGGTTTTTTCCGGGCGCCCGAATACGGTTCACAATGTCTTCAGGAAAGACCGTCTGCAGGACCTCAATATCTGAGGGAGTCACGAACTGCGGGTTGATAGCAAAACTGGAGCTCACCTCAGGGATGACCAACGCATGTTCCTTGCAATCCTGAATTATGCCGCGACTGGATCTCACAGGGACACGGCGCCAGTACTGCTGCTGAGACTGCTGCAACACTCGAGGGTCCGGAAAGCACTGACGCTCAACAAGTTTAATGGCAAGAAATAAAAAGAGTCCAAGGAAGATAAGCCAGGGGCTGAAGCGATAGTTTCGTCTCAAGGCTATATTCCTTCCTAAAACAAATGTACAAAACGGATGCTCTTTTACCGTTCCAGGCGAAAAAACAGGGCCGAACGCGATACGATAGAGGAGCGAGGATGGCCTTACCGTCGCTATCTCACGATGTTGATAATCCAGGCCAGGCTCGCCTTCCACGGATTAGGAATTGCCTCCGGCTCGGACGCCAGATGGGCGGGAGGGATGCGGACATCAAGGGTCTCAACTTGAGCCACCTTCTCCATCCCCAACTCCTCTTTGCAATAGCTGTAAATTTTAATGGGGGCAACCAGCCCTGAGAACTCCTGACGCAGCTTCGCCTCCTCCTCTGAATAGCTCTCTATTGAGCTGTTGATGCTCTCAAGGTGACGCAGGAGGCTTGCAGAATGGAAGCGGATCCCGCCCAGAAGAATCAGGTTGAGGATGAGAAAAAAACCCACCAATGTTAAAGTTCTCTTAAAAAGATAGGCTCTTCTTGACTTTCTCATGACGTTCAACTCCCTGAATTCTGTTCTTGCAGCGCGCAGCCGCTCTTTAGATGCGCAAACTTTAAAGTAACGGAGCTGAAGACAAGAGAGGGTGACTTCATGGGCGTTGGCTTATGAAAAATCAAATACCCTGAGCTTTGCACTGCGCGCCTTATAATTCCTCTCCGTCTCTTCATCCGTAGGGAGGATGGGTCTTCGAGTCCGCACCCGTCCCTTTTTCTCCTCTTTTTCCCAGCGTCGAAAGGTGTGTTTGACTATTCGGTCCTCAAGAGAGTGATAAGAGACCACTGCTGCGACACAGCCCCCGGCGGCAAGAGTCGGCAAAACGGACAGTGCGGATTCCAGCTCCCCCAGCTCGTCATTGACAAAGATACGAAGGGCTTGAAAGATGCGCCGGGCCGGATGTCCGCCCATCCTGCGCTGCACGGGAGCCGGCAGGACATCACGAATAAGAGCCACGAGCTCTCCTGTCGTTTGAAGACGGTGCCCCCTACGGCGCTCCGATTCAATTCTGGAGGCAATCACGCGTGACCAGCGCTCTTCGCCGTAACGCCAAAAAATATCCGCTAGTTCGGCAGCGCTCTTTCCGTTCAGGATTGAAGCAGCCGTCTCTGAACCGCCATGGGGGTCCATCCTCATATCCAGGGGGCCATCGCGCTGGAACGAAAAACCACGCCCTGCCTCCACAAGCTGCATGTTGGATACACCCAGATCAAAGACAAAGGCATTAAAAAGGCCATAAGGGCTCAGCTTCGTCTCCATATCGCCGAAGTTGACATGCAGCGGGTAAAAGCGTTCCGAGAAGCTTGCAAGGCGCTCCTGAGCAAACTCCAGCGCCGCCAGGTCCCTGTCGATGCCAAAGACCGTTATTTGGGGAAAGCGTGCCAGAATAGCCTCAGAATATCCTCCCAGGCCAAGCGTCGCATCGACCAGAGCCCCGCCCTCCCGTCTCAGGGGTGACTCGTCCAACGCATTGAGTACCTCTTTTAAAAGGACGGGATCGTGTTCCATCATGCTTCCTCCGAACCACCCGTGAGCTCCGGAAGCATATCAAGCCCCATCTTCCAGTAGCTTGCCCAGCGGCCTCGATCCCAAACTTCCGCATGGTCATTAACCCCGTTGACGACCACATCCTGAGTTAAAAGAGCGTACTCTCTCAGAACAGATGGCAAGAGCACACGCCCGGCACCGTCGATAGGAAGATCGTGAGCGCTTGCGAGGATCAATCTCTGAAGCCTGCGGGTCTTTTCATTCGTCAGAAAAGAAGGGCTCTTAAGCCATACGACAAACGCCAGCCACTCATCCATGGAATAAAGGGAAACGCATTGCTCCATGCCGATAGAGGCAACGACGACCTCACCAAGCTTTTCTCTGAACTTGGCGGGAAGTACCAGTCTGGCCTTCGAGTCCAGACGGTGTTCAAAGGTCCCCATCAGCATGGCGTCACCTCCTCAGGCGCTCTGCGCTCTCCTTGCCGGATCACTTTCAAAACCCAAAGACCTTCTTCAAAGGCTTTCAATCATGCACGCAGAGGAAGCTATTTTCCCATTTGGAAGGAGAGATGCCCCACTTATCTCCACTTTACACCACTTTCTCCCACATTCACGATATCATGAGCTGAAAATAACTGAAGGGACCTTTGAACCAAAGGTTTTGGTTCAAAGGTCCCTTTTTAAATGTTAAATGCAGCTGCTATCAAAAAATCTCAAGATGAAAGCTTGGCTAAAACAGATTGGCTGAAAGGTTAAATATTTACCCTGTGCGCAGCAAGTCAAATTAGAGGACAAATGAGCAGCTCATAAGCCGGGTTCTGTATATGGCGACCATTTCTCTGGGAAGTTCCTTGCGGAACACCTCAAGCGATCGTACCCGGGGGTCAGCGGGCTACCTCATCCCCCCCTATTCGATCTTGCTCCGGATGGGGTTTGCCAGGCATACAGCTTGCGCCGCATCCGGCAGGCTCTTACCCTGCCTTTTCACCATTGCCCCCGGAGGGGCTGTTTGTTTTCTGTGGCACTGTCCTCCGGCTCGCGCCGACCGGGTATTACCCGGCATCCTGCCCTGTGGAGCCCGGACTTTCCTCTCTGCCCTCTCGGACACAGCGGCCGCCCGAGCTGCTCTCTTTTATTGTAACACGGCTTTTTCTTACTCGGATGGAGAAAACTTTAAGTTTCCCTTTTAAGAAGAAGGGCGAAGCCAACCGAATTTTTTCTGAAACCCCCGTTAAGAACTTGTTAATAATACCATAAAACTGTACA
>JAAYOR010000080.1 GCA_012520235.1 Fretibacterium sp.
CAAAAACAGTTGGTTTTGGAACAATTTGAGACAATGAGCTCCCGAAATAAAATCCCCCTTCGGACTGAAGGGGGATTTTTCTTGTGGGAGGGAGAAGATATCAAGGCAATACAGCCTCTTCCTCCAAATCCAGCGCCGGCAGCTTCTCCAGAATGTCCAGGGTCTCTATACTGACACGCACGACACGCCCGAAGAGGTCCAGAATATAACGCGGGTCAAGCTGCTCCCGCCCCCAGGCGTTGGGGTCGTTGCGCAGCTGGCTAGCCCTGTCCGTCTGATCTTGATAGCGCTCCATGATCCACTCCAAAGCGCTCTTCCCATTAACAATATAGTCCCACGCGCGTTCAGGTATATCCTCAATCACGATTTGAGGGTTGTACCGGACGGCGCTCCTGTCACCTCGATTGACGAACGTCATCTTCTCCACGCGATAGTATTCCGCCAAATCCTCAAAACGAGCCTCGGAGGGCGGTTCGTCGCTCTGCCGTATCGTCAGGGGCCAGGGCTCCGCCGCCTCGTAGCCCAGGTGCAGCGCCCCGAGGGCTTTCCCCATTCGCGAGAATGCCCAAAAGTCCTTAGCCAGCGGAATGCGAGCCAGCATCCGCTTTACGTCGTCGTCAAACCGCTCCTGATACTCTGGAGAATTTAGCACCCCATAGATGTAATAAAAAACATCTTCCGCCTCGATCTGCGCATCGCTGTAATGATCGCGGAATAGGCTCAGTCCCTTATCCGACAGGGCACTCCTGCGAACGTACCGCTGAACCTGTGTCCCCGGCTTAATGACTTCTCCCTCCGCATCAAAGAGCCTGCCCTCCCGATCCTCCGGGTCCTGCGATTCCTCATACCAATAGAGGGGAAAACACTGACTTTTATCTATCACATCAAGACACGGCAGAGTATCCGTCATCAGAGCCGAGAACGGCTTATTACTTCCCACGCCAGTGATGCAGATTACTCGATTTTCCGTTCCAGGTGCAGGAAAGATGGAGGGCATGAGGTAAACCCTCTCATTCAATTTACGATCAAAATACATCTGAGATTTCACGTAAGGGCGGTACAAAGAAACCACAAAGGCACTATCGGTGACATCGATTTTAATATCTCGGCTCAAGGAAGAATAAAGACCGTCAGACCATGCGATTTTCTCTGAAGCTCGTATTGCAAAATCCCGCACTCGCCCTTCCTGAGAGCTTTTTCGCCAGCATTTCCGTTCCTCGTTATAGACTCGGATCATGGCGGTTATGTTCTTCCCCAGGGCCTCGCGCGAAAAGTTGTAGCACCAGGCATCGCGGTTGGTTTTCACGCCCGCTGAATATCGCCCTTCATAGAGGGCGAATTGATCTGTCTCGTTCTTGTTACCCAATCTCAAGAAACCTTGAAACGCCTCGCTCCTCGGGTTAATCCAATCCCCCGCTTCGTTAGGCGTCACTACAGTCCAGCGCTCTGCGTCCTTCATGGCACCGGCAGACTGAAACTGCGAAAGGATCGCCAGCTTCTCTTCGCGCGTCAGGTAATCCCCGATGTCGTGGTAGTGCAGGCGGCATTTTTCGCCCCTTTCCGCCCGCTCCGGGTCCTTCACCAGCAGGGTGATGGCTGTGGGAAGACGGCTACCGGAGCCGAAAATTTTTCCGCCCTCCTTACGGGAGAGCTCTCCTGATGTGTTCTGATTCCCCCTCAAATTGAAAATGTAGATGCTCTGAAATTCCTGATACAGGCATTTTCGAAGCCCGTCAGCGCTGTTGCTGTTGATGAAGGAGCCGTTGGTGACGTAGCAGACCAAGCCCCGGGCCTCGATGCGGTCGGAGGCCCAGCGGATGGCCCTTATGTAGCTGTCGTAAAGGGCGTTTAGATTTTGCGCTGTCCCCTGAGCCGCATAACTGTCCGTGATAGCTTGGTCCAGCTCGGGGTAGGAGAGGTTCTGATTGTTGTCGTTCGCGCTCTCCTGACCAACGGAATAGGGCGGGTTACCCACTATAACCGTGATGGGAGTCTTCCTCTGCGCCTCAGCACGAGCGCTGTTTTCGGGGAAGGCCATGTTCAGCTTCGATGAAGCCGCCTTGGACTCATAAAGGTTGAACGTGTCCGCCAGCACAATGCCGGGGAACGGCTCAAAGGAAGGTCTCTCCGCCCCACCCTTCAGAAGCGCAGCGTGATAAGCCGCTTCGATGTTTATGGCAGCGATGTAATAGGCCAAGAGCAAAATTTCATTAGCGTGCAGTTCTCGCAA
>JAAYOR010000081.1 GCA_012520235.1 Fretibacterium sp.
CAGCTTCAAGGAACACCCCTACGTTACCAACAAGTATCAGGACTCGGGAGCTGCGTTCCCTTTGAGCACTTAGGAGTGACATTTTATCTGAACAATTAGGGGTGACATTTTCTCTGGCTATTGACACTAAACCTCATCTGGACGGTGCAATAGAGGCGAGATGTGTTGCTACAGCTGCGCTTGGTAATATGCAGAAAGTAGGGATAAATCGCTTAAGTCTGATGATTTTGTTGGCATGAGTCTGCGAAAGAGAAATAAAAAAGGGCCTGCGGTTTTCAGGGCCTCCATCGTTCGGAGCTCGTTTCAGTTCATGAGCTTCAAGCGCCCTGTCCCCTTGCTGAAGGCTCCTATGACGGTTGCGGCCTCCAAACCAAGGGTGTGGCAAAGGGTCAGAAGTTCGTCGGCCCTGGAGGGGTCTGCAGCCAGAAGGAGGCCGCCCGACGTCTGGGCGTCGTAAAGTATATCCAGAAGGGAAAGAGGAGCCTCCCCTTCAAGGTCTGCCTGTCCCTCGTAGGCCTCGCGGTTTTTGTAGGTCCCCTCGGGCACCAGCCCCATGTCGGCCAGGTCGAGGACTCCCGGCAGCAGGGGCAGTTTGCTCAAAGTGAGTTCACAGTCCAGAGTCCCGTCACTGAGCATGTCGAGGACGTGCCCCGCAAGGGCGAAGCCGGTGACATCCGTTGCTGCGTGGACGGCGCTGTGGAGCGTCTCCGGGAGATGAAGAGGGAGATCGTTCAGGCGGGTCATCCAGCGAATGGCCTCAGTCTCCGTCCTGGGATCCTCGATCATGCCCGCCTTGATCCCTGTGATGGCTATTCCTGTGCCGAGGGGCTTGGTCAGGAGCAAAAGGTCGTCGGGCCTTGCTCCGACGGTGCGCCAGAGCTTGTCCCTGTTCACCTCGCCGTACACGACGAGCCCATATTTGGGCTCCTCATCCTGGACGCTGTGGCCCCCGACAAGAAAAGCTCCCGACTCCCGGACCTTTTCAAATCCGCCCTCCATGATCTCTTTCAACACTTCAAGCTCCAGAGAGTTGCTGGGAAATCCAACGACGTTGAGGGCTACTATAGGGTGCCCACCCATCGCAAAGACGTCACTGATGGAGTTGGCCGCCGCAATCTGCCCCCAGATACGGGGATCGTCAGCGACCGGAGTGATGAAATCCACCGTCAAAACTCCAAGACGTCGGTCATCAATAGTCCACAGGGCAGCGTCCTCTCCGCCGCTCCAAGTGGCCAGGATCCGGTCGCTCTCAACCCTGGGAATGTCTGCCAAAACTTTAGCCAGGTCCGCCGGACCTATTTTAGCGGCTCACCCGCTGGTGCGTGACATTTCCGTCAGGCGCTTTTTGCTCGTTTGGTGCGCGGCATCGCCCGCGCGCTTCTCATGGCAGCTCATGATAGAACGTCGTCGCAGAGATTGGAGTAAAGCTGTGACTGCAGTTTTTCGCCGGAGAAGAGGGGAAGCAGCAGCATCAATTTGGTCAAGAGCGCCTCACGAGTCAGGTCTCGTGCAGAGAGAACGCCTAGGTCCAGCGCTTTCTGTCCTACCTCATAACGTGCAGGGTCTGTCCCTCCAAAGGGAGTTTGCGATTTCATGACAAAAAGAATGCCCTGGGATATACCGCGCTGGATCGAGGGCAGGATCCCGCTGTTCATAAAGGGGAGGCCACCGGAGCCATAAGCTTCGATGACGACGGCTTTGGGCCCGCTGTCAATCACTGCGTCCAAAAATCGGGAGTCAAGGCCGGGAAAGACCGTGAAAAGAGCGATGTTTGTCTCCAGGGGCGGGTTTTGGCTCCATGGACGTTCAGGGGAGATAGAGGGAGTTTTTGAGGTCAGCCATGCTATTTTGTGCGTATCTCGATCCTTCATCTCGCCGAGTAGGGGATAATCAACGCTGAAAAAGGCGTTTTTCCTGTGGCTGTCAAGCTTGGTGGCCCGCGGCCCGTGGATAAGGACATCGGCAAAGGCTATCGAAACCCCGCTCCGCTTGTACATTGCCAGCTGAAGAGCAAATTGAAAGGCGGCGTAGATGTTGTCAGGGACATCGCTATTTGGGGCCCCTGCAGCAAACATGGAGCCGGTGAGGACGACGGGTATGGTCATGTCGGGGAGCAGATAGGAGAGGGCGGCTCCGGTCCAGGCTAAGGTGTCTGTTCCGTGGAGAAGAACGATGGCGTCATAGAGGGATGCGTGGTCTCGAATGCAGTCGGCCATCTTCAGCCAGTCGGACTGGTGCATGTTGGAGCTGTCTTTGGAGAGCAGATCTACTATCTCAACGTCATGGTCAAATCCCATAAGCTGAGGGCAGGCCTGCAACAACTGAGCGCCTGATGCCTGGGGTGTCAGTCCATGCTCAGAGGGAGCAGAGGCGATGGTTCCTCCGGTAGTGACAAGTAAAAATTTCATGGCTTAACCTCGTTATTATTTGATTGTGAGGAGAAGAGGAGCTTTCTATGCTCTTATCTTAGCGGAAAATAAGCCATTTTACCAGAGCCTTACGACGATAGCGGAGCCCAATGGGCTCCGCTATCGTCGTAGAACTCTGGTCGCTCACCAGGAAAGTCCGGGGTGTGAAAAGATTCGTACATTCCCATGGTGGCTCTGCATGAAACAGGGCTTTCAGCTCCGAGCTTTTTGCAAGCAGAACAAGGTTTGGAAAGCTCAGCGGCTTTTTCCAATCACTGATATCTCTGCGTGGGGGGCGCACTGACGCAAAACTGCCCTTAAGGATTCTTCCTGTTCCTGGTCGAAGAGGACCTTCAACCCGGTCAGCTGGCCCCGGTCAAACATGGCCAGCATCTCGTTTTTTCGGAAAGCCAGGGCAACATGCACGATCTCCTTCCACGGCAGGGTCTCCGTTCGAGTTTTTCCCCAAGTCACGCTGGTGCGTGCGACTCCCTCCCTGGTGAGGACGAGAGTGCGCTTCCAGCCCGATGCCAGAAAACAGGCAAGCCCTACAAAGCCCTGAGAGAAGAAATTGGCTTCCAACCCGCTCTGCAGCTTCCAGAGCGAATGTCCCAGGAGGAGAAGCCCCACGGCAGCCATGAAGATACGGGTAGGTTGCGAGGGTGTCCGGGAGCTTTTGGAGTCCAATAGCACGTCTGTTTTCTCCATAGAATCAGTTATCCTCGGGTTTGGCTCGGCTGATCACAAAGCCTTCAGCGTTGTTGGCGCGCCAGGCGATGCCAAGCCCCATATAGGTCATGAGGACAGCCACAATGGGGTTGAGATAGTTGAGGAAGGCATAGGGCAGGTATTCGAGGGTGGGGATGCCCAGCGCCTTGCTTTGAAATGCGCCGCAGGTGTTCCAGGGGACCAGTGCGGAGGTCAGGGTACCGCAGTCCTCAAGGCTACGTGACAACATGCGCGGATGGAGCCCCGATTGATCAAAGCGGTTTTTAAACATGCGTCCGGGAAGGACCAGGGCGACATACTGGTCTCCTGTAAAAATGTTAGTCATCAGGCAGGAGATCACAACTGAGGTGACGAGGCCTCCCACGGTTTTGACTTTTTTAAGAAGGACGGAGAGGAGGACCTCAAGGAACCCGCACCGGTCAAGGATGCCTCCAAAGGTCAGTGCGCAAAGGATGAGTGAGACCGTCCAGTTCATGGACTGCAGTCCGCCCTTTGCAAGCAGTTCTTTGAGCGTGTTTGCTGCCGTTACGGCTGCTTCGGGAGTGACGCCTGTGAGCCCGGCATTTTTAAGGAGCTCCGCTATGGCGCCTGAGTCAGCCGCAGCCTCCGCTATTTTGCTGGCAAGGCCTGGGGTGTATCCGTTCTGAAGAATATCCAAGAGCGTTCCGAGACCTGCTCCCTGTAAAAGCGCCAGGGCACAACCGGCCAGCATCCCTGCGGCAATGCTGGGGATGGCAGGTTTTTTTGAGGCAGCGAGACCGATGACAATGAGCGGAGGGATAAAGTTCCAGAGGGAGATGCTGAACTCACTGCTCATGAGTGCCTGAAGGGCCTCAATCTGCTCTATATTCAAAGTGCCCTGGGAGTACCTGTTTCCCATGATGCCCGCGATGACCAGGACGATGATATAGGTGGGAATAGTTGTCCAGCACATGGCCCGGATATGCTGGAAGAGGTCGGAGCCTGCCATCGCAGGGGCCAGGTTGGTTGTGTCCGAGAGAGGGGACATTTTGTCGCCGAAATACGCGCCGGAGATGATGAAGCCGGCGCACATGGCGGAGGGGATCCCCAGGCCGGAACCGATGCCCAGAAGGGCGATTCCGACGGTCCCGCTGGTTCCCCAGGACGTGCCGGTGGCCAGGGAGACGATGCTGCAGATGAGGAGCGTGGCGATGAGGAAGATGGAGGGGGAGATGGTGTTCAGCCCATAGTAAATCATACTGGGCACCACGCCGCTCAGTATCCATACCCCTATCAGCATGCCTACGGTGTAGAGAATCAGGATGGCCTGCATGCCCAAAGTTATGGAGGAGAGGAAGGCATCCTCAATGACGCTCCAGCTGACCTTCATGCGGAACATGGCCAGGAGAGTGGCCACTATGGTTGCGAACACCAGAGGAATATGCACGTCCGTCTCCCATATCTGCACCGCGCTTAAAATGGCGATAGCTGCCACGAGGATGACCAGGGCGGCTTCCAGAAAAGAAGGGGAGCGCCCCTCTGATAGTTTGTCCTTAGTGTTCAGAGGCTCTTTTTCCTTGTCAGTCATAAGAATAACCCTCCAAAAGAATATGTGTATATACGTCAGTTTAAATAGGCAGGGATAGCATACAGGAGTGCCTCTTTTGTGTCCAGCATTTGCGAAAAAAGAGCGACGACCTGAAATTTTCAACTCGGGTCATTTGTTGGAAACTGAAAATGTAGATGGGGAAAAGTTTTTTAAGCGTGCCCCCCCCTCTTGCGATCCGAGGAGGAGGTAGTTTGAAGGAAGTTTTAAATCAGGGTGCGTTTTGTCTGGAGGGTTGTCGAATAAAAAAAGAATTATTGCAAGAGCGGTGCTTCTGTCCGTTTTCCCGGGGAGGCAACGCGGACCCGAACGGCGTCGCTGCGCCCTTCATTGTCAGAGACGGAGATAAGATGCGTCCCGTCCTCCAGATCGTGAAAGAAGGTCTCATTAGGCAGGGAGGAGCCGACGTAGATTCCGTTCAGGAACCACCAGAGGCGCTCAGAGGCTCCCTCTGCTCTCATCGGTATCTTGCGGTTGCGGGCCAGGGGGGCCAGCAGGTAGAGGGCCTCCTGAATGGGCGAGGTGATCGAGAGGGTGGGGCGTTTTTTCAGTTGCGTCTGAGGTGTCTGGCGCGTGGAGAGCTCAGAAGGCCACAACACGGTCTTCTGCCCTCCGCGCAGAACGTGGAGGCTGCAGGGTACGGTCCGGCTCACGCCCTCAATGCCCCAGTCCAGGCGGGTCGAAGGGCAAACGGCTGTCGGAGGGAGGCCGGAAAGAGAGCAGACACGCTGCAGAGTCAGGCCTTCCGGCTTGGAGTACCAGGTGGATTGTGGCGAGAAATTCCTCAGAATGCGGATGGCTATGGGGGCTGCTGCCCGGACCCCGATGAGCTCACTCCAGGAGCTCCCGTCAGGGTTCCCAACCCATACGACGACTGTGTAATCCGGTGTCCAGGCCGCAGTCCAGGCATCTCTGAGCCCGTATGAGGTCCCCGTCTTAAAGGCCACATGCCAGCCCTGTCCCAGGGTCTCCCTTGTAAAAGCGCTCAGGCGTCCCCGGTTATCCAGAATATCACTGACCAGCCAGCAGGCCTCCGGGGAGGCTAATTGCCGGGACATCAAAAGGTTGTTCTCCCGAGCCTCTTCCTGAGTCAGGGCCAGGGGACGATGCATGCCCTGAGAGGCTAGTGCGGTGTAGGCTTCAAGCATCTGCAGAAGGGTGACGTCACAACCGCCCAGGATGAGAGAATCTCCATAGTAGGAGGAGTTTTCTTTCAGGCTCCTCAGGCCGAATTCGCGCATGAGCTGCAGGACGCGCTCTGGAGCCGCCAATCTTAGAACGCGCACTGCCGGAGCGTTTAGGGAGTCTGCCAAAGCAACGCGCACGCTGACCGCACCCCGATAGCTCAAGTCAAAGTTGCGTGGGGCGCGCCCGGAGAAAGCAAGGGGGGAGTCGCCTAGAAGGACAGGAGGGGTGAGGATGCCTTGGTCAAAGGCTGAGAGATAGGCAAAGGGCTTGAGGGTCGAGCCTGGTGAACGGAGACCTTGTCCGCAGTCCACCCAGGAGCCGGGAACTCCGCTGCCAAAACGTGCGTTGCCCACCCAAGCTGTGAGCCCTGCTGTTCGATTGTCCACCACGCCGGCTGCTATCGTGATGTCCGGCGGCAGAGTTTCAAGCTCCGAACGCAGGATGGCCTCCAATTTGGTCTGAAGCTCCAGATTCAGAGAAGTGTTGATCCCGCTCTTGCTTGAGGGTCTGTCCAGGACCATCTCCGAAAAGTGGTAGGCGCTCAGAGGAGGTGAGTATTTTTTATGGGGCAGAACCTCCATCAGGGCTCTTTGGGCTTCGGTATGGGAGAAGACCCCGCGATCCTCCAAAAAGCGGATGACCGTGTCACGCCGTCTCCGGGCAGCTTCAGGGCGGGTGTCAGGGCGATACAGAGTTGGGCCCTTCAGCATTCCGATCATCAGAGCTGCTTCTCCCGGTGAGAGCTGAGAGGCGGTTTTGCCGAAGTAGACGAGCGAGGCTGCCTGGACGCCCCTGAGGTTGCCCCCGAAGGGGGCCCGGTTCAGATAGGTCTCCAGGATCTTCTCTTTGCTCATGAGGCGTTCCAGCTTCAACGCCTGAATGAACTCCCGGATTTTTGTGGAGAAAGTGCGGGGGCGTCGTCCCCAGCGTGACTGACCTGGCAGAAGCTCACGTTCGGAGACGGTCAGTCTTACGACCTGACTTGAGATGGTGGAAGCACCGGAGACGACGCGCTGCTCCGTCAGGTTCTGAAAGCTCGCTCGCAGGATAGCCAGGAGGTCCACTCCGGGATGCTGGTAAAAGCGTCCGTCTTCGACAGCCACTGCGACAATAGGGAGCCAGCGTCCCATTTCGGAGAGAGGGATGGGGATGAGCCACTCAGAATCAGGGGAGAGCCTCAGATGAAACAGCTGCCCCTTTGAATCGTAGAGGGCAGGGGAGCGATCAACAAGCTCGACCTGCTCCAGCGAGAGGGGCACAAGGCCCCACAGAAGGGCAAAAGCCAGAAGGAGAGCGGAAGCAAAAAGAAAGAAGCCCCATAAAAAACGTTTCAAGAACCTCCCCGATGAGGGGATGGAGGATTTTGGCGAAGCTGTTTTTTGGGAGACATTCATGGGTGGCACCCTCCAGGGTTCGACTTAAAGTTTTTTTGAGCTCTTGTCTTTTGCGTAAGGCCGACGATATCAAGAGTGAAGCAGGCGATGTTGTGGCTGTGGTCGCCAATCCGCTCCAGGTTGCTGAGAATGTCAATGAACAGGACGCCCTTTTCGGGGTTACATTCTCCCCGGTTCAAGCGTTCGATATGGTTTTTACGATACTGCTTTTCCTGGGCGTCCAGACTTCTCTCCAGCTCGCTGATGACCCGGTTGGCTTGGACGGAGTCCTCGTCCTTGAGGGACCCCAGAGCACAGGACAGGGCTTGCTCTGCGGTGTCGTACATGGTCCAGAGTTCCTCCATGGCTTCGTCTGAAAACTGGAGTTTTCCCTCATCTTCTTCATCAGAGAGCTCAATGAGATTTTCAAGATGATCTCCCACGCGCTCCAGATCTCCGGACGCATTGACGTAGCAACCCAGGACTGTGGAGACCTCGTCGGAGAGGCCGTGCTGCCAGATCTCCGAGGCATAGAGAGAGATGGCCCGGTTTATTTCATTGACGGCGAGCTCTGACTCCGCGAAGCGCTTTGTCAGGTGCTCTGTCTTGATGTCCGAGTAGCTCTCCCGGACGAGGGCTGCCATCTCCTGGACGATGTTGCCCATATGCAGCAGCTCGTCCTTGACAGCTTCCACAGCTGCGGTGGGCGAGGCTTCGAGGAGCTTCTGGTCCAGATAGACAGCTTTGGTTTTTTCCGAGGGGGTTTTGGCGGGGATCATCTTCTCGATCAGGCGGGCAAAGAGTGAGGCGAAGGGAAGAAAGATGATGGTGTTGGTGATGTTGAAGATAGAATGGGCGTTGGCGAGCTGCCGGCTGATGTCGTTTGCTGTATGAAGCACAACTCCCTTGTAGATGGGCAGGATAGAGAGGAAGATGAGGACTCCGAACACGTTGAACAGGACGTGGGCCGTTGCTGCCTGCTTTGCAGGGCGACTGGCTCCGATGGAAGCCAAAACAGCCGTGATGGTGGTTCCGATGTTGTCTCCCAGGATGATGGGCAGAGCTGCGTCCAGGGAGAGGAGGCCCTGCGAGGCCATGGCCATAGTAAGGCCGATGGTGGCGGAGCTGGACTGCACGATCATGGTGACGACTGTGCCTGCCAGGACTCCGAGGAGGGGATTTGAGTGGAGGAGCAGGAAAATATCCTGACGATTCGCCATGAACTTGGTGGCGCTCTCCATGGTTTGCATGCCCATGAAGAGGAGCGCAAAGCCCACGATGCCGTTTCCCCAATATTGTTGTGTCTTGGACCTTCCAAATAGGGCCAGCAGAACTCCAAGGGCGACCATAGGAAGGGCAAAATCCTTAATTTTGAAGGCGACGAGCTGGGCAGTGACGGTGGTTCCGATATTGGCTCCCATGATGATGCCGATGGCCTGCTTGAGGGTCATAAGCCCGGCGTTGACGAAGCTGACGGTCATGACGGTGGTGCCGCTGCTGCTCTGGATGAGCATGGTGACGATGAGGCCGATAAAAACTCCGCGCAATGGCGTACGGGTGAGAGTGCCGATCAGGTGCCTCATGCGATCTCCTGCGATGGACTGAAGGGATTCGCTCATCAGTTTTATGCCATAGAGAAAAAGACCAATTCCGCCTGCCAGCTGAAGCAAGGTGGGTGAAAGCATGCAGATCTCCCCCCCGGATCGTTCTATTGGGTCAAGTTCACTTTCCGCCCAGTAGTATAGCATCAAGGTTTGAGAAACGCTGAGGTCATATAGACAAACGGATTGTTGGCTCGCGTGGTGTTTTATGGTAAAGTGAAGTCTAACCTTTGTTTTCGAGCGGAAAAGGCGGATGCCTTTTGAACCTGACGTCGTTTTTGGCGTTGAAGAATGACCTGCTTTTTGAAGGAGCTCGATTTGGAAAAAGTAGAGTTTTACCCCTGGCAGCTGAACGCCTTTGAATGTATTGTGGGACAAAACGCCGTCCTCTCTGCCCCGACGGGCTCCGGGAAGACCCTCGTTGCCTATCTTTGGGCGGGGCTCCTGACATCTGATGGAGAGCTTACGGAACCGGACGTTCGACGGGTGATCTTTACGGCTCCCATCAAGGCTCTGAGCAATGAACGCTATCTGGATCTGCGCCGCATGGGGCTGGACGTCGGGATAGAGACGGGGGACTTCAAACGCAATGAGGGCGCGCGTATCATCTGCTGCACCCAGGAGATATACACGATGAAATACGCCTCCCAGTCCGGTCAAAGGCTGGTTGTGGACGAGTTTCACTACATTTTTAACGATTCGGACAGAGCGCGTACCTATATTGACGGCATACGCAACACGCACTCCGACACCCTCGTGCTGGTGATGTCTGCTACTCTGGGGGGTGTTCAGTCTGTCGGAAGATATCTTTCGATGATATGCTCCCGACGATTTGAGATTTACGAGAGCAAAAAACGGATGACGCGCCTGATCTTCACCCCGGATAAACCGGCGGTAAAACAGAGTGTGCACGACGCGCTTATCTTCATGTTTTCGCAAAAAGGGGCGTCCGAGTTGGCTTTTGCCATCTCAGAGCTGCGTCAGCGTCTGAGCCGTCCTCAGCTTGATCGACTCAAAGAGCTGGCGCAGATCCTTGAGGTCCCTAAGATAGCGCCGCCCCTGTTCTGTGGGGTGGGGATATATCATGGAGGGATGTTTCCCAAGGAAAAGCTGCTGGTTGAATCTGCGTTTCGGGAGCGGATTCTGGATGTTGTGTGCGGTACCAACGCCCTCTCTCTGGGGGTGAACCTGCCGGCGCAATACGCGGTGTTCGCTCAGCTGGTGCAGTACCACCATGACGCGCCCATCTCCAGGAACGAGTTTTTGCAGATGGCGGGCCGGGCCGGGCGCAAGGGACTCTTTGACCCGGGCTTTGTGACCTGGCTGAAGGATTCGCCTCTTGAGCACCGTGGCTTTGACACAGAGGATGTGTTCCGAGCCCTCATGGCTGCGCCGAACGAGCCGCCTGCCGTCACCCTACATCCCTCTTATGGGCGTCTCTTGCGCAAACAGGTGCTTGCGGAGGTGGAGGCGGAGTACATCGCCGAGTATTCCTTGCCACAGGCCGATGTCTCTCTCGTCTTTGGGATGATCCATTCAGGGCTCCGAAAGATCGATCGGGTGCTGCGCAAAATGGCGCGAGGGCAGGATCGAAAGCGCTTGCGTTCCATTCTCGCCGAGATATGGTATGACGAGATGGATATTGATGAAAATCTGGAGATGGCCTTGCTCTTCTTTGAGGAGCCCTCTCCCAGCGCCCTTATGGCAGCTCAGATGATCCTTCCCTTTGAACGGAACTTCCTTCAGGCCCTGCTGAAGATCAAGCGTTTTGCCAACCGGCTCCCCTCCAGGCATCGGTTCCGGGGGATGGATGAGCTGAACGAGACGGTGGACCGAATTGACCCCACTATCTATGGTTTTGAGGAGAAGCTGGGGGAGATCGAGGTCAGCCGATAGCTCGGACTCCTGCCATTGTTATTAGAATTAGAGAAGAAGAGCCATGTCTAATCCGCGCATTGCCGCCATCTTAAAAAACCTGCCCGAAAAACCCGGAGTCTACATCATGAGGGACTCCGAAGGTACGGTGCTCTACGTTGGGAAGGCCATCAAGCTGAAGCGGAGGGTCTCGTCCTACTTTCGGCATTCCGGCTTCGCCTCGCCTCGCCTGAGAAAACTGGTCTCTCTGATAGATGATATTTCCGTCATCCGCACGGAGAGCGAAGCGGAGGCTCTGATCGTTGAGGCCAAGCTGATCCGACGCTATGCGCCCTTTTTTAACGTAGACCTTAAGATGAGCGATCACTATCCCTACATCCGCATTACTGACGAAGCCTATCCGCGTCTCCAGGTGACGCGGCGCAGGGAGGAGGACGATTCCATCTACTTTGGGCCCTATGTCAACGTTGGGAGCATCCGGGCACTTCTGCGCTTGATAGAACGTCGCTTTCCCCTGCGCTTCTGTCGTTCGGAGGTGAGGCCGGATCCCGAACGTCGCCCCTGCCTGCAACACTCCCTGGGTCGCTGCATGGGGCCCTGTGCCGCCCGCTGTACGAGGGCTGAGTATCAAGAGCGCGTCAACGACATCATCCTGCTGCTGAAGGGTGAGACTGCCGAGCTGGTGGAGCGTTTGAGACGTCGAATGGATTCCGCTGCCAAGTCCCTTGCCTTTGAAGAAGCCGCCCGTTATCGCGACACAATCCGGGCGCTCTGGAGGGTCTCGCGCCAGCGTGTTTCCGAGGCGCTGCAGCAGGATCTGGATGCCGAGACCTGGCAAGTGCTGCTGAGGCTTCAGGAGACCTTTGGGCTTAAAACCCTTCCTTGGCGCATGGACGCCTTTGACATCTCCCACATGGCCGGGCGTGAGACCTACGGCTGTTGTGTCGTCTTTGAGCAGGGGAGCCCTAATCCTGCGCTGTATCGGCGCTTCAAGATACGCACCCTTGAAGAGGGAGAGGTTGACGACTTTCGCTCCATCCAGGAGACGCTCTTGCGCCGCTATCGCCGCGTTCTTGAAAACTCCGAACCTCTGCCGCAGTTCGTGTTGATAGATGGGGGGCCCATTCAGCTGGAGTTTGCTCTGAAGGCCCTTGAGGAGTTAGACCTGGCTCTGCCTGTGGCCGCTCTGGCAGAAAGGGAAGAGCTGGTCTTTTTGCCGAACCGCCCTGAGGAACCTCTCAAGTTGAGTCGGGAAGATCCCGTCCTGAAGCTTCTTCAACGTTTGCGCAACGAGGTCCATCGTTATGCGGTCACAACGCACCGCAACGCGCGAACCAGTCGTCTGCGCCGTTCCGCCCTTGAGGATATTCCGGGCATCGGTAAAGCCCGAGCGGCTCAGCTCTTGGTCAAATTTGGCTCTGTCCAGCGCATCGCAACGTTGGAGCCGGAGGAGCTCAGCACTCTTCCCGGCATCGGGCCCACTCTGGCCCGCAAGATTGTGGAGCACTTGCAGAAAGCAAAGGAGAAATGAGAGAAAGAGGGATTTTTTCCTTCTGAGGTATTATAATACCTGGATAGTGATCGCGCGGGTGTTTTTTATTTTTTTGCTATTTTGCCTGTTTTGCCCGCATAAGCTGTTTTGCTTTTAAGAGGGAGGAGATGGCTGGTTTGGCTTCAAAGCGAAGGACGGACGAGTATTTCATGAGCCGCGCCCTCTCCCTGGCTCGCCGAGGGACGGGGAAGACAGCGCCCAACCCGCTCGTCGGATGCATCCTCGTTCGGGAAGGACGTGTCCTTGGCGAAGGATACCACGCAGCCTGTGGGGAGGACCACGCAGAGGTAGCGGCCCTGAAGGACGCAGCACGGCGTGGTGAGGACGTCCGAGGCGCAACGGCCTATGTCAACTTGGAGCCTTGCAGCCACGTCGGCAGGACACCGCCCTGTGCGCCGCGGCTGGTGGCGGAGGGGGTGAGCCGGGTTGTCGTCGGCATGCCGGACCCCAATCCCAGAGTGAGCGGTCGTGGGCTCCAGGTGCTGAGGGACGCAGGCGTTGAGGTGACGATGTCCTGCCTTGAGGAGGACTCTCGCTGGCTCAACCGGGGCTTCATTCGCCTTCAAACCTTGAAGAGACCGTGGGTAGCCCTGAAGGCAGCGACCGGACTTGACGGACGTCTGGCCCTTGAAAACGGAGAGAGCCGGTGGATCACGGATGAGACGTCGCGTTCCTGGGCACACCAGATGCGCGCGGAACATGATGCGGTGATGGTTGGTGTGGGAACGGTGCTCTCTGACGACCCTGCTCTGACGGTGCGACACACCGAGGGTGCAAATCCCAGAAGAGTTGTGCTGGATACGCGCCTTGCGACGCCTCCTGCGTCAAAGGTCATCAGTGATGACGGGCTTTGTCTGATCCTCACCCAGGTAGAGGGGAGCGATGAGGAGAAAGAGCGAAGAGCGGCGGCCCTTGCCGAGGTCGGGGCGGAGGTTGTCCCTATCCCCGGAGTTGACGGAAGGCTCGACCTTTGTGAGACGCTTGCTTTTCTGGCTGAAAGAGGAGTGGCCCGTCTCATGGTGGAGGGAGGCCCCACTCTTCTGGGGGCCTTCATGGCCCGAGAACTTGCCGATGAGCTTCGTCTCTTCTCGGCTCCCCGCGTGATGGGAGCGGGCCTGGGGCTGGGAACGGGCCTGAACTTCACGGCAGTGGACCAGGCTCCGATCTTGAAGGACGTTCGTCTTCGCCCGGTTGGACGGGACGTCCTCTTTGAAGGACGGTTTGCATGTTCACCGGACTTGTAGAGATGGTGGGGACAGTCCGGGCCTTCCAAAGGACCGGAGTGGTGTACCGTCTGACCGTAGAATCGCCTGAGCTGGCCCCGGAGCTGGTTTTGGGGCAATCGGTTTCGGTGAGCGGTGCCTGTCTGACGGTCGTTGCTGTCCAAGGCGATGCTTTTGACGTTGAAATGATATCTGAGACCGTGCAACGGACTCGTTTTGCCAATTTGACTCAAGGGACGCGCCTTAATTTGGAGCGGGCTCTCAGGTTGGGCGATCGCCTGGACGGACATCTGGTCCAGGGGCACGTTGACGGGATAGCGCGCCTCCGGGAACTGTCTTCAGGAGCTCAGACGCGAGTTGCCCGCTTTGAGGCAGTCCCCTCCCTGCTCCGCGGCATCGTCCCCAAGGGCTCCGTTGCGCTGGATGGGGTGAGTTTGACCGTTATTGAGGTCACCAGGACGGATTTCTCGGTCGGCCTGATCCCGGCGACGCTTCAACGGTGCACGCTGGGGAGTTTACGGGCGGGAGATATCGTAAACTTGGAGACGGACATCATCGGAAAATATGTACAGCGCCTGATGGAGACATTGAGTTCCGGGCGTCTTTCACTTTCAATTGAGGAGTTGACCGAGCTTGGCTATTGAGAACAACAGGGAGGGCAAGGAAGAACCCCTCTTCGACTCGGTGGAGGATGCCATAGAGGATATCCGCCAGGGGCGGATGGTTCTGGTGGTGGATGACGAGAGTCGGGAGAACGAGGGGGACCTAATCCTGGCGGCGGTCCATGCTACGACGGAAAACGTCAATTTCATGGCGCGTTACGCGCGTGGGTTGATTTGCGCTCCCATCTCCGGTGAGATTGCACGGCGGCTCCAGCTGGAGCCCCTAACCAGGGTCAACACGGACAAAAGATCGACAGCGTTTCTGGTGACTGTGGACGCACGAAAAGGGACCACCACGGGGATTTCGGCGGAGGAACGCGCGTTGACAGCGCGCCTTCTGGCCGATCCCAATTCAGCCCCCGAGGATTTCCTGCGTCCGGGACATCTCTTCCCGCTCGAAGCCCGTGAGGGAGGTGTTCTGGTCCGGGCCGGGCATACGGAGGCGACGGTCGACCTCGCTTGTCTGGCTGGCCTTCCCCCAGCCGGGCTTTGTTGCGAGGTCATGAACGATGACGGCTCCATGGCCCGCCTGCCCGATCTTATCCCATTTGCCCGCAGGCACGGCTTGAAGTTAATTGCCGTGAAGGACTTGATAGCCTGGCGCTGCGCCCGGGAGCGGCTTATTGAGAAGCTGGTTGAGGTCAATCTTCCAACGGACTACGGTATTTTCCGCGCTCATGCGTATCGCAGCAAGCTTCAAAATGATGATGCTCACACTCACATCGCTCTGGTTAAGGGAGATATCACAAAACTGGACTCGGTTCTGGTCCGGGTCCACAGCGAGTGCCTGACGGGGGATGTCTTTGGCTCCCTGCGCTGTGACTGTGGCTCCCAGCTTCACACAGCAATGGCGATGATAGAGCAGGAAGGGGCCGGGGTGTTGCTCTATTTGAGACAGGAAGGGAGAGGGATTGGCCTGCTCAACAAGTTGAAGGCCTACAAGCTTCAGGAGGAGGGGATGGACACAGTGGATGCAAATCTGGCTCTGGGTTACCCTGCGGACCTGAGGGACTACGGCACGGGGGCTCAGATACTGATGGATTTAGGGCTCAGGCGCATCCGCATCCTCACGAATAATCCCACCAAGATAATCGGCCTTGAGGGTTACGAGCTGCAGATTGTGGAGCGCATCCCTCTTGAGATGGAGCCGAACGAACATAATGAAAAATATATGAATACCAAGGCCCGGCGCATGGGGCACATCCTGCGCTGCCTGTAAACCATCTTTATAATTAAGATGCTTTAGGAGGCTGAGAATGAAGACGACGGAAGGAAAACTGCTGGGAACGGGTTTGTCAATTGCAATCGTCGTTTCCCGTTTTAACGACCTGATAACGGGTCGCTTGTTGGAGGGGGCCAAGGACGCTCTGTTGCGTCACGATGTCTCCCACCAAAACATAGAGATATTCCTGGTGCCCGGTGCCTGGGAACTGCCGCTTGTGGCCAAAGAGCTTGCGCTTACGGGGAAGTTCGACGCGGTGATTGCCCTTGGCGCTGTGATCCGCGGTGACACCCCGCACTTTGACTACGTTGCGGCCGAGATGTCTAAGGGGTTGGCCCATGTGGGCATGGAGCATCGTCTGCCGGTCGTTTTCGGAGTGCTGACCTGTGACACTCTGGAGCAGGCGCTGCTCAGAGCAGGGAGCAAGGCAGGGAACAAAGGGGCCGAGTGCGCCGTCAGCGCCATTGAGATGGCGAACCTGCTAAAAAACATCCGCTTGCAGAGGGGGGATAAGGATGCTTGATCTCCGTTGGGTTTTGTCCCATATGGAAGAGGCACAGGCCTTTTTGAGCAACCGACACTTTGATTTTGACCTTTCCGTTCTGACGGGGCTTGATGAAGAGCGCCGCAGGTTGATAGTCCAGACGGAGGAGCTGAAGGCTCGACGCAACGAGGGCTCAAGAAAGGTGGGCGAGGCCAAGAAGGTTGGAGTGGATGCCTCAGAGCTGATGGAGGAGATTCGCAAGATAGGCGACGCATCCCGTGAGGTGGACGCGAGGCTCTCGGAGGTGGAGGAGGAGCTTGGGAAAAT
Source organism: Fretibacterium sp. (assembly GCA_012520235.1). Taxonomy (GTDB): domain Bacteria; phylum Synergistota; class Synergistia; order Synergistales; family Aminobacteriaceae; genus JAAYOR01. The sequence goes on from JAAYOR010000081.1 coordinate 16,212, forward strand.
CCTGATGTCCCTCCCCAACCGTCTGCACGAGACGACCCCTGTTGGGGTGAGCGAAGAGGACAACCAGGTGGTCCGCACCTGGGGGACGCCCAAGTCTTTCAGTTTCGAGCCTCAGGCTCATTGGGATTTGGGAGAGCGGCTGGGGATCATGGACTTTGAGAAGGGCGTCATGTTGGCTCAGAGCCGCTTCACTGTGCTGAAGGGGCTGGGCTCCCGTATGGAACGGGCTCTCATTTCCTTTATGCTGGATCTGCACACCTCGCGTCACGGCTACATGGAGATGCAGCCGCCGTTCATGGTGAGGTCTGCCATTCTGGAGGGGACAGGGCAGCTGCCTAAATTTGCAGACGACCTCTATCGCATTGAGGGGGAGGATCTTTGGATGATTCCGACGGCGGAAGTCCCCTTGACGAATCTGCATCGTGAGACGATCCTGGAGGAGAACGACCTCCCAAAATATTACACGGCCTACACGCCCTGTTTTCGCCGGGAGGCTGGCTCCGCGGGGCGTGATGTGAGAGGGATGCTGAGGCAGCATCAGTTCGATAAAGTAGAGTTGGTCAAGCTCTGTACACCCGAGACCAGTTACGACGAACTGGAAAAATTGACTGCCGACGCTGAGGAGGTTTTGCAGACTCTGGAGCTTCCTTATCGGGTTGTTGCTCTCTGCTCCGGGGATATCGGATTTGGCTCCGCCAAGACCTATGACCTTGAAGTGTGGCTTCCCTCTCAGGGTAAGTACCGAGAGATCAGTTCTTGCAGCAATTGCGAGGACTTCCAGGCTCGCAGGATGAACACGCGCTATCGCCCCGTGAGTGGTGGCAGACCCCGCTTCGTCCACACTCTGAACGGTTCCGGCGTGGCCATCGGCAGAACTCTCATCGCCATCGTGGAGAACTACCAGCAGGAGGACGGAAGTGTCACGGTGCCTGAGGCTCTTATCCCCTATATGGGTGGGCTCAGGGAGATCCGGGGCGCCTGAGGGGTCGATGGTGGTGGGGGGCTATACGGAGATCGCAGCTGGCTGTGCAGGAGCGGGCCTGCTTTGTTTTTTCGTGCAAAAACTGGTGAGGCGGCTTTTAGACGACTCTCGCCAGTACCACTATTTTTGTAATCTCCTGCTGGCCGGCTTCTGGCTGCTCCTTGCTCTGTGGCTTGGAGCGCCGACGACGCGCTGGCTGGTTGGGGCTGCCTTCTGTACCGGCATAGTGGGGATAGGAGAGGTGCTGATGCCACGCAGGCTCTGGCTTCTGCCTTATCTGTTGTTGGCCCTCTTATGTGCGCGATTTGGGCCCTCCATCGTCTTCATCAGCTTCACGGACGGAGAGTTCGTCTATCTCAGCCCGACGCTCTCCTTGTTGGTGACGACCTCCTGGTTCTTCCTTCTCCCTCTGGTGGTGCGACGGATGGATTCTGTCCCTGGGTTGGTCCACAACGTGCTGATAGTGACCTTTGCCCTCATGTTGATGGCGATCCTCCTGACAGGATACAATCCGCAGGCCTTTTTCATAGTATTGGCCGGACTCAGTCTTCTGGGCGCCTCCTGGGAGCGCTTAGGAGACGTCTTTCGTCAGCTGGGGCGCCCTCTGTCCGCCTTCTGGAGTTTTCTGATGGCGGGGGCCTCCATCCTGGGGGTCAGCAAGGGCATCGTGTTCAGTTCCACCTTTTTTGTCTCGCTTGGATTTTTTGCCATCCCTTTGGTGGAGGCGACGGTTCACTGGGCGAGCCTTTTCATGGCTGAACGGCCTCATGGCGCCGACTCCCTCTATCAGGGGATGCTGCGCCGGGGGATGGGGCATTCCGAGGCCATTCGCTTTATCACGGCGGTCTGTGCTTTTCTGAGCGTCGTCACAGCTTTGCTCCAGTCCCTTTCGAGTGAGGTTGCCTGGGTCTGGTGGGGAACGATGGCTCTTCTGGGAGGGGGGCTCCTGTTGTCTCTCATTCTGGCCCGACGGGCCAGAATGCCGGCGCTCCACGAAAAACCGCGCCTCTGGGGTGTCACCATCGATAATGTCTCCATGAATTACGCTTTGGCTCGTGCGCGGGGGATGATCCTGAGCCCAAAGGAGAGGGCCCAGCTTGTTGCGACCGTCAACGCCCTGGGTATGGAGGAGGCTGTGAGGAACCGAACGTATCACGGCGCTCTTGCCAGGGCCTCCATGGTCCTTTCGGATGGAGTGGGGCTCCTGTGGGGGCTGCGTTTTCTGGGGATGCCCATTCAAGAGCGTGTGGCTGGGATAGATTTTGCGGAGCACCTCTGCCGAATCGCGGCTGCGGAGGGATGGAGCGTTTACTTTCTGGGCGCAAGAGGCGACACCGCTCAGGCCTGTGCTGATGAGATGACCCGACGATATCCAGGGCTTCAGATCGCGGGAGCCCGC
>JAAYOR010000082.1 GCA_012520235.1 Fretibacterium sp.
AGGTCAACGCCTCCGAGGTCAAGATCGGTGCGCGGGAGCTGCCCGCCGTCACCCAGCTCTTCACCGAGCCCTACATGGTCAGCTTCCTGCTCGACAACTCCCTGGGTGCCTGGTGGGCAGCAAGACGGCTCAACGAGGCCGACCTCCAAAAATCCAGCAGCGAAGAGGAACTGCGCCGCAAGGCGGCCATCCCCGGTGTGCCGCTGGACTATCTGCGCTTTGTGCAGCAGGAAGACGGTACCTGGACACCGGCAGCCGGAACCTTCGACGGCTGGCCTGAGCAACTCGCCGAACTGAAGACCCTCGACCCCTGCTGCGGCTCGGGCCACTTCTTGGTGGCGGCGTTTTTGATGCTCGTACCGATGCGCATGGAGCGAGACGGCCTTTCCGCCAGGGAGGCGGTGGACGCGGTGCTGCGGGAAAACATCCATGGCCTGGAACTGGATCAGCGCTGCGTGGAGCTGGCGGCCTTTGCCTTGGCTCTGACCGCGTGGAAATACCCTGATCTCCCCTCGCCCTCAGGGAGAGGAGCCGGGGGTGAGGGTGGGACGAAGCCGATAGGCTACCGTCCCTTGCCGGAATTGAATGTTGCCTGCTCCGGTTTGTCGATCAGCGCCAAGAAAGAGGAATGGCTGGCACTGGCCGGGGACAACACCAATCTGCGGATTGCTCTCGAAGAACTTTATAAGCAGTTCAAAGACGCCCCCGTACTCGGCAGTTTGATTAACCCTGAAGCAAGTTTGGGCAAGGGCTCGCTGTTTGAATTGAAGTGGGAAGAAGTCGGGCCGTTGTTGACAAAGGCGTTAGCAGAAGAGAAGGATGATGTGCGTTCTGAGATGGGAGTGATCGCGAAAGGAATATCTTTTGCTGCCAGACTCTTAATTCAGGATTACAGACTGATTGCTACTAACGTGCCCTATTTGGGAATGAGGCGAATGCATGAGAAGTTATATGCGTTCTGTGAAAAGAATTTTCCTAATTCAAAGCAGGATATTGCGACTGTTTTTATCGATCGATTTAGAGAATTTTCGAAGCATCAAACAACTGTTATTGTGGTCTCTCCCCAAAACTGGCTCGTTCAACCAGCCTATGAAAATTTCAGAAACGAGTTGCTGAAAGGTTCCTCCCTAAGATTGATCGCTCAATTGGGAGAACATGGCTTCGATAGTCCTCAAGCTGCAGGTGCATTCGTCTCTCTATCTATTCTGGATCACCACCCAAAGTTAATCGGAAATTATTTTTCAGCGATTAAAGCGGTTTCTGAAAAGAGGCCGGAAGATAAAGCGACTGCAATAAGAACTGTAGAAATTCTTAGTGTCAGCGCAGAATCTCAGCATTCAAATGCTCAGCATAAAATATCGTTTGAAGAACACGGAGAATCTGTTCTCATTCAGGACTTTGCAATCGCACCTCAAGGCATAAAAACAGGAGATGATGAAAAATGGGTTCTCTGTTTTTGGGAGATACTTTTCTCGAAGTACTCCCCTTGGCGAGTTTCGCAAAGCTCTGTAAATAAAAAAACATTCTATGGTGGACGTGAAAAAATAATTAATTGGTCAACGGGCGGCGATGGCATGATTCGTCCGCGCCTGGATAGCCCCGCTTTGGAAAAACTGGGAGTTGCTATCTCACAGACACGAAATAAAGCAGCAACTATATACACCGGGCAGCTTTTCCTGAGCACATTAGCTCCAGTCGTACCGCATGACCAAGATAATTTATCAACTCTATGGGAGTTTTGTTCTTCTTCTGATTTTAGAGATACGGTCACTAAGATTAGCCCCGGTCTTTTTGCTACGAATTCTTCAATTCTCGTCACTCCAATTGATGAAGAGGTTTGGGCTGACAAAGCCAACTCCCGTTTTCCCAATGGCCTACCAAAG
>JAAYOR010000011.1 GCA_012520235.1 Fretibacterium sp.
CTCTCTCCTGCCTCATGCCCAGTATTATCCCAAGCCTTATTGCGGGGGGGGGTGACATTCTCACTGACCAGTTACAGGGTGACTTTATCACAGAGCAATGACACCTTCAGAGTGTAAAACCGCGCATAAGCCTTCTTTTTCTGCTAAAATATTAGTTTGTGAACGTAAGGATCTTCACCTCATCAGGGGAAGCCGATTTATCCATAAAAGGTCGTTGATGGTGGTCGATGACCGTCAAGTGAGGAGGTCCTCCGGCGCGTCCTTTCAACATTGGGTTGCGCCTCAAAGCGCGCTACTCCTGTCCTTTCAAGGCATTAGGCTCCAGGAGGCGCAGCGGCGGTTGTTACAATAAGGCGATTAAATCAGCGGTTTCTTAAGGGAGGAATGACTATGGCTTTTGAGGTTGAGCTTCGACGTCTGAAAGAGTTTCGAGCCGCCATGAAAAACAAGGGGATGGACGCCTTTGTCCTGTTTGTGTTGGAGGGCTTTAATTCCGAGGGCTGTCGTTATCTTTCCGGATTCAGCGGCAGTAGTGCAGCCCTTCTCATTGATGAATGCCGCGCGGTTCTTGTGACGGACGGACGTTATCGTACTCAAGCTCCTGCTCAATCCCCTTTTGAAGTCGTAATCCAAAGCGAACTCCCTCTGCCTCTTTATCTGGCCAAGGCAGTACGCGAGACGGAACATTGGCATAAAGTTGGTTTTGAGGCAGAGAAGGTATCGCATGCCCTTTATGAGACAGTCCTGCGTCCCTCAGGGGCTGAATGGGTGGATGCTTCGGCCCTGATCGCTTCCTTGCGTCGCTCTAAAGATGAGACGGAGGCTGAAGCCATCCGGAAGGCAGCTGTCATTGCGCGCCAGGCCTATGATAAAACTCTCGAACGTGTCCGCCCCGGCATGACAGAGGCTGAGTTTGAAAGCCTGCTGCTCTATGAGATCAAGAACCTTGGGGGGGAACGAGGCTGGCCCCACAACGACTTCATCATCGCCTCCGGTCTGCGCGGCGCGATGTGTCATGGCCGCGCCACTCAGAAGCCCTTCGAACTCGGAGAAGTGGTCACGGTGGACTACGGCGCGACTCTGGGCGGCTACATGTCTGACATAACGCGCAATTTTGCCTTGGGACAGCCTGACCCCAGAGCCTTGGAGATCGATGAGATACTGGTGCGGGCTCATCAGGCTGCGGCGGAAGCTCTCAGACCAGGCCTCTCGGGGAAGGAAGCGGACGCTATTGCCCGCAAGGTGATCGCTGACGCGGGGTACGGAGAGAACTTCATACACGGCCTGGGGCATGGTCTGGGGCTTGAAATACACGAGGCACCCCGCCTTTCTCTTATATCCAAAGACGTCCTTCAGGTCGGGGACGTTGTCACCGTAGAGCCGGGGATATACATTGAGGGCTGGGGAGGCCTCCGGATAGAGGACGATTATCTTATCACCGAGGACGGCGCTCGGTGCCTGAGCCTTTCGGACGATCAGCACTTAAGGATCCTGAAGGTTTAACAACTTTGCTTGAAATTCTTCGGGACTTTTGAGGATTTTTGAAATTAAAGAGAAAAACTTTGGAAAGGGGATAAAAATCAGTGGGCAGTAACGTTGAAAAACCTGAGCTGACGGCTCCGGAGTGGGAGACGGCGGACAACGAGATCGTCCGCCAAAGAAAGGACAAGCTGCAGCGCCTGCGTCAGGAGGAGGGGTATGACCCCTATGTCGTGGAGAAATGGGCCCGCCGTGACACTCTGGAGTCGGTGAAAGAACGTTTTGATCGGCTGCAGCCGGACGAGACGGACGACACGATCCTGGTCACGGCCGGACGTCTGATGACGATTCGCCGTCAGGGGAAGAGCACGTTTGCAGACCTGGCCGATGAGACGGAGCGGATGCAGCTTTATTTTCAAATCAACGAACTCGGGGAGTCCTCTTATGACTTTCTGAAGAAATGGGTGGACACGGGCGACTGGATTGGCATCGTCGGTCAACCTTGCCGGACGCGTCGGGGTGAGCTGACTATTTTGGTCAAAGAGTATAAACTGCTTTCTAAAGCGCTGCGGCCTCTGCCGGAAAAGTGGCATGGGCTTACTGATACGGAGATACGTTACCGCCGCCGCTATACCGACCTGATAGCCAACCCGGAGGTGCGAGACGTCTTCCGCAAACGAGCGCGCATCCTCTCCTCCATCCGCAAGACCCTTGAGGACCACGGGACCCTTGAGGTCGAGACTCCCACCCTCTCTGTTCTGGCAGGCGGCGCCAATGCCAGACCCTTCAAGACCTTCCACAACTCTCTGGGCCTTGAGATGTACCTTCGCATTGCACCTGAGCTCTACCTCAAGCGCCTGATTGTTGGCATGATGGGGCGGGTGTATGAAATAGGCAAGAGCTTCCGCAACGAGGGCATCAGCACGATGCACAACCCCGAGTTTACCATGATGGAGGTTTATTGGGCCTACGCCGATTACGAGGTGATGATGGACCTGGCTGAGGAGCTCATCCGAAATGCCGCCCTGGCTATAGGTCCGCTCCGGATCGAATGGCAGGGCTCCTCGGTGGACCTCTCGCTCCCTTTCCGCCGCGTGACGATGCTGGACATCGTCCAGGAGTGCACGGGCGTGGATTTCCGGGCTGTGACCTCGGACGAAGAGGCCCGTGCCATAGCGGTTGAAAAAGGGCTTGGAGGCGAACTGAAGGGGAGCGAAAGTCGTTTTGCCGTGCTCAACCTGATGTTTGAGACCTTCTGTGAGGAGACGCTCACGAACCCCACCTTTGTGATGGGGCACCCGACGGAGATATCGCCGCTCTCGAAGCGTGACCCCGCGAACCCTGATTACACGCATCGTTTCGAGCTCTTCATGTATGGCAAGGAGCTGGCCAACGCCTTCAGTGAGCTGAACGACCCCCTGGACCAGAGAGCGCGTTTCGAGGACCAGCTGCGCAAGAAGGAGGCCGGGGACGATGAGGCTCACGTTTTTGACGAGGATTTCATCAACGCCATAGAGTCCGGACTCCCCCCGACGGGAGGGATGGGGGTGGGACTTGACCGTTTGGTGATGTTCCTGACCGACTCCCGCTCCATCCGAGATGTCATCCTCTTCCCGACCATGAGGCCCAGATGAGGCCTGGGGCATGACTGAGGCGGACCGTTTTTGATAGTTAAGGAAGCACTGATTAAATGCCCCATGAAAGCCGTGGGGCTCCGCCCCACACCCCGCGAGGGGACTAAGTCCCCTCGACCCCATTTATCCTTTTCCTGAGGGGCATCAG
>JAAYOR010000083.1 GCA_012520235.1 Fretibacterium sp.
CTATAGCGCTCTTTCCTCAGTGAGTGGCACAACCTTTGCCCTGATAAAGTCGGAGACCCAGACGACGGAAGAGATGCTGGAGGAGCTGGCGAAGCGGCCCGAGGTCCTCGCCGCCTCCCCCAACTATCTCAGCCGCCTGAACCGGACAGAGCCAGACGACCCCTATTTCACCAGTGGCGACCTGTGGGGGATGGAGGCCATCCGGGCGCCTGAGGCCTGGGATGAGACGTCGGGGGACGAGACGGTCTACGTGGCGGTCATCGACACGGGGATCGATACGGACCATGAGGACCTGAAGGGCAACTTGGACCTGGACCTCTCCCGCAACTTCGCGGAGGGCGGTAACCCTCGGGACCTTAAAGATTCAGTCGGGCATGGCTCCCACGTGGCCGGGATCATCGGGGCTGTGGGGGACAACGGCACGGGCGTAGTCGGGGTCAACTGGAAGGTGGGGCTCATTACCCTCAAGGTGTCGGAGGGGCGATATATCCCGGACAACAACATCATCAATGCCCTGGATTATCTGGCAGGCTTGATGAAAGATAAGCCTGACCTGAGGCTGGCAGCCGTCAACCTCTCTCTGGGAGACTGGTACCCGGAGACGCCTGAGGAGGTCCGGTCAACTCCTATGTACCTGGCCTATAAAGTTCTGAACGACATGGATCGCGCGGTCATCGTCGTGGCGGCCGGCAACGACGGGCTGGAGGTCGGGAAGCCGGCCCCCTTTAACGATCCTATTAACATCGAAGTAACCGGACAACTGAAATCTAGAGATTTATTTGAGGCGGGCGACTACTGTTACCCCGCCTCGTACCCGGGGCTGGATAACATGATCGTGGTGGGGGCGTCCGCCCCCGAGGGTGAGGCGGCGGTCTTCAGCAACTGGAGCGAGACGAAGGTGGACCTTGCCGCTCCCGGCGTGGGCATCTACAGCACGGTGCCCAGAAACGAATATGAAGAAAATGGCGGCACGTCCATGGCTGCGCCCCACGTGACCGGGGCGGTCGCGCTCCTGGCCGCCAGCTCTCCTGACATGGGACCCTCCGAGCTCAAGGCGTACCTGTTGGAGTTTGCCAGTGCGGATGTGAACCCTGTGCCGAAGCCTTTCCCTTTTTCTGATAAGTCTTCGATGTTTGAGCCGTATGAAAACATTAACTCTGATGGGCAGACGCTCTCCAGGAGAGGACTGCTGGACGTGAAGGCGGCTCTGGACGCCTTGGCTAGCCCGGACGTTAGGTTCCACAACATCACTGCCTCGGCGGAAGGAGGCGGGCGCGTTGAGCCCTCCGGCGCCGTCCGGGTTCGGGACGGGGCGGATCAGACCTTCACCTTTATCCCGGATTCAGGCTATAAGGTGCTCATCGTGCTGGTGGACAAGGTTCCGCAGGATTCTGTCTCGCAATACACCTTCTCCAATGTCAGCTCGGATCACACCCTTTCAGCTTATTTCGTTCAAATTCCGCCGACTCCAAAATATATGCCAGGCAGCAGTGGTGGTGGCTGTGACGCAGGCCTCGGCGCAATAGCAACGTTCGCGCTCCTCGGCGCGGTTCTCCTTCGCAGGAAGGACGAAAACTGATAAATCCGACTCAGCAGTCGACCGGCTCTTCGGAGCCGTCAGGCTCCAAAGTTCAAAGTCAAACTCACAAACTTTCGCGATTTTTCGTGTCTTTCGTGGTTAAATTTTTTGTGTTTTTTGTTTTTATCCGTGTTCATCCGTGGTTCTTTTGCCCTGCGGATTTATTGGAAAAAAGAAAGGAGAGGAGAATTGTGACTTATTTTAAGAGGGTACTGACGGGCTTTCTGGCGCTGACTCTGGTTCTGTCCGGTGCGTTGAACACCACGGCCTTCGGGGCGAATTTTGCCTTTGTCCCGGGCGAGGTGCTGGTGGTCTTGAAAAGCACGTCGTCTGCGGAAGCGAAAAATAGTGCGGCATCTGCCCTGCCGCATGGCCGGGCCTGCCTCCTGCAGGCGGTGGCGAGCAGCGCGGGCGCAGAGGTGCAGAGCACCTATAGCGCTCTTTCCTCAGTGAGTGGCACAACCTTTGCCCTGATCAAGTCGGAGACCCAGACGACGGAAGAGATGCTGGAGGAGCTGGCAAAGTGGCCTGAGATCCTCGCCGCCTCCCCCAACTATATCCAACACCTGAACGCAGAGCCGAAGGACCCCTATTTCACCAGCGGCGACCTATGGGGGATGGAGGCCATCCGGGCGCCTGAGGCCTGGGATGAGACGGTGGGGAGCGAGGATGTCTACGTGGCGATCATCGACTCGGGGATCGATACGGACCATGAGGATCTGAAGGACAACTTGGACACGGAGCTCTCCCGAAACTTTGTGGCGGAAAGCGACGAGGACGAGAACGTTGACCCCTCTCACTTTGAGGATGGAGGTGGGCATGGCTCCCACGTGGCCGGGACCATCGGGGCTGTGGGGGACAACGGCACGGGCGTGGTCGGGGTCAACTGGAAGGTGAAGCTCATCGTCCTCAGAGTGTTGAATGATGAGGGCCTAGGCAGGACCAGCGACATCATTGCGGCCCTGAATTATCTGGTAGAGCTGATGAAAGAGAGGCCTGACCTGAGGCTGGTAGCCGTCAACCTCTCTCTGGGAGGTTACGAGCCTGTGACGCCTGAGGATATCCAGACGAACCCCGAATACCTGGCCTATAAAATTCTGAACGACATGGATCGCGCGGTCATCATCGTGGCGGCCGGCAACGAAGGAATGGAAGTCGGGGCCCCAACCCCCTTTGACGATCCTGTTATTAGAAAGAATGGGAAACCTAGAGATGGATTTAAAAGGGGCTGGTACTGTTACCCCGCCTCGTACCCGGGGTTGAGTAACATGATCGTGGTGGGGGCGTCCGCCCCCAAGGGTGAGGCGGCGGACTTCAGCAACTGGAGCGAGACGAAGGTGGACCTTGTCGCTCCCGGCGTGGACATCTACAGCACGGTGCCCCAACTCCCCGAGATCGAAGAGGAACCCGGATATAAACACGGAGAATGTGGAGGCTATGTCAATTGGGACGGCACGTCCATGGCTACGCCCCACGTGACCGGGGCGGTCGCGCTCCTGGCCGCCCGCTATCCCGAAAAGACGCCCTCTGAGCTCAAGGCGTACCTGCTGGAATTTGCCAGTGCAGATGTGAACCCTGTGCCACAGCCCTGGCTGGATGAATATTATGAGAAGTATGAGGAGTATAAAAACGCCAACCCTGAGGGGAAGAAGGTTTCCCGACAAGGGCTGCTGGACGTGAAGGCGGCTCTGGACGCCCTGGCTGACCCGGACGTTAAGTTTCACACCATCACGGCCTCGGCGGAGAGAGGCGGGCGCGTTGAGCCCTCCGGTGCCGTCCGGGTCCGGGGTGGGAAAGCTCAGACCTTCACCTTCATCCCGGATTCAGGCTATGAGGTCTTCAACGTGCTGGTGGACAAGGTTCCGCAGGGCGCTGTCTCGCAATACACCTTCTCCAATGTCAGCGAGGCTCACACCCTTTCAGCTTATTTCGTTCAAACTCCGCCACCCGAACCCGCGCCTGAACCAACGCCTAAGCCCATGCCCAACAGGGGCAGTGGCGGTGGATGCAGCGCAGGTACAGGCGCGATAGCGATGTTCGCGCTCCTCGGTGCGGTTCTCCTTCGCTGGAAAAGGGACTGAATCGGGGGCCGGGATAGAACGAACCGTTCAAAAGAGAAAAAAGGAAGGAGAGGAGAAGGATAACTTATTTTAAGAGGGTACTGACGGGCTTTCTGGCGCTGACACTGGTTCTGTCCGGTGCGTTCAGCACCGCAGCTTTCGGGGCAAACTATGTTCCAGGCGAGGTGCTGGTGGTCTTGAAAAGCGCGTCGTCTGCGAAAGCGAAAAATAGTGCGGCATCCCTCCTGTCGAAGGGCCAGGCCGGCCTCCTGCAGGCGGTGGCGAGCAGCGCGGGCGCAGAGGTGCGGAATACCTATAGCGCTCTTTCCTCAGTGAGTGGCACAACCTTTGCCCTGATAAAGTCGGAGACCCAGACGACGGAACAGATGCTGGAGGAGCTAGCGAAGCTGCCTGAGGTCCTCGCCGCCTCCCCCAACTATATCCAACACCTGAACGCAGAGCCGAAGGACCCCTATTTCACCAGTGGTGACCTGTGGGGGATGGAGGCCATCCGGGCGCCCGAGGCCTGGGATGTGACGGTGGGGAGCGAGGATATCTACGTGGCGATCATCGACACGGGGATCGATACGGGCCATGAGGATCTGATGGGCAACTTGGACAAGAACCTCTCCCGCAACTTCGTGGAGGGCGGTAACCCTCGGGACCTTAAAGATTCAGTCGGGCATGGCACCCACGTGGCCGGGACCATTGGGGCTGTGGGGGACAACGGCACGGGCGTGGTCGGGGTCAACTGGAAGGTGGGGCTCATCGCCCTCAAAGTGTTCGATGATAAGGGTATAGCTGATAACAGCTATATCATTGCGGCCCTGAACTATCTGGTAGACCTGATGAAAGCGAAGCCTGACCTGAAGCTGGCAGCCGTCAACTACTCTCTGGGAGAGTGGCTGTCGGAGACGCCTGAGGTGGTCCGGTCAACTCCTATGTACCTGGCCTTTAAAGTTCTGAACGACATGGATCGTGCTGCCATCGTTGTGGCGGCCGGCAACGAAGGGGTGGAGGTCGGGGCCCCGGCCCCCTTTGACGATCCTGTTATCAGAGATGATGGGAAACCTAAAAATGAATTTCGAAAGGGCTGGTACTGTTACCCTGCCTCGTACCCGGGGCTGGATAACATGATCGTGGTGGGGGCGCTGTCTGCCCCCAGGGGTAAGGCAGCGGACTTCAGTAACTGGAGCGAGACGAAGGTGGACATTGCCGCTCCCGGCGTGGGCATCTACAGCACGGTGCCCGAGGAGAACCTCTACAGCACAGTGCCCAGATCATATGAAGCTTTGTACGGCACATCAATGGCTACGCCCCACGTGACCGGGGCGGTCGCGCTCCTGTCAGCCCGCTATCCCGAAAAGACGCCCTCCGACCTCAAGGCGTACCTGCTGGAATTTGCCAATGCAAAGGTGAACCCTGTGCCGAGGCCCTGGCTGGATGAGGATTATGAGAAGTATGAGGTGTATAAAAACGCCAACCCTGAGGGGAAGAAGGTCTCCAGAAGAGGGCTACTGGATGTGAAGGCGGCTCTGGACGCTCTGGGTGACCCGAGCGTGAAGTTCTACACCATCACGGCCACAACGGAGGGAGACGGGCGTGTTGAGCCCTCCGGCGCCGTCCGGGTCCGGGGCGGGAAAGCTCAGACCTTCACCTTCATCCCGGATTCAGGCTATGAGGTGTCCAACGTGCTGGTGGACAAGGTTCCGCAGGGCCCTGTCTCGCAATACACCTTCTCCAATGTCGGCGAGGAGCACACCCTTTCAGCTTACTTTATCCCCGTTCCAACTCCGCCACCCGCGCCTGAACCAACGCCTAAGCCCATGCCCAACAGGGGCAGTGGCGGTGGATGCAGCGCAGGCGCAAGTACGATAGTGATGTTTGTGGTCCTTGGCCTTGCCCTTTGCGGGAAGAAGGACTGAGAGTGTAAGCCAAACGAGCCCGCAGAGCAGGGACTGCCAAGGCTGAACCAACCTAATCCGGGCAAGAAGGCTGACCGCTGACAGATGAGGCTGACCGTCGTTCGGTCAGCCTCTTGTTTTTGGCGCCTTGGATTTACACTCTAAGCGCAACTCTCAAAAGCAGTGGATACAAAAAGGCCCACAGCTGGCAGAAATTTGCTGGAATTCTGTCGGACAAATTACGATCAACTCTGGAGGTAGCGCCATAAATGCCTGAGCATTTGGCAGTTATCCTCCGGCGTTGATGCTATCTGTTTTACCATCCCAGCTCCATTCGCGTAGTCCGACAGACTCCTGGAGGCTAGAGGTAACTCCAGGCGAAGATGGCCATGCAGAGGGCCATGAAGACGTTGAACGCCGCACGGCCCTTCTGTCCGACCTGGTAACGGCGTCCGGCCATGACGAGCATGACGACGGCACAGCAGAACAGGATCAGCGCAGGAACGGGAACTCCCAACATTATCAAAAACCTCCTTATGTTCCGCCCCGGTCCGGGCGACGATACGGGTGGCGGAGAAAACGGCGCAAAGGAGGGCCTGTCTCGAAGAGGGGCCCTGTCGGCGCATTTTTCCTCTCAGGTTCCTCTGTGAAAAGGCCTGTTTTAGGGTCAACCGGGGCTTTTTCCGCATAAAAACGCATGGCGCAAACAAATATCTAAATGTAGAGTGTAAAGAGGTCGGATGGTCTTATTTTACTTCACTTTTTGCAGGAGGTCTCTCCATTCATGAATGTACCATACCTTTTTCTTGCAGCCTTTGTATTGAGCCCTTTCTTTCTTTGCTCCTGTGCTTCGGCTCAGGAGGTCCAGGCGCCCCTCATCCCCATGGAGGACTTTTTCCGCAACCCTGAGATAGCGGGGTTCAGCATTTCGCCTGATGGCAAAAAGCTGGCTTTTGCCAAGCCCTGGGAGCGCCGGATGAACGTCTATGTCCGCGACCTGGCGACCGGCGAGGAGAAACGCCTGACCTCCGCAACGGAACGTGATGTGGCGGGCTATTTCTGGAAGGGCAGCGATCGCATTGTCTATGCTCAGGATAAGGGCGGGGACGAGAACTACCATGTCTATCTCATCGGCATCGACGGGCTGAGCTCCCGGGACCTGACGCCCTTTGATGGGGTGCGGGCCGGGGTCCTGGACGACCTTGAAGAGGACCCCGACCACATGCTTATCAGCATGAACCGGCGTGACCCTGAGGTGTTCGACGTCTACCGCTGTAATCTTGATACGGGCGAGCTTGTCCTGATTGCGGAGAACCCCGGCAACATCACGGGCTGGATGACGGACCACGACGGCAGGCTGCGCGCGGCCTACGAAACGGACGGCGTGAATGCCTCATTGCTCTACCGTGCGGCGGAGGATGCACCCTTTGAGTGCCTCGTGACCACGAACTTCAAGGACACCTTTGTCCCTCTGATGTTCAGCTACGACAATAAAAAGCTCTACGTGGCCTCGAACCTTGAGCGAGACAAAACGGCTATCTTCACCTTTGACCCGGACGCCAACAAGACGGAGGAGCTGGTCTTCGAGCATCCCGAGGTGGACGTATCTTCTCTGCTCTCCTCCAGAAAACGCAAGGTGATCACGGGCGTCGTCTATACAACGGAACGTTCGCACTACCACTTCTTTGATGCGGATCGCAAGGAGCTTCAGGGGACTCTTGAGGCATTCTTTCCCGGAAAAAACGTGGCAGTTCGCAACATGGACGACGATGAACGCATGGTCATCCTCTCCACTTACGGTGACCGGACCCGTGGGTCCGTTTACCTGTATGACCGCGAGACGAAGCATCTGGAGAAGCTTGCGGACCTTGCCCCCTGGCTCAAAGAGGAGGAGATGGCCCCCATGACGCCGATAAACTACGTTTCGCGCGATGGCCTGACTATTCACGGCTATCTGACCTTGCCTGTAGGCGTCGCTTCCCGCGATTTGCCTCTCGTCATCATCCCTCATGGGGGTCCCTCGGCGCGTGACGTCTGGGGCTTTGACTCCGAGGTTCAATTTCTGGCGAACCGGGGCGCGGCGGTGCTTCAGGTGAACTTCCGGGGCTCCACGGGCTACGGCAGGGCCTTCTGGCAGGCGGGGTTCAAGCAATGGGGGCGGGCCATGCAGGACGACCTGACCGACGGGGTGGAGCACTTCATCAAGCAGGGGGTCGCCGACCCTAACCGTGTCGCTATCTACGGTGGCAGCTACGGCGGCTATGCGGCTCTGGCTGGCGCAGCCTTCACGCCTGACCTTTACGCCTGCGCTGTGGACTATGTGGGGCCCTCCAACCTCTTCACCCTCCTGGAGAGCATTCCCCCTTACTGGGAACCCTTCCGGGAGATGGAGTACGAGGAGATAGGGCACCCTGAGAAGGACAAAGAGCTTCTGAAGGCGGTCTCGCCCGTCTTTCATGCCGATAAAATCCGCATCCCCCTCCTTGTGGCCCAGGGTGCCAACGACCCGAGGGTCAAGAAGGCGGAGTCGGACCAGATCGTGGAGGCTGTCCGCAAGGCGGGCAAGGATGTGGTTTACATGGTCAAGGAGAATGAGGGGCACGGATTCCATAACGAGGAGAATCGCTTTGATTTTTACCGGGCGATGGAGCTCTTCTTTCACGACCACCTGAACCTGAGAGTTCCGACGCAGGAGCGGTGAACGGCGGGCTTCGGGATTTCGAGCTCTCGAGATCTCCGGATTTCCGCTCGCTAGGAGTGCTTGCGTCCTCGCGCGTCTTCATGTTTGCAGGGAGGAGGTGACGCATTGTGTCCATGATGCCGATAATGGAGGGCCGCCCCAGGCTCGATGAAATGGTGCCCCAGGAGCTGAGGCAGGCGCTCTTTGCTTTGGGCTGCTTCAGGCGTTTGGAGGCCCGTTTTGGGCTTGTCCGGGGTGTGTGGCGCACCGTCGTTGGATACGCAGGGGGAGAGACCCCGGATCCCGTTTACTCCAACGTTGGAGACCACATGGAGGTCGTCCTGGTGGAATACGACCCTCACACGGTCAGCTACGGGCAGCTGTTGGAGCTTGCGATGTTCTGGCAGGGCTCCGAGCCCTGTCCGCGCTATCCTCGTCACGCTCCCTGTCTTTTTGTGAGCAGCGGGACCGAACGCCGTCTGGCTCAGGCGGCAGTGGACCGAAGCTGCTTTTACTGTGATAATGAGACTCTGATCTTGCCCCTGAAACTCTTCCATCGGGCTGAGGCTTGGTGTCAGAAGCATTATCTAAGGGTCGTCTCCTGGCTGTTTGAGGAGCTGCTGAACTTCTATCCTGACGAAGAGGCTCTGCTGCACTCCACGATGGCGGCGCGCCTGAACGGTTATCTCGGTCTGTCTCAGCAGGGGGAGCTGCCGGAGAGCCTGGAGCTCTACGGGCTCAGCCCCTCGGCTCTGGAGATGATCCGCGTCGCGGGTGCTTCCATCGCTTCGAGCCGCGGGGCTGGCGACGAGGGCCGTTCGCCCCCGTCTTTTCTGTCGAAAGGGGATTTGCCATGAGAACGGTGATTGTAGGGGTTGGAGGGATCGGAGGCTTCCTTGGAGGGCGGCTGGCCGCGGGCCTTTCGGAAGAGCGGGATCAGGAGCTTGTCCTCTGGTGTCGGGGTGAAACTCTGAAAAACATCCGGGAGAAGGGGCTCACTCTTCTGGACCAGGACGGCCGAGCGACGACCGTCCGTCCCGACCTTGCCACAAACCGCGCTTCGGACGTCGGGGCGGCGGACCTGGTTCTCTTTGCCACGAAGAGTTACGACCTGGAGGCGGCCATCCTGGAGACGGCACCCTTCATCACGGAACAAACGCGAGTTATCCCTCTCCTGAACGGGGTCTGTGCGGTGGACCTGCTGGAACAACACCTGCCTCAGGCGGACGTCTTGGGGGGCTGTATCTACACCTCCTCTCATGTCAGGTCCCCTGGCACGGTGCAGGCTGTTGGGAGCGTGCAGCGCCTTTTCTTTGGCAAGCACGGGCTTTCGTCCGTGGAGAATCGCGTCCGTTATGCGGATGTGGAGCAGTTTCTGAGGAAATCCGGGCTGCAGGTGACCCTGACCGCGCGTATTGCCGTCGAGATGTGGTCAAAGTTTGTCTTTCTGTCACCGTTCGCGGCCGCTACCACCTTCTATGGACGTTCCATCGGTGCGGTGCTGGTCGATTCTGAAGCTTTTGAGACGGTGATGGGGCTGATAGGGGAGCTGGAGGCTCTGGCGCGTGCCCATAAAGTGCCTTTGCCGGAGAACATCGCGGACCTGACTGTGGAAAAGGCGCGCTCCTTCGACTCGACGACCCGGACCTCCATGCAGCTGGACCAGGAGCAGGGGAGGATGACGGAGCTTGACTGTCTGATCGGCTATGTCTGCCGCGAGGCAGCGGCTCAAAACTTGCCCGTCCCCAACTACGATCGTATCTACGCGGCTCTGCTTGAGACCTGCCGAGCGTAAGGGCGCTCCGAAGGGAACGGTGGCGAGAAGGGGAGAGCTCCGGAGAGGGTAATCCGGGCAGGGCGTTTCAGGGTTGGGACGCACGATAAAAGAAGAAGCCGGAGGAAAGCCGGTAAAAGCTCGTGAAGCTCGTGAAGCTTATGAAGCAGCCGGGAGGGCAGGAGGCCTCATCCCGGCTGCTTTTATTGATTTTTCCCCGGTTCCTGGGCTCCTTACTTTCAGTGTGTCCCTCGTCCTGCTTGGAAGAATTCTTTCTTTGCGGTATCCTTTTTCTGGAGGTGACGCTATGTCACAACACAATCGGCCTTCGGCCAGCGGTCTCTTCCGGGCTCACGGGGCCAACCCTGAAAATCTCTACCGGGCCCTGGGGCTCCCCATGCCTGCCTCTATCCTGGACTTCAGCACCAACACCAACGTCCTGCCCTGGAAGGGTGTCTTAGGGTTTGATCTGATGGAGCGGCTCTCGAACTATCCTGATGACTCCGCCGAGGAGCTGAGGGAGCTCATAGCCGCGCGTGAGGGCTGTGCGCCCGAGAACGTCCTGTTCGTCAACGGCTCCAACGAGGGGATTTATCTCCTCGCCTCTTTTTTTTCCGGCAAGGATGCCGCGGTACTCCAGCCCGTCTATGGCGAATACCGCCGGGCCCTCACCGCATTTGGAGCCCTGACTCGAAACGTCTTCTCCCTCTCAGAGCTCGGGGCTGGATTTGACGTCGTCTTCCTCTGCAACCCCTGCAACCCTACAGGAAGCTATCTGAGGGCGCGGGGGCTGGAGGCCCTGGCGCGCGATCACCCCCAGACCCTTTTTGTCGTGGATCAGGCCTATCTTGATTTTCTGAGGCTGGAGGAGGCGGATTTAGAGTATGAAAAGGTTGACTTTTGTAGTCTTCCAAACCTCATCCTGTTGCGGTCTCTGACGAAGATCTACCACCTGTGCGGTGTGCGCATAGGCTATCTGCTGGCGAGCCCCGAATGGCGCTGCCGCCTGGACGGTCGGCGTCCCAGCTGGAGCGTCAACTCCGTGGCTCAGGTTGCGGCCCTCGCCTTTCTGAAGGATGAGGAATTTTACCGGCGCTCCCGCGCCTTCTATGCTGCGGAAACCCCGCGCTTCATCCGCGCGGTTGAGGAGGCGGGTTTTCGCACGGCTCCCACGACCGTACATTTCTTCCTGATGGAGACGGACAACGACGAGGGACTGATCCTGGAGCTCCTGGGCCGCGGGCTGGTGGTGCGGCACACTCGGAATTTTCCAGGTCTGGACGGCAGCTACGTCCGCGTTTCGACGCGCCTGCCGGAGGAGAACGATAAGCTGGTGGAGGCCCTGGCGGACTGGAAGCGGCAAAATTCAAATTAAGGGTTGAAACATCTTTAAACCTTGAACTTTCCTGACTTTGAACTCCTCCCCTTGACTCAGCAATGAGGGTATAATGAGCGGAAAGGGAGTTGATAATGGTGCCATCCTACCAACTGATAAGGAAGAGCTCTGCAGGAGAATTCGCCAGCTACCGGATGAAATGACTCCGTTCGTCTCCGATTTCCTTGACCGCCTCATGGACTACGACAACGAGCCGTTGACGGAGGATGAGCTCGCTCAGATTGAAGCGGCAAATGCCGATATCAGCGCAGGGTGTTTCTACACGCTTGAAGAATTCAACCGCAGGATGGATGCGCTCCCATGACCGTGCTTTGGACGGTTCGCGTCCACAAGAATGTGGAGAGGCGCATGGCCACTATCCCCAAACCGGAACGTGAACAGATCCGAAAGGCAATCAACCTGCTTGTCCACGGCCCCAGGCAAGCCTCTCAGGGGCCGCCCGGAGTGGCGTCTGCACGTGGGTTCGTGGCGTGTGCTTTTCCTTGTTGCCAGGGCATGATAACCATCACCGTCGTTGCTCTTGCGCCAAGGGGAGATGTCTATAAACGCTAAACAAACACTAAATTTTCTTGATTATTGGCTTGGATTTACTATCCGAACGTAACACCTAAAAGACTATCTAACCGCGAAACGCGCTAAAAACGCGAAAGCTTGTAGGGGCTGTTTTTCATTTTTCGCGTTTTTTCCGTGCCTTTCGCGTGGTTCGCGGTTCATTTTTTGTGCTTATTCGTGGTTCATTTTTCGCAGATGCCGCGGGCCGCGACGACGCCGCTTGAGGCAGCCTGGATGATGCCGCGGCTCACTCCAGCCCCGTCTCCCGCCATCCAGAGGCCCTCAATGGAGGGGACGGAGAGGTTCTTCTCCAGCTCCAGCCTCAGGGAGTAGAGCTTGATCTCCACTCCGTAGAGCAGCGTGTCCCCGTGGTTGACGCCGGGCATGATCTGATTCAGGGCGTCCAGGAATTCCACGATATCCATCACATAACGGTGAGGCAACACCAGGCTGAGATCCCCCGGCTCAGCCGCTGCGGTGGGCTCCACCATGCCGCGCTTGATGCGGGGTGGCGTGGAGCGTCGTCCATCGCGCAGGTCGGCCAGACGCTGCACCAGCACGCCACCCCCGGCCAACATGTTGGCCAGCTTGGCCACGTGGGTGGCATAGCCGATGGGGTCATTGAAGGGTTCGGTGAAGTTCTTGCTCACGAGGATGGCGAAGTTCGTGTTCTCGGACTTGCGGGTCTTCAAGCTGTGTCCGTTGACCGTCACCAGATTGCGGGCCTGATTATACTCGTGCACCACGAAACCGGAGGGGTTCATGCAGAAGGTGCGGCACCGGTCATCAAACGTGGGAGTGTTGTAGAGGCACTTCACCTCATAGAACTCGCGGGTCAGCACGTCGCAGACGCTGTCGGGCACCTCCACCCGTACCCCGATGTCCACCGGCATGGAGGCGATGGGCAGCTTCAGATTACCGACTATCTTCTCAAGCCAGGGGGCCCCTTCGCGCCCTGGTGTCACCAGGATGTGATGGGCGCGTTCCTCAGTTCTGTCCTTAAATCGCACGCCCACGGCCCGCCCGTTCTCGATGAGGAGCTCGTCCACAAAAGCATTCATGCGGATCTCGCACTGGGGCTTCAGGTCTTCGTACATGTTGTTCAGAACTTCGCGCGACGCGTCGGTTCCGATGTGGCGTATCCGGGCCGGGAGAACCCTCAACCCCACCTGGGCTGCGGCCCGGATGGCCTCCCGTACCAGGTCGCTCCGGGCCTCGTAATAGTGGGGGTCTGCGCCAAAATGGACGAACAGGCCGTCCACCATCTCTATCAGGTCTTCCAGGGCCTTACGCCCAACATACTCCTCCAGGTTGCCTCCAAAGCCCGTTGTGAGCGTCAATTTGCCGTCAGAGGCCGAGCCGGCCCCCCCCCATCCTGACACGATGGCACAGCTGGGGCAGTTGATGCAACTTCGGACGCTGCCGCTCACGATAGGGCAGGTTCTGTCCCGAATAAGCTTGCCCTTGTCCGCTATCAGCACCTTTTTGCCGTTCTTCACCAGCTCCGCCGTCGCAAAAATTCCGGCGGGGCCTGCGCCGACGACAATAACGTCATAGACCATGATGCTCCTTCTCTCTTTATCCTGATTTTACCCTGAGTTTCGCTCCGAAGTCGGAGGATTTCAGGGCGTCTTGTGCTCCTCTGAGGGCAGGTCGAAACGCTCCGGGAAGAAAGAGCGCACCTCGTCCAGAAAATGCTCCACTCGCTCCGGGGTGCGAATAAAGTTGGGGTCCGAGAGGTCCAGCACCAGGAAATTGGGAATGTCCATCTCCATCTTGACGAAGTCGATGAAGGGAGAGTAGGCGCTGTAGAGCAGGCGCCAATACTCCTCACCGGCAGCCACCTCGTCCTCTCGCCCGCGCTCCCGGATGCGCCGCAGAACCTCTTCGATAGGGCAGTGAACGAGGATAAGCAGTCTGGGCGCCTTTGTGTATCGGAGCAGGGAGTCGTAGAGCGTGAGGTAACAGCCATACTGACTGTCCTTAAAGTAACCCTGCTTGTAGTAGAGTGTGGCGTAGACCTTGTCTCCGAAGATGCTGCGGTCAAGGATGTAGTCCTCCTCCTCAGAGGCGCAGAGGTACTGAGCGAATCTTGTGACCAGGAAGTTGAGCTGCATGGGGAAGGCCCAGCTTCTGTCGTAGTGGAAGCGGCGCAGCAGGTCGTGCTGGTCTCGGAATTCCTCCGGCATCACCTTGAATCCCAGGCGCTCGGAGAGCAGGTTGACGATTGTGGATTTCCCGCTGGCCGTCATGCCCTCGACGATGATTTGAATCTGTCCCATGAAAATATGACCCCTCCCGCAGTGAAATAGACCCGTCAGAGCGGGTTTTGCGTCTCCTGTCCGGGCTCCCGAGAGCTATTTTTGGCCTTCATCATGGCGTCGTAGGCCGCGGCGACGAAAGAACCGAGGTCCATGCCTTTTTCACATTCCGCCACGCCAAAGCTGAGGCTCAGAGGTTCGCCCTCTCCCTCCCCGAAGGTCTTGTGTTGGAGCATGTCGCGCAGCGCCTCCGCCAGCTGAACGGCAGCTCCCAGAGGTTGGGGCGTGAGGATCATGAACTCATCCCCTCCCCAACGGCCCAGAAAGTCGGTGCTGCGGATTCGGGTTCGGAGGGCCGCGGTCAGGCCTTTGAGGATTCGGTCGCTGGCGGCATAGCCCCGCCGCTGGTTGAGGGTACGGAACCCGTCTATATCCATCACGATGAGAGAGAGGGTCCCCCGATAACGGGAGGCTCTCTCCATCTCTGTGATCAGGACCTGTTCCATTACGGGGCGGTTCAGGACTCCTGTGGTCCGGTCCGTGGCCGCGACCCGCCTCAGCTGTTCCTGGGTGCGCCGCAAAAGCGTCTTGTCCTCGCAGAGGAACAGGTTAGCTTTCTGACCGCGATGCGTCGCAGGGGCGAACCGCAGCTCAAGAGAGAGGATGTCGCCCTCAGAGGTCACGAGCCGGCAGTTCAGGGGGCCCCTGTCGTCGCCGCGTGTCATGGCGGCCAGCTTTTCGGGGAGGGTGGAGTTTTGAGGGTCCTCCACGGAGGCTAGAGCCAGGAAGCCTGTACCGACGACCTTCTCACGCTCTGTCCTGAGGGCCCGAAGGAAGAGCTCGGTTGCGTCCAGGCAGGTCCCGGATTCGTCCAGGAGGACAGCCATTGCGGGCAGTCGGTCGAAGGAGATGGAGCCCGTCTCCTGGGGTTCTTGCTCTTCCTGCTCCGGCTCCTCCGTTTCAGGCTTCTGGAGCAAAGGACTCATGACGACAACGGCACCCAGGATGTCTTCACCCTCGTCCTTCAGTGGGGCGACCGTGACGGCCCAACCTCTCTCCGTCCCCTCTGTTTCCTCAAGCAGGTCCAGGCGGTTTGTATTCCCGAGACATGCGGCCAGGAGCATCTCTCGCAGGGCTCGGTCAAAGGCTGTGTCTCCTTCGCCCGGATAGGGTGCCTGGAGAGTGTGGGTGTGGCCCAGACAACGCCGGGTCACCTCGCGGTAACCGCGTGTCGTGTAAATCAGTTTTCCGTCCAGATCCACGGCGCAGCAGAGAAGCCCGGGGCAGCTGTCCAGAAGAGCCCGGAAAGGAGAAGCCGCCTTCGGTTGCTCCTCCTCGGAGCGCAGGCGGATGAGCTCAGAGATGTCGAGCGCCGTCGCCTGCAGCACGGGTTTTTCCTGGCGGGTTGAGGGGAGAAACTCAATGTCCAGCCAGCTCGTGGAACGATTGGCTCTCAGCACGGGCAGAACTGACCGCACCCTCTGGTTCATGGCGTCGCTCAGAAGGGAGTCTAGTTCCCTGGTGAAAGCGGGCTCCACGAAGGAGAAGAGGGAGACGGGGCTGGGTTGGTCTGAGGGGAGCCCGAAAAACTCCTCTGCCCGATGGTTCAGAGCGATCAGATTTCCGTGCGGAGAGATCAGGAAGTAGAGAAAGACGGAGCTATCCAGCAGGGTTGTGTAGTGTCGTTCAAGCTCGGCGGACACCTTTTCGATACGGCGCGCCCGCAAGCTCTCTCGCTCCAGTTCCACCGTCCTGTGATAGAGTTGTTCGACTTTCTCTTCCAGCTCCTGTAGGTAGGTTCTGATGTCGTCTCTGTCCTCCTTCATGGCGATCCTCCAATGCGACGTTTTTTCAAGGGTTTTGTCTTTTGTCCTTGCGCCTCACCCGCTCGGCTGTCGGCCGGGTGGGTGAGCGGAGCGAAGGTCAGGGGCGCTTAGGAAACCAGCCGCCGGAGCATCGGCGGACGTCGGAGATGGTGACGAATCCAATATCGCTGAAGATACCCTGAACGCACTGCACGTCATGTCTCCTGCAGAATATCTCGACGAGCAGACGGGGCCCGTCCCGTCCCATCCCCTGAATGACCGTGGCTCCCAAGCCTCGGGAGCGGACTTCAGAGATAGCTTGGTGGGCGGCCTCGCTGTCCTGGAGGATGACGGCTACCAGAATGTACGAGTTCAACAAGCGCTCCTCCAGCCACGAGCCCACGTAGTTGCCGCAGGCGAAGCCGCCGCAATAGAAGGTGAGCTCCAGGGCGGAGAGAGTCTTTCCTCCGCCCAGGATGGCGCCGAGGACCACCATGTAGATCATCACTTCAAAGAAACCAAAGCAGGCTGCGAGAAGACGCTGCCCTTTCACCAGAAAAAGAAGCCGCATCGTGTTGCAGCTGACGTCCAGGATGCGCGCGAAGAAGATGCCGAAAAGCCCCAATATCGACACGTGATCTCACTCCTAAGCCCGGGTTCACTTCCGTCCATGTTAGCACAAACTGTGGCGGACGTCAGAGTAAAAGAAACAGTTGACTTCGTTTTACTATGAGACCTAAGATAGCAGAGACGATGAATGATGATCAATTTATTTAACATGGGTGCGTGTCCCAGTTTCACTTAACATGGGGCTGTGTGTCCCAGCCCCCGCTTGACCCGGTAAACTTGGACTCCCAAGGGGCATAACGGCGGCTGGAGAGTGTGAGACGACTGAACCAACAGCTTATAAATATATTTTATTTATTGTTCATTTTTTAGCTATTTTTATGGTGTAAAATAAAAATAAAAGGGTTATAATTATGAAACTTAACGAAGGGAGGCCTGAAAGATGAATGTAGGCAGTCTCCTCAATATGTTCACTCTGGCCTCGCTGGTGACCAATTTGCTCATCTGGCGTCTGATCTGGCGGATGCAACACCGGTTTAGCCTGGTTGGACCTGCCATTTATTTCAGCAGCGAGATCGTGGGCAGCCTTCTGGTGCTTTTGAGCAGCCTTAGCCTTTCTCTGGGGCAGAAGCTCTTTTTCTTCAACTTCATCTTCCCCTTCTTCCTGATGGGCTCCTGTGGCTGGTATCTGTGGTTCGAATCCCTGTTTTTCCCCAAGCGCCCCCTCGCTCGCAAGGCAAAGTTCATGATGGGCGCTGTTTTTCTTCTCCTCCTCTACGTCTGTATCCGCACCTGGGTTTCGGGCCCGAACTTTTTCGTCGTTGACCCTGAGGTGCGCCGATACTGGGGCTATCCTTTTCTCGTCTACAAGGCCCTTTCCATTGAAGCTAAGCTGGTGGTGATGGCTAACAATCTGCTTATCCTTCCCGTCCTCGCGCAACTCGTCCTTCGTGCCAGGGAACTGAAGCTACGCTGGGAAAAGAGTTTCTTTCTGGTCCTTGGGCTCTCCATAGGATATCTCGCCATCATGGAGTTTTATTACATCAACCACCATCGACTCCCCTTCCTCAACATCTTTGATGTGGTCATCCTCTCCATGCTATTTGTGAAAATTCCGTTTCTTTGCTGGCCGACGAGTGGGATAGTGCTCGACATGAAGCTCTTGGAGCGTTACAAACTCCTGGACAAGATCCAGCAGGGGCTGTTGGTTACGGACGAAGAGGGTAATGTGCTGGACTTCAACAAGGCAGGAGAGGCCACTCTGCAGCTCGCTGCCGGCTCGCCCATCAGCCTCCGCCGGAGCAGTTTGTGGCAGTTGTTGGGGGAGATCTTTCCGGGTTTTGAGGTGGAGGCTTTTCTCGAAGTGGAGCGGGAATGTCTTGTGGAGCGAGGGTCCTCCGATCCCCTACTGTTCGAGCTTGAGCTCCAGAAATTTACCAGGGGCGGAAGAAGCCAGTACACTCGATACATCCTTCTTATCCGGGACATCACGGAGCATCGCTCTCATCAGTTTGACTCTCTGAAGTTTCGCGCGGCTTTTTATGCGACTGACGACATCATGCTTATCTGCTCGCCTGATGGCAGAGTTGAACACGTCTCCTCGGGCTTCTCCCGGACGACAGGCTACATGGAAGCCGAGGTTCGGGGGAGGTTTTTATTCAACATCAATGCGATAGGCCCTGAGATGTGGGGGGAAATTGCGGAAGCGGCCTCTTTGGGGCAAAGCTGGGCTGGTGAGGTGAAGGTCCTGCACAAGGATGGAGGTGAGATCTGGGGGCAGATGACGGTTTCCCCGGCTTTTGACTCCGAAGGCCGGCTGACCAGCCTTGTCATCGTCTCCAAGGACATCACCGGGCAGCGCCTGCGCAACGAACAGCTGCGCCGTGAGGCACATGAGGACTTCCTGACTCAGATCTATAATCGGCGGACCTTCCTCCTCCTGGCTCAGGACAGGCTTAACATGGCGGGCGAGGGGGTTTCCAAGGCGCTTCTGATGATGGACCTGGACCGCTTCAAACGAGTCAACGACACCTATGGGCACGCTGCCGGGGACGAGGTGTTGAAAGCTTTCGCGCAGCTCATCAAAAAGCTCATCCGAAAGGATGACCTTTTTGCCCGTTACGGTGGGGAGGAGTTTGTCCTTTTGTTCTGTGGGCTGAGTGAGGAGGTGGCCCTGCGCGTCGCGGAGAGGATCCGTAAGAAGGTGGAGAGCATGGCTCTGTCTTACGGTGAGGTGACTCTGAGGATCACGGTCAGCATTGGCGTGAGGTACACTCGGTCCGACGAACCTCTGGAGGAGCTTCTGAGGAAGGCGGACGAAGCTCTCTATGCCGCTAAGGACGCGGGGCGCAACCGAGTGCGGCTCTGGAGAGCTGAAGGGGAAGGGCTTTTCTTCGCCTCAGGCCAGGGAGTGTGGATGCGAGATAAGGAACCGCTGAATGAGGAGTGCAATGGCGACTGGACCACATAAAGCGACTGAGTCAGCGCTCCTCTAAAGTCTATAAAAACGTCGGAGGGTGCGGCTGTAGCCGCGCCCTCCGACGTTTTTTCTCTTTCGTCAGCTAGACAAAAAAGCTTTTGCTCTTTCGCTCACGCGCTTGCCCTCGGCTCGGCCTGCCACTAAGGGCATCAAAGCTTTCATGAGAGCACCCTGATCTCTGGGTGTGGTTGCCTCCAACTGTTCTGCTGCTGTGCGGATAAGGTCATCAAGCTCCTCATCGCTCAATTGAGGTGGCAGGTAGGCCTCCAGGATGGCAGCCTCCTCCAGCTCCAAGGCCGCACGCACCTCAACGCCACAGGTCCGGTACTGCTCCGCAGCCTCCTTGCGCTGTTTGATCAGGCGCCTCAACAATGCCTGAGACTCGTCTTCGGTCAACTCCGCCGAGCGCCCCTTGCCGGACTGAGCTTTTTGGAGCTCTGCCTTAAGCATCCTCAGCACGGAGAGCCTCAGTTCTTCTCGCCCCTTCATGGCGGCAAGCAGGTCAGAGGCGATTTGTGACGAAAAGCTCATGTTAAAAACCCCGTTTCCAGCCTCAGGAGCGCCTGCGGCTGCTGCGACGCTTGCGGGCTGCCTCAGCTCTTTTGAGTTTCTTTGCGTCGCTGGGTTTCTCGTAATGTTCGCGTTTCCTGGCCTCACGAAGAGTGCCTACTTTTGAGACCTCGCGTTTGAAGCGTCGCAGTGCGTCCTCCAGACTTTCCCCATCCTTACGAATGACCGTTGTCATCTAAGATCCCTCCCTTCCGCGTGTTCGGCTAGCCGGGTGGCCAGCCGAAATGACGACCTGACAGCAGATGCAGGTGAAGGTGGGACACTGTCTGACCGCCTTGCTCTCCGGTGTTGATAACCATGCGAAACCCGGGAGTGTCAAGATTCAATCGTTTGGCGACCTCAACAGCCCGTCCCATGAGGTTCGCCCAAACCGAGAGATCGTCCACTTCTGCGGCGGAGACGATATGGCGCTTGGGGATGACCAACAGGTGTGTGGGAGCTTGAGGGTTGATGTCCTTGAAGACCATAACGGACTCATCCTGATAGACAAAATCTGTCGGGATTTCTCCTTTTGCAATCTTACAAAAGATGCAATCGCTCATAATCTCCCATCCTTTCTCTTTGAGGCTTCCATTTTATAACATAAATCTTCCGGAGACAATAGCCGAGGCCCCGGCCCCCTCAAAAAAAGGAAAGTTCGTTCACTTCCAGAGCCCTCGCCGAGCTCGACGAGCCTCCTGTTGGAACTCCGTAAAGAGCTCCGAGTAGCGGGAGTTTGGCTGGATGGTGAGCACCTCGGCATAGCCTTCCAGAAGCAGCCGGGCGTTGAACATGCCCCGCCTCACAGCGGCTTCGTCCCTCTCCGGCTTCTCCAGCCAGATGTAAGCGAGATGCCGCTGGTACTTATCCAGGGGAGCGGCGTCGTACTCCAGCCAGACCTGTCGGCCCAGGAGGCTCGTTTTGGTGAAGTTACTGGCCTCTTTGCCATAGTACTGGACGGGCTTTTTCGGATGGACGGTCTCGGGCGTGTCCACCCCGAGCAAGCGTACCCGCCGTTCCGTGCCCTCCACGTTCACCACTACGGTGTCCCCGTCAACCACCCGGGTCACTGTGCCCTGCAACGTGTCCCCCATGCGCCCCTCCAGGAAGGAGTATCCCAGAGCCAGCAGGAGGCTCAGGATGAGGGCGGCGAGCTTCTTTGGGGTCATGCGGGTCAGAGTGCGAGGGTTCAGCGTTGCCGGGTTGAATCGACGGCGCTTCATAGGATGCAGCTGCCTCCGTCTTTCTCGGAGTTTGCGCCACCATCAAGCTCCGGTAGGAGGTCAGCCAGGGCAAAACGATGATGCCCGGCCCGGCCTGTCGTCGCAGTGGCTGAGACGAGGGCATTGCAGACGCTCTCCTCGGTTGCCAGGGCCGCAGCCTTGAAGAACGGGTCGATGAAGTCCTCATGCAGCGTCTGAGAAGTCAGGATGCCGCCCTCCGGGGCCTTGTGAGGCACGACGCTGAAGGTTGAGAAGGCGAGGGCCAGGTCTCCGCTCCCGTCCCCCACGTAGGAGCCGGTCCGCCCCACCCCGATGAAGCTCCGGCGCGCTAAACGGCGCAGCTGGCGCGCGTCCAGCGGCGCGTCCGTCGCCAGGATGATGATGATCGAACCCTTGTCCCCGGTTGACGCCTGGGCCAGCCGCCTCTCAAGCTCCGGTCCCAGGAGCCGGCCCCCGAGCCGGAGGCAGGAGATCTGCCCGAAGTTGGCGTTGACAAGTGCGCCTACGGTGAAGGTTTGACCGCAGACGGTGACGGTTCGCGAGGCGCTGCCTATCCCTCCCTTGAGCCCGAAGCAGGACATGCCCCGTCCGGCTCCGACCGAGCCCTCGTCAAAATCGAGACAGGCCGCGGCCAGGGCTGAGTCGAGATGTTCCCGCCCCAATCGGGATCGGCGGGCGTCATTCAGGTAGCTGTCGTTGCACTCACAGATCAAGGGGTTCACGCTGCCTTCGGAGGTGCAGATAGCCGGGTGCTCCTCCAGCGCGCGGCGGAACAGCGCGTCGTAAAGGGCTCCGGCGCTTGAGACCCCGGCCAGGACCACGGGAGTCTCAAGCGTCCCCTTTTCCTCCACCTGCAGGAAGCCCATGCTCTTGCCGAAGCCGTTGAACACGGCGACCCCGGCGACTCGCTTGTCGTAAAAGAGTTGTCCGTCCGGGACGACGACGGTCACGCCGGTCTGGACCTCCCCTTCGTCCACCGTGCAGTGCCCCACTCGTACCCCCGGCACATCCGTGAGGGCGTTGCGCGGGCCCGACAGGCCCTCTACGGAAAACCCAAAGTCCGCTATGCGCCTCCGCATGAGTTCTCTCTTCCTTCTCTTGTGTCCGGGTCCTCACGGACGGTGTGGACCAACACTCGCCCTGCGCGGCGACCGCCATGCAGGGCCAGGAGCACCCAGAGGTCCGTCAGGCAGGAAACGGCTGAGGTGCGCCACTCGCCGCCCTCAAAGGTGAGGCAGAGACGTTCTCCGTCCGGCTCCACGCGGATAGCATGGGACCAGAGCGAGGTACCGACGAAATGGGGACCGCACAAGGTCTGCCCGATGTCCAGGTCACGCAGCCTCAGGTCGTGAGCGTCGAAGGTCAGAGTGAAGGGCCTGTCGGTGCTCCCCACCACAAGACCCTGCCCTTCGCCCTCCAGGACCCTCAATCCCTCGTAAAGCTCCAGGACGGTCTCGGAGGCCTGCTGTTCGAAACGGCGGGCTTGCTCTGCGGCAAGCTCCTTGGAGAAAGGGGCATGGAGTAACATCTTCAGCTCCTCCTCCATCCTGCTCTCCAGAGAGTGAAGGATCGTCCTCAGCTCTGTGGTTTGTCCTCCGTATAGGAGGTCGGCTGCGGCCTGCAAGGCCGTGTGGCGGAACCAGGGGGTGTCCGAATAGTCCATGTCCGACGCGGGGACGGAGAAGTGGGAGGTCAGGGCCTTCTCGGGTGCCTCCGTTGGGGAGAGACCTCCGAAGAGAAACGGGACGTAGGGAGCGAGGCAGGGACGGCCCAACGCGCGGTGGATCACTGTCTTGGCCGGGTCGTGGGAGGGCTCGACGACGTGGCTCTCCAGCGTGGTCCCGACGCAGATGGGACGGGTCGGCATGAAGTGCGGGGAGGCACCCTTCGAGACGTCGGAGGGAGTTCCCTCGAAGTGGGAGCGCAGGATCTTTTTCACTGTGTCAGGCCCGACCTTCCGTGCTGGCACGATGGAGAAAGGGAGCTCCACCTCCTCGGGGAAGGGGCGCTCCAACAGGATCTCAAGACCCCTCAGATGACGGTGGAAGTTTTTCTCGTTCCGCCAGGACGTGGGGGCCTGAAAGGCGCGCGCGAAGTCAAACGGGCCGTCCTCGGGCCGGTACCAGCCCCTGAGCGTCGCGTAGGCCTCCAGTTCCTTGAGCCCGGGTGTTTCTGGGTCCGGGGTGCGGATTGTGTAATGGTTGGGGTTCAGGTAGACTTCGTCGTCAGGCACGCGCTTGACCGCGTAATGGCCTCTGCCTTGCACTACCTGAAGCACCCAGCTCTCGTTTGCATCGGAGAAGTGGTAGGAGCGCCCGCTGGCGATATAGCCGAAGTGGTCCAACAGCCGAATCGCTATCTCAATGGCGTGGGCGGCGCTTCGCGCCCCCTCGGCCGTCAGGCGGCGCAGTCCGTAGCCCATCCCGCCCTGGCAGAGCTCGGGCTGGTCCTCTCGGGATGGGGAGCAGTTGTCGCTGCAGACGACCACTCCGTTTCCGTTGACGTAAAAATCACAGAACGAGGCTCCGTCGGCGGAGGAGGTGCGCGCCTCCGACCAGTAGAGCTCCGCTCTGTCCTCAGGGAGCGGCAGGAGCGCCGTCCCGGGCTCAAAGCGCGCGGTCGCGCCCTTGCGCCCTGAGAGGGAGGGGACAAGGTGGCGGTGCATCACATAGCGGCCGCCGCTATCCTCGTTATGTCCGACCAGCACCTTGCCCGTTGCAGAAGCGTCCTTGCCGACCAGCACGGTTGTGCAGGCGCGGGCCATGCCGGGCGCGAGGGCCCATAACAAAACCGTAAAAAACAACAGCCAAATCATCCGTTCAGCTCCTTCACAGGACGACGCCGGACCCCCTGCGGTCCGGCTCCGGCGTCGCAAAAAGAAAAAAGAGGGAGGAGAAGCGTGTCCCCTCCCGAAATCTCCAGCGTTTCAGCGCTTCTTCGTTAAGGTCTTAACATAATGAAAAAGCTTTTTTGAACCTCAGGCCAGGGCTTCCTTCAGGATGAAGAGGATGGCCAGGAGCCACATGACCGGGCTGATCTCCTTGCTCTTGCCCGTGAAGGCCTTGATCAACACGAAGGAGACGATGCCGAACTCGATGCCCACGGAGATGCTGTAGGCCAGAGGCATCATGATGAAGGCCAGGAGGGCGGGGAGCAGCTCTGTCCATTCGTTAAAGTTCAGCTCCTGCATTCCCATCATCATGTAGATGCCCACCAGGATCAGAGCGGGAGCGGTGGCGTAAGCTGGGACCATTCCCACGATCGGCACGAAGAAGATGGCGGCGACGAACAAGATGGCTGTCACCAGCGCGCTGAGACCTGTCCGGCCGCCCTGGGCGACACCGCTGGCGCTTTCGACGTAGGAGGTGACCGTGGAGGTGCCCAGCACGGCGCCCGCGACAGTGCCGATGGCGTCAGCCATGAGTGCGCCCTTTGCGTTGGGAAGCCTGCCGTCCTCATCGCAGAGGCCGCTGCGGCTGCAGACGCCCACCAGCGTTCCGACCGTGTCGAAGAAGTCCACGAAGAAGAACGTGAACACGATAATCCAGAAGTCCGGGGATTTCAGCATGGAGAAGTCCATTTTCCAAAAGATCGGGGCGAGGGAGGGAGGCTGAGAGACAAAGGTGGTCGGGAGCTGCGTCATGCCCAGGCCCACCGAGGCGGCTGTGACGGCCAGGATTCCGATGAGAAGCGCGCCTGTCACCCTATAGGCCTGGAGCACTGCCATGAGGAGCAGGCCGCCCAGGGCCAGAGCTGCGGGGAGGTTGTTCTTGAAGTGCCCGAGGGCCACCAGGGTGGCGTCGTTCTTGACGACGATGCCGGCGCTCTGGAGGCCGATGAAGGCGATAAAGACCCCGATGCCGCCCGCTATGCCTATCTTCAGGGACTTCGGGATGGCGTTGACTATCTCCTCCCTCAGCTTGGTGAGGGTCAGGAGGATGAAGATGATGCCTTCGATGAAGACGGCGGTCAGAGCCACCTTCCAGCTTATCTGCATCCCCAGGACGACGGAGAAGGCGAAGAAGGCGTTCAGTCCCATACCGGGCGCCAGCCCGATGGGGTAGTTGGCCATAAACGCCATCAAAAAGGTGGCGATAGCCGACGAGAGACAGGTCGCCACCACAAGGGCGTTGAAGTCCATTCCGGTCTTGGATAGGATGTCGGGGTTGACGAAGATGATGTAGGACATCGTCACAAAGGTGGTTATTCCTGCCAGTATCTCCGTTTTGATCGAACTGCCTGCTTCGGTTATCTTGAACTGACGTTCCAGAAACGACATGCAGAACACTCCTTTTCTTGAGATCGATTGAGGGATGAAAGGGTTTCATCCCATGAGGCCTTCTCCGGCCCCAACTCTCCTGCACTGCTCCTCTCCTTTCAGTAGTCACCCCTCCCTTCTCCGGTTCGGTGATGGGCCGACTGCTTGAAACAGACTCCCTCAGGCGTCGGCAAAGAGCGATTGAAGCCCGCCCCGGGTGATGTCCACGTAACCCTGGTCCGTCAGCCTAAGTTCGGGGATGACAGACAGACAGAGGAACGACAGGGCCATAAAGGGGTGAGCCATAGTGACCCCCAGGGTTCGGGCTTTGCTCTCCAGCTCGTCCAGCTCGCGCGCGGCTGAAGCTGCGTCAAGGTTTGTCATCAGGCCGCCGACCGGCAGCTTCAGGACGCCCTTCACGGACTCCCCCTCTGCGACTGCCAGGCCCCCACCCGAAGCACAGAGGCTCGCGAGAGCGGTGACGATGGAGCGGTCGTCCATTCCGGCCGCGACAAAGTTGTGCGCGTCGTGAGCTACGGACGAGGCGAGGGCCCCCCGCTTGATCCCGAGGCCCGAGACGAAGCCGACGGCAAAACGTCCCGTGCCTCGGTGTCGCTCCAGCACCACGATCTTTGCCAGATCCCGGTCCGGGTCGGGCACGACCTGCCCGTCTTTCACGGACGCGGGCAAGGTCAGGGTTCGGGTCAGCACCTCGCCCTCGGCCACTCCGATGACCCTCAGCTCTTTCCCTGAGGCCGGGACGGCCAGCTGCTCGGGCGTCGGAGGTACGATGGGCACCGGCGCCGGGAAGGGGACAGGTGTGGCCCGGGCGGTGGCGGCGATGAGGCGTCCTCCCTCCACTACGGCCCGCCCGTTCTTCCAGACATGACTAACCCGGCAGGAGGCCAGATCGTCCACCAGGACCAGGTCCGCCCTCAGTCCGGGGGCGATAGCACCCCGATCCCTCAAGCCAAAATAGTCGGCGGGCGAGAGCGTCACCATGCGCAGCGCCGTCAGGGGGTCCAGTCCCTCCTCGATCATGATGCGGACCTTCACGTCCATGTGACCGACCTCCGCCAGGTAGCGGGCTGTGATGTCGTCCGTGACGGCCATGCAGCGGGCGGCCAGGGTGGGGTTGTCCTTAACGATCGGCAGGAGCGTCCTCAGGTTCGGGAAGGAGGCACCCTCGCGCATCATCACCCACAGGCCGCGGCGCAGCTTCTCCAGCGCCTCCTCGGGGCCGACGCACTCATGGTCCGAGGAGATGCCGGCCAGCGCGTAGGCGTTCAGGGCCCGTCCGGTCACTTGTGGGGCGTGACCTGTCAGAGGCACGTTGCCCGCCGCCTGGATCTTGCCCCACACCCCGGTGTCCCCGTTGATGACGCCGGGAAAGTTCATGACCTCGGCGAGGTGCTGGCACCAGCCGCGTCGGAACATCTCGCTCACGGAGAGGGAGCCCAGCTCCTCAAACGGGGTTTCAAACGGGGAGGCGGGGACACAGGAGGGTGCGCCCAGAAAGACGTCCACGTTCAGGCCCCGGCTGGACAGGTACATGTACTCCACGCCCTTCAGCCCCAGGGCGTTGGCTATTTCATGCGGGTCGGCCATGACGGTGGTGGTCCCGCGCGTCACGACGCTGTCCGCAAAGACGGGCGGGGTCAGCATCGTGCTCTCAATATGTACGTGCCCGTCGATCATGCCGGGGATGAGGGTTTTCCCTCCCGCGTCGACGACCTCGCGTCCTTCAAAGCCCTCTCCCAGCCCGACGATCCTGTCCCCGAACACGGCGACGTCAAGGGACTCGTACTCCAGCGTGTAGACGTTAGCGACCTTTGCCCCGCGGATCACGAGGTCGGCGGGCCTGTCTCCCCGCGCGGCAGCAAGCAGTTCCTTCATCTCAAGCAAACACCTCCCGATCTGACCCATCTGAAGAGTGAACTGGAAAACACGGATAACGAGAAGCTTCAGTCTGTCCGTCTCCGGCTTTTCTGCTCACGCAAACAGCTTTAAGCCAAAAACTACGTTAAGTTTGTAGTTTAACCCCACTCGTCTCCGAGACTTCCCGGTCCTTAAGGTTGCGCAGAAGGCCTGGGGAGCGGGCGAGCTCAGACGCCGAGGCAGGAGCCCCCGATGAACTCCCGGATGACCGAGTTGTTGGGGATGTCCTCTGACTGGATGGAGGGGACGAAGCGCAGGATGTTCAGCAGGCGCAGGGCCTCGCTGAAGGCGGGGGAGTCCTCAGGGACCGTGTGGAGCAGAGGCTCGGCGTATCCCTTCAGAATGCCCAGCTCATAGGGCAGGGAGGTGTTGAAGATGGTGTGAGCTCGGCTCTGATAAGGAAAGATATGGCGCATCGCACCCCGCATCACCTTGGGATACATCTCCAGCGTCATCTGAGCCGATTTGCCCCGCGTCCGATTGTCGCGGACGAGCCGACGCAGCAGCCGGTTGTCGCTGGTTCGGGTCCGGTTGTGAGGGTCGATGCAGATGCCCGTCAGGGGGGAGACGAAGATGCCATAGCGTCTGTCCTCCGGCAGGAAGGAGAGTATCGTGTCGTCCAGACCGTGAATGCCCTCTACGATGAGGATGTCCGACGGCCCCAGTCTGACGACCTTGCCGGGCTGCTTTTTTCCCTCAACGAAATCATAAAGAGGGGTGACGACCTCCTCCCCGGCGATGATGCGGATCAGGGTATCCTTCAGAAGCTCCAGGTCCAGCGCTTCCAGACATTCGTAATCGTATTCCCCGCTCTCGTCCCTCGGGGTCTCATCCCGGTTCCGAAAGAAGTTGTCCAAGGGCAGGGTGACGGGGTTCTTGCCGCAGACGGTGAGCTGGATCTTGAGCCGTTCGGAGAAGGTGGTCTTGCCCGATCCGGAGGGGCCGGCGATGGTGATGGCCTTGATGTCAGGGCGCGAGGTGATGTCGTCGGCCACGCGGCTGAGGCTCTGAGAGTGAAAGGCCTCGGATACGAGGATCAACTCCTGTACCTGACCGTCCGCCACGCGTTGGTGCAGGCTGGAGAGGTAGTTCAGATTCATGATCTCAAGCCAGTGGGCGTACTCGAAGAAGACTTTGCCCAGGGCGGGATCTCCCCGGAAGGGCAGGATGCTGTCGGGTGAGGCCTGAGTGGGATACTGCACCACCAATCCATCGAGGAACGGGAGCAGGTCAAAGATTTTGAGGTGGCCGGTCGATGGAGCCAGCACGCCGCAGAAATACCCGTAGCGCTGGCCGCAGCGATAGACT
This sequence comes from Fretibacterium sp., assembly GCA_012520235.1. Taxonomy (GTDB): domain Bacteria; phylum Synergistota; class Synergistia; order Synergistales; family Aminobacteriaceae; genus JAAYOR01. Next base: position 28,334 of record JAAYOR010000083.1, read on the forward strand.
TCCACAGGGTCCAGGTTGGCCCGGACGAAGAGGTCCGCTATCTCGGTTTCGCCCTGCCGCTGAAAGATCCGGCGTGCCTTGTCGATGGGCAGGATCTTGCGGATGATGGGGATGTCCTGCCGCACCATCTCGCTCATGGTCGCGTGGAGCTTGTAGACGTCGGACTGGGTGACGGGCCCGTCCTCAAACTCCCAATAATGCCCCTCTCCGATGGAGTGGCGCAGAATGGCCTTGCGCCCCAGGGCCTTCTCACAGGCGATGATGGTGAGGAAGTCCAGGGAGCGGCGGTAAATCAGAAGCCCTTCACTGGTGTGGATGGGGATGAATTCCACCTCCGCGTCCTCGTCCACCACCCATTCCAGAGGGCGCAGATAGTTGTTGACCCGCCAGGCCAGGTAGGTTTTGTTCTCCAGACCCAGTTCTGCCAGGACATTGCGTCCTCCGAGGGGTGCTTCGCTGGTGAGATAGTGGGGCTCCGGGGCGTTCCGGTTCACAATAGTTATCGTAAAGGCCATGAGGGGACAAACCTCCTGTCGCTCAGCTCTGCCGCTTCCAGCGGACGCCCTGAGGGGTGTCCTCCAGAACCACGCCGCGCTTCAGCAGGTCGTCGCGGATGGCGTCTGAGCGGGCAAAATCCTTGGCCTTACGGGCCTCGGCCCGAAGGGCTATCAGTTCCTCTATCTCAGCTTCGGAAGGGCCCTCGGAGGAGCCGGGGAGGTCAGGGTCCCCGATGACGCCCAGGATGTCGTCTATCTTGTCCAGCTCCGAGCAGGCAGCCTCATAGAAGTCGGCTGGGAGGAGCTCATGATCCTTCAGCCAGGTGTTGATCAGCCTGACCATCTCGAACAGCACTCCGATGGCTGCCGCCGTGTTGAAGTCGTCGTTCATGGCCTCGATAAAATCGGTGTCCAGCTTCTTCAACGCCTCCAGGAACGGGGCGACGTCCGCCTCTCCCACACGATGAGCGCGCGCAAACTCCAGGTCGGCCCGGCAGTTACGGAGCCGTGCCACGCCGTTCTCGGCCTGCTCCAGGCCCTGAGGGGCAAAGTTGATGGGGGAGCGGTAATGGGAGCTCAGCATGAAGAGGCGGATGGCGAGGGGAGGGTATTTCTGCCGCGCGGCGCGCGCGGTCATGAAGTTGCCCAGGGATTTGGACATCTTCTCCTTGTCTATCAGCAGGAAGCCGTTGTGGAGCCAGAACCGGACGAAAGGCTTACCTGTGGCCGCCTCACTCTGGGCCACCTCGTTTTCGTGGTGGGGGAAGGTCAGGTCTACGCCGCCCGAATGGATGTCGATGGTTTCCCCCAGGTACTTGGAGGACATGGCGCTGCACTCGATGTGCCATCCCGGCCGTCCTCGTCCCCAGGGGCTGTCCCAGGCGGGCTCTCCAGGCTTCTGAGCCTTCCAGAGTGCGAAGTCCAGAGGGTCGCGCTTCCTTTCGCCCGGCTCAACTCGGGCTCCGGCGGAGAGCTCGTCCGGGCTTTGCCGAGAGAGCTTGCCGTACTCGGGCCAGCTGCGCACGTCAAAATAGACGTCTCCGTCCGAGAGGTAAGCGTGCCCGTTGTCCAGGATCTTCCGGATGAGGCTGACGATCTCAGGGATGTGTTCTGTGGCCAGAGGGGTGACGGAGGGCCTTCGGATCCCCAGGGCGTCGGCGTCCTTGTGATATTCCTCAATGAAGCGGCCGGCCAGCTCCGCAACCGTGATCCCCTCTTCGTTTGCGCGGTTGATCATCTTATCGTCAATGTCCGTGAAGTTCTGCACAAAGGTCACCTCATAGCCAAGATGCTCAAGGTAACGGCGCAGCACGTCAAAGACGATGAAGGGCCGGGCGTTTCCGATGTGGAAGTAGTCGTAAA
>JAAYOR010000084.1 GCA_012520235.1 Fretibacterium sp.
CAATAGCTCCTGATGCTCCCCCAGGGCATAGCCCAGAACCGTTAAAACGACCACCCAGATCCCGGCTCCAAGGGCTGTGAAGAACGTGAAGGTCGAGAGATTCATGCCGGCCAACCCGGCCGGAAGCGAGATGTACTGTCGGATAACAGGCAAAAGGCGCCCTACCAGCGTGCTGATGTGTCCGTGTCTGGCAAAGAAGATATCCGCTTTCTCCATTGACTCCGCTGAGACAAAAAAATATCTCCCGTATTTTATCAAAAAGGGCCGTCCCACTTTGATGGCAAGCCAATAATTGAACCAAGCGCCAAGGATGCTCCCCAGCACTCCCGAGGTCAAAACAGCCCAAAGGGACATCTCTCCCTTCCAGACCAGATAACCGGCCGGGGGCAACACGACCTCGCTGGGAAACGGGAAGAGTGAAGACTCCAGAAACATCAGGGCAACGATCCCCGTGTAGCCCAGACGCCCTATCGTATCCACCAGCCATTCCGTCATGCTCTTCATCATGATAATCAGGTCGTCAAGATACCAAAGCGCCCCAGCCCCTATGAGCAGGACGAGCAATATCAGCAAGACAAACCAAATCTTACCGTTTTTCAAGCCATAGCCTCCTCTAAAATATCCCCTGACACGACCAGAGCGGTTTTTCCCTTGAGCCACACTCGGACTCCGGAAGGCTCCTCGTATTCAAATCGCACTTCGTTGACTCCGCCCGGGTTATGGACCCGAATCGGGCTGCCGTATCCTTTAACGGTCGAAAGAACAAGGGCCACAGCAGCGCTGCCCGTCCCACATGACTCCGTCAGATCCTCCACGCCCCGTTCGTAGGTCACAGCCCGGACCTCGTTCTCTCCAAAGGGGAGCACGAAAGAGACATTCGTCCCTCCCGGAAAGAGCGCTTCATTATTACGGATCTCCCGACCCATGAGGCGTTTCTCCTCAGTTGAGAGGTCCTCGTCAAGGAGCAGGACACAGTGAGAAACTCCGACCACCAGGGAGGAATAACAGAACTCGCGGTCCGAAGCCCTCAACTTCTTGTCGAACGTGCCTTTGGAAAGGTCAATGCGTCCCATATCCAGCTCCACCCAGGGAGGAGTGACCGTAGCCTTCATCAGCCCCGCCCCCGTCTTGAAGGTCATGGAAGCTCCGGCGAGACCCGTATGGTGCGCGTAACGCGCCAGAGCTCTGGCCCCGTTCCCGCACATGTCCGACTCGCTTCCGTCGGCGTTGAATATCCGCATTGTAAAATCGGCGTCTGACGCCTTCTCCACCACCAGGAGGCCGTCAGCCCCAATGGAATGTTTTCTGCGACACCAGAGGGGGGCCGCCGAGGAGAGCGCCTCTTTGGAAAGACTTCCGTCCCGGTTGTCCAGCACGATGAAATCGTTCCCGTTTCCGTGTACCTTAAAAAATCGCGTCACGCTTGAAACACCTCCAGAAATGCGCGCATCTTTCACAAGTTCACACCTTCTCTTATAATGAGGACCTGCGCAGTGAGCAGAACCTCGTCATTCTACCTGACCCACGCCATCTAAGCCAGTGTTGGATGCAGCGTTTTCGCTCATCCGAATTTCGTCCGACTTTTATCCATCACAGGGGAGGTGAAAACTTATGCCCGTCGCATTAAAAGTCATCATGGAGTTTGGAGGATACCGCTGCGGCTGAGGCGGAGGAAGAGGCGAATACAGCCCGGAAGAGAAGGCTTCTTTTCCTCAGCAGCAAAAAAACCACCAGGCTGTCAGCGCCATCCTCTGCGCTCTCAGGGAACGTTACGGAGATCGTCTGGCAATTTGTGTCATGGACCCCAGAAACATCCTCAACCTCCTTGACAACATCCGTTACAATATCCGTCCCTCACGCCCGGCCTGGATACTGGCTCGTAAAAAATTCTGTGAGGGCATCCCTGACCTGGCCGTTCTGCAGGATGCCATTGATGCCCTCATAGAGTAAGCCTCTCATGGCGGAAGGTTGCACTTTGAGGTACAATGCAATCTGAACTACATATAGCAGGAGGCAGTACATATTGATCCAACTGGACTCTGAAAAGATTCGCAATCTAGCGATTGTCGCACACATTGATCATGGCAAGACCACTTTGATCGATTCCATCTTCAGGGCCGCTCAGACCTTCGACTCTCACTCCGCTCCTGTCGAACGCATCATGGACTCAGGCGCACTGGAGAGAGAACGCGGCATCACCATCCGATCCAAGCCCTGCACCGTCGAATGGGACGGGTACCTCATCAACATCATCGACACCCCCGGGCACGCGGATTTCTCGGGGGAGGTGGAACGTATCCTCTCAACGGTCGACTCGGTCATTCTGATCGTAGACGCCAACGAAGGTCCCATGCCACAGACCCGCTACGTCCTGAAGCACGCCCTCTCCATCGGCATGAACCCCCTGGTTTTCATCAACAAAGTGGACCGGGAGGGAGCAGACCCTCTGGGGGCTCTCAACGCCACCTTCGACCTCTTCTTCGAGCTCGGAGCCAGCGACGTCCAGGCCGATTTCCCCGTCCTCTATGGTTCAGGGCTCAGCGGCTGGGCAGTTAAGGACCTCTCCAACCCGCAGCGGGATAGCATGGAAGAGCTTTTCCAGGCAATCATCGAGCACGTCCCCGCCCCCACCGTGCTCCCCGACGAGCCTTTTTTGATGCAGGTGAGCACTCTGGCCTGGAACGAGTACGTCGGCCGAATTGGCTGCGGCAAGATCCTTCAGGGCCGCATCCGCAAAGGAGACCCTCTGACGCGAGTTTCCACGCGCTGGCTCTCGCCGGAGCTCAAGGACGAAAAGAGCGAGGTGACCGGCATTGAGAACTCCCGAGTCAATCAACTGTGGGTGACGCGCGGGCTGGAGCGCGTCGAAGTGGATGAGGTGCGGGCCGGAGATATCGCCTGGGTCACAGGTCCTTCGGAAATTGGCATCGGCGACACCTTCTGCGCACCTGAGATATCGGACCAGCCGCTCCCGCCCCTCTCCATTGAAGAACCAACGGTATCCATGTTCTTTCTGGTCAACACCGGACCTTTCGCCGGCCGGGAAGGACAGGCCGTGACTCTGAGACAGCTCAAAGCCCGACTGGAGCGCGAGATGCACGTCAACGTCTCCCTAAGGATGGAAGATATAGGGCGTCATGACGGGGTCAAGGTCTCCGGTCGAGGGGAACTGCAGCTCGGGATCCTCATTGAGGAGATGCGCCGTGAGGGGATGGAGTTTTGCGTGTCCAAACCGGAGGTCATCACAGAGACCCGAGACGGCTTGCTGATGGAGCCCTATGAGAACCTCACCATCGACGTCCCCGAAGAGCACCAGGGAATCGTCTTTGAAAAGCTCTCCAAACGCAAAGGCAGGGTCAAAAACATCTCCAACCAGGCGCGCGGCCTCCTGCGCATTGAATTTGAGATCCCCACCCGAGGGTTAATAGGATACCGCAGCGAGTTTCTCACGGACACCCGCGGACTGGGCATCATGGCTAATTGCTACGCGGGCTACGCCCCCTGGGCCGGCGATCTCATCACGCGCAGCCGAGGCTCGCTTGTCAGTCTGGACACGGGAGAGGCCACAGCCTACCAGCTGGAAAGCCTGCAGGAACGGGGCGTCCTCTTCATCTCCCCTCTGGAGCCCGTCTATGCCGGCATGATCGTCGGAGAGAACAGCCGTCCCGGGGACATGCCCTGCAACCCCACGAAACGCAAGCAGCAGACAAACCACCGCGCCTCCGTGAAGGACAACACCGTCAAACTGGACGTGCCGCGGCGCATGTCCCTGGAGAAGGCCATGGAATGGATCGAAAACGATGAGCTGGTGGAGGTCACCCCGCAATCCATCCGCCTGCGCAAAACGATCCTGGACGAGGTGGAACGCCGCAAGGCAGGGCGTCAAAAATAAAGATCTGACAAGCCCCGCTCAAATGAGCGGGGCCTCCCCTCTTTTTTATTCCACCCGATGGCAGAAGACCGTATGCCCGGGCTCCACCTCCCGCGCCGCCGGTAGGGACTCCCCGCACAGAGGCAGGGCTCGCGGACAACGTGTCCGGAAGCGACAGCCCGAGGGCGGGTCGATGGCGCTCGGGACCTCGCCCTCCAGGGGCGGCGCGTTCAGAATGCGCCCGCCAGAAAGCTGCGGGACAGCGGAGAAAAGCGCCTCCGTGTAGGGGTGCCTTGGACTTGAGAAGATCTGTCTCTTGTCCCCCATCTCGGCGATCCGACCCAGGTACATGATCGCCACACGGTCGCTGATGTGCCGCACCACCGACAGGTCGTGCGCGATGAAGAGGCAGGAGAACCCGAACTCCTCCCGCAGGTCCATCAGCAGGTTCAAGATCTGGGCTTGAATCGAGACGTCCAGCGCGGAGACCGGCTCGTCGGCCACGATCAATTCAGGCTCCACGGCCAGAGCCCGGGCGATGCCGATCCTCTGGCGCTGACCGCCGCTGAACTGGTGCGGGTAACGCCCGGCCTGTTCGGGCCGGATTCCGACCCGCTCCAACAGAGCCATTGCCCGCGCCTCCGCCTCCTCTGGCGTCGCCGCTACTCTGTGAAAGATCATCGGCTCCGTCAGGGTCTCCATGACGGAGAGACGCGGGTTCAACGAGGCGTAGGGGTCCTGAAAGATCATCTGCACGCGTCGGCGAAGGGGAAGCATCTGCCGCCGGGTGTGGCGCGTGATGTCGATCCCGTCGAAAAACACGCTGCCACCCTTGGGCTCCAGCAACTTGATGACAGTGCGAGCCACCGTGGACTTGCCGCATCCCGACTCGCCCACCAGGCTGAAGATCTCGCCTCGCTCAATGTGAAAGCTGACCCCGTCCACGGCGCTGACGACGCGCAAGCGCCGCGTCAACCGTCCCCCTTCAAACCGCAGACCGCCCAGCAGACCACGGTCCAGCTCGAAACGCTGCACCAGATCACGAACCTCCACCAAGGCCATGTCAGCGCACCTCCTCTCGCTGCGAGGACGATTTTTCCAACGGAAAGTGACAGCTTACGGCATGTCCGGGCGCGATCTCGACGGGCTCCGGCTCCCGAACGCGACAGAGGTCGCGGGCGCGGGGACAGCGCGGGGCGAAATAGCAGCCCTCCGGAAGCTCAAACATGTTCGGGACGATCCCCGGGATCGTGTCGAGTCGGCGCCGATCAACCTCCAGGCTCGGGATGGAGCGGATCAGACCGTCGGTGTAGGGATGTGCGCTACGGTCGATGATCGCGCGCGTGTCGCCCGACTCGACGATCTTGCCGCAGTACATGACGTTCACCCGATCAGCCGACTCGGCCACCACCGCCAGGTCATGCGTCACCAGGATCAGCGAGCGCCCCTGCTCGCGCACCAGACGAACCATCAGGCGCAGGATCTGCGCCTGAATCGTCACATCCAAGGCGGTCGTCGGCTCATCGGCGATGATCAGCTTCGGGTCCGCAGCCAGAGCTATGGCGATCACCACACGCTGCCGCATCCCCCCGCTGAACTGATGCGGATAGTTGTTCAGGCGGGCCTCCGGGTTCGGTATCCCCACAGCGCGGAGCTGTTCCACGCAGGCCCTGCGGCGCTCGGCCCGTCCCATCCGGGTGTGGAGCCGAAAACACTCCTCCAGCTGTTGCCCTACGGTGTAAACAGGGTTCAGCGACGTCATGGGGTCCTGGAAGATCATGGCGATCTCGCTGCCTCTCAGGCGGTTCATCTCCGATTCCGAAAGGGTCATCAGGTCTCGCCCGCAGAAGAGGATCTGCCCCCCCTCGATCCGCCCCGGATCATCGATCAGACGGATGACTGAAAATCCCGTGACGGATTTCCCGCCGCCGGACTCCCCCACCACCGCGAGCACCTCGCCCCGCCGGACGTCGAACGACACGCCGTCGACGGCCCGAACCACGCCCTTAAAGGTGTGGAAGTACGTCCGCAGGTCCCGAACCTCCAGCAGGAGCTCTCCCTGGCGCCCGACAGACCGCTCCACTCCGGTTTCATTCATCGTGCGCATGGCGCTCACCTCAGCCTCGGGTTCATCTCGTCCCGCAGGAAATCCCCAAGCAGGTTGATCCCGAATACGATGATCATGATGTAGAGCCCGGGCAGGATGGAGACCCACCAGAGCCCGCTGTAAAGAACGCTGAACCCGTCATTGCAGAGCATCCCCAGCGAGGGACGTGTGATGGGCACGCCCAGCCCCAGGAAGCTCAGCGTCGCCTCCGTCAGGATGAAGCTGCCCACCTGGATCGTTGACAGCACGATGATCGATGCGAAGACGTTCGGCAGGATATGGCGGCGGAGCACCCTCGCGTCCGGAAGCCCGATGACCCGGGTCGCCTCTATGTACTCGCTCTTCTTCACCGACAGGGTCTCACCCCGGACGGTTCGGGCATACCGTACCCAGCCCACCAGGGTGAGCGACAGCAGGATGTTCGCCACACCACGGCCCAGCACCGACATCAGGAAGAGCGCGATCAGCATGGAGGGGAAGGAGAGCTGGATATCCGCGATGCGCATGATGAGCGCGTCGATCCGCCCGCCGTAGTACCCCGAGATCAGCCCCAGCGTGATGCCCAGCGCACTTGCCAGTAGAGTGCCCGCAACCCCGATGAAGAGCGACACGCGACTGCCGTAGACGATGGCGCTCAGCATGTCGCGCCCCTGCTGGTCCGTTCCAAGGATGAAGGGCATCGTCCCGCCCTCCGACCAGATCGGCGGCTTATACGCGTCCCCCAGCTGAAGGGCGGAGAGGTCGTAGGGGTTCTGAACCACGAGGAAGGGCCCCACGAGGGCGACCAGTGTCACAAAAACAACGATCACCGCCCCGGTCAGAGCCAGTTTGGAGCGCTTGAAGCGCGACCAGCCCTCCGAGGCGGCGAGGACGCGCCAGAAGTTTCCGCGTTGCACGTGCGTCATGTTCTCCTTCCCCCCTAACGCAGGTCGATCCGAGGATCAATGAAGACGTACAGGATGTCCACCACGAAGTTGATGAACACGAAGAGCACCGCGACGAAGAGGATGTAGGCCGCCACGATAGGGCGGTCCGCGCTGTGGATGGCGTCGATGAGCAGCTTGCCCATGCCCGGCCAGGCAAAGATGGTCTCCGTGATCGTCGTGAAAGCGATCAAGCTCCCCAACTGGAGCCCAAAGATCGTCACGACGGGGATCAGGGTGTTCTTGAGCGCATGCCCGAAGAGCAGCCGAAACCGCGACACGCCCTTGGACCGGGCGAACTTGATGTAGTCCTGCTTCATGTTCTCCTGCATCCCGGCACGGGTCAGGCGCATGATGGTGGCGACATTGCCCAGCGCCAGCGTCACGGAGGGCATCAGGATGTGCGCCCAGCCGTCCGCCGTGGCAAGGCTGGTGCGGATGCCCAGAAAAACACCGACCTCGCCCCTTCCTGAGACGGGCAGCAGCCCCAGGTAGAGGCTGAAGAAGTAGATCATCACCATCCCAATCCAGAAGGAGGGCATTGATATGCCCGCGATGGAAAGGCTCATCACGGACTTGCTGAAGAGCGAGCGCGGATAGGCACCGGCGATGACGCCGCAGGGGATGCCAACGACGGCGGAGAGCAGAACCGCCACGAAAACCAGCTCCAGCGTGGCGGGAAGCCGCTCGATGATCAGGCTGAGGGCGGACAGGTGATACATGTAGGATCTTCCAAAATTGCCGCTCAGCGCGTTCTTGACGAAGATGCCGTACTGGACGGGCAGAGGCTTGTCCAGCCCCAAAGCCTGGGTGACGGCGTGAACCTCCTCCGGCGTGGCGCTCTCGCGGAGCATCAGGTAGACCGGGTTGCCCATGACGCTCGTGAGGACAAACACGATCAGCGAGACGGCGAACAGGACGACGAGAAGTTGAACCAAACGTTTTGCGATGAACTGGAACACTCCGTCACCTCCGGACAGCCCACGGGTTGGGCATGGGGGAAAAGGGGGGAAAAAGGTCTCGCCGGCTTCGGGCCGGCGAGACTAACGTCACACCTTCAGGATTTTTGGCAAACGCCTATTTGAACTCCACGTCCCAAGCGTAGACGTACTGGTCCTTGCGCGGATGGTAGACGATTCGGTCCCCGTAGGCGTAGATGGCCTTCTCAAAGTGCAGCGGGATGTAGGAGACATCGTCCGCGGCGATCTGCCAGACCTTCCGCATCAGCTCGCCACGCTCGTCGTAGTCCCTGGAGCCCAGCGCCTTGTCAATCAGGGAGTCCACCTCGGGGTTGTGATAGTAGCCCCGGTTCACGCCGCCGAACCCCGGCTTCACGGGCTTACCGTCCTGGTTGTAGCTGTAGAGCAGGTCCTTGGCCAACAGGGCGCTCTCGCCGACGGAGTCGGCCCAGCCCGTCATGCAGAGGTGCGTATTGTCGCCCTCCTTGTTGGAGGTACTGATGTAGGTGAAGAAGATGGAGCGGGACATGAGATTGGGGGTCACCTTGATCCCGACCTTCTCCAGGTATCCGGCGACCGCCCCGGCGATGGCCGCGTCGTTGACGTAGCGGTCGTTGGGTGCGTCCAGGGTGAGCTCGAAGCGATAGCCGTCCTTCTGGCGCGGGTAGCCCGCCTCGTCCAGCAGCTTCTCCGAAAGCTCGGGGTCGTAGTCCAGGCGCTTGATGTCCGGGTTGTAGCCATTCAGCCCCTCGGGGACGTAGGTCGCCGTGGGGGTCGCATAGCCGTTCATGACCTTGGCGACGATCTCGTCCTCGTTGATCGCGCGGTAGATCGCCTCGCGGACAGCGCGCTTTTTCAGCGGGTTCGAGCCGTCCGGGGACTTCAGGGGAGTGGCCGCGTCCTTGGAGGGATGGTCGGTCCAGCCGGCCAGGTTCAGGTAGAGCACCCGGGTGCTGGGCTCCGAGATTACCGAGATCTTCTTGTTGGCCTTCAGCATGTCCACGTTGCGGACCGGCACGCCCGTGATGAGGTCGACCGCACCCGAGATCATGTTGGCTGTGCGCGTGCCCTCGTTGGTGATGGGTTTGAAGGTCACCTTCTCGACCTCGGGCTTCTCGCCCCAATAGGCGTCGTTCCGCTTCAGGACCAGGCGGTCGCCCCGCACGTGCTCCACAACGGTGTAGCGCCCCGTGCCGTTGGGATTCAGGGCAATCCACTCGTCGTCGTGGGGCTCGCAGGTCTCCTTGTCGAGGATGAGCAGATCCTTGAGGTGCGAGATCAGGAGCGCGTTAGGGGCGCCACTGACGATCTTCACCGTGTGGTCGTCCACCTTCTCGTAACTCTCGACACCGGCCAGACAATAGGTGAAGGCGCTCTTGCCATGGCGGCGCGAGCGGTCGAACGTATAGAGCACGTCATCCGCCGTGAAGTCGTTGCCGTTACTGAATTTGACGCCCTTGCGCAGGTGGAGGGTCCAGGTGAGCCCATCCTCGGAGAGCTCCCATTTCTCCGCGAGCGCCGGGACGGGCTGAAGGTCCTTGTCCGGGGCCATCAGGCGATCAAAGATGTGGTCGTTGATCGCGTTTGTGATGGTCTCGTTGAGGACGTAGGGGTCCAGCGAGTGAACGTCGCCCGTCAGACCGATGACGACCTCCCTCTCAGCCGCAGGGGCCGCCGGGACAAATGCCAGCGCAAGGAGTAGACTACAGAGCACGACAGCGCAAAACGTTCTTGCCTTTCTCATTTACCCAAAAACTCCCTTCCTTAGAATTAGATTAGACTTACCCGAGCCTCCGCCCCGAAGAACAGAGGCCGGTTATTCCTCGAAACGCGCCTCTATTATAACGTATGATGAATTTGCCACGCTAAGTGCAAAAATTTCGTCTAAGGGA
>JAAYOR010000085.1 GCA_012520235.1 Fretibacterium sp.
AAAAGACCGCGCCCCTTGGCAGCGGTCTTTTTTTCGGCCTGCGCCCGGGCATAGCTTGAGGAAAACTCCATCTCAGAGGTATTGCCTTTTACGACGACCTACCCCTTTTGTTACAATGCAAAGGCTGATAATGGACACCCAGGCCAGCAGAGCGATAGGTCAGCAGGGCAACGGGTCAAAAATTTCAGCCCATGGCAACAGTAGCAAAAGTATGCAGAAAGGCTTTCCCAACTCATGCTCAAAAAATTTGTGCGTTATTATCTTCCCCATAAAAAACTTTTCCTGGCGGACATGTTCTGCGCCCTGGTCCTGTCCCTGTGCGGTATGTTCTACCCCATGATTGCGCGGGCCGCCATCAACCGCTACATCCCTCAGAGGGAGCTCGGCCCGCTCCTGTTCTGGATGGGCGTGCTCCTGGCGCTCTACAGCCTCAAGGCCGCTCTGACCTTCTTTGTCCAGTACTACGGGCACGTGATGGGCGTGCGCATCCAGGTGGACATTCGGCGCGACGCCTTCGAGCACCTCCAGCGCCTGCCCTTCGCCTTCTTCGACAAGACGCGGACGGGCGCCCTGATGTCCTGCATCATCAACGACACCTTTGAGATAGCGGAGCTGGCGCATCACGGTCCGGAGGACCTCTTCATATCCCTGGCGATGCTGACGGGCTCCTTCTTCCTCCTCTGCTCCATGAACGTGCCCCTGACCCTCATCATCTTCGCCTTCATCCCCATTCTGACGGGCTTTGCAGCTCTCAAGCGCCGCAAGCTGAGCCGGACCTCCATGCGGACGCGCCGGGAAATAGCTGAGGTCAACGCAGACCTCCAAAACGCTGTGGCAGGCGTACGGGTCTCCAGAGCCTTTGAGAGCTCCGACCTTGAGATATATAAATTTGAACGCAGCAACACCGCCTACGAACGCGCGCGAGGGCAGCAATATCGCGCCATGGGGGAGTTCTTCTCAGGGACTGGCTATCTGCTGGATCTCCTCCTCCTCGTCACCCTGACTGCGGGTGGAATTTTTGCCTACAAAGGAGCCATCAACGCGGGAGACCTGGCCGCGTATCTGCTCTTCGTCGGGCTTTTTACCGAGCCCATCAAGCGGCTCATCCAATTTACCGAGCAGTTTCAGAGCGGTATGACGGGGTTTGTCCGCATCCAGGAGCTCCTGGCAGCCGAACCGGAGCGGGACGACCCTGACGCCGTGGAGCTCACGGATATTCAGGGCGCCATCTCCTTCCAAGACGTCTCCTTTCGCTACGAGGACGGGCAGGACATCCTGGTCCGGCTTTCGCTCGACATCCGTCCCGGCGAGACCGTGGCTCTGGTCGGCCCGTCGGGCGGAGGAAAATCGACGCTCTGCCACCTGCTCCTGCGCTTCTACGAGCCCATAGAGGGGGCCATCACCCTGGACGGAAGGGACATCCGCCGCATCACCCGATCCTCCCTCAGACGGAACATCGGCATCGTCCAGCAGGACACCTATCTCTTCAGCGGCACCATCCGCGACAACATCGCCTACAGCAGCGCGGACGCCACGGACGAGGCTGTGAGGTCCGCGGCACAGCAAGCTGCGCTTGACGACTTCATCCTCTCCCTGCCCGAGGGCTACGAGACCCAGGTGGGCGAGCGCGGCGTGATGCTCTCCGGCGGGCAGAGACAGCGCATCGCCATAGCGCGCGTGTTCCTGAAAAACCCGCGCCTTTTGATCCTGGACGAGGCCACAAGCGCCCTGGACAACGTCACCGAGGCTCAGATCCAGAGCTCGCTCGAAGCCCTCTGCCGGGGCCGGACCACCCTGATGGTGGCGCACCGGCTCTCCACGGTCCGGCACGCCGACCGCATCATCGTCCTGACTCAGGACGGAGTGGCCGAACAGGGCACCCACGAGGAGCTGGCGGCCAGAGGAGGCGTCTACGCTCGCCTCGTAAACCCCTCCCACGGCAAGACCTCAGCTTGATGGAGCCGGGGTGCTGCTGTTTTTTGACCTCAAAAGACCAAATTAAAGTCTCAAGTGACCCTAAACCGCAGGTTAAAGTTTTTACCAGCTGAGGCTGTTGAGGTTTTGCGTTTTTTCCTGCACCCAATGGGTGAAAGAAAAAATGTATGAGTGCTTGATGATCAAGGATTTTCAAAATCGACCTGTGGATTTTGGGAACTTTACCTTGGTTGATATAATAGAGTCAACCAGGGGGTGTTCGGCATGAGTAAGACGGAGCCACAGATGATGCGCGTGCCGGAGGGGATGAAGCACACGATAAAGGCTAGCGTCTTCTCCGACCTGTTCAGCCAAAGAAAGTACCTGCTCCAGCTCTACCGGACGCTGCATCCGGAGGACACGACGGCCACGGAGGACGACCTGAGGGACATCACCATTGAGAACATTCTGGTGGACGACCTCTATAACGATTTAGGCTTTATGGTGTCAGACCAGCTGATGATCCTCCTGGAGGCCCAGAGCACCTGGACGGAGAACATCCTCATCCGCGCCATGCTCTACATGGCTCAGACCTGGCGGAGGTATTTTACCGATTCGAGGAAGAACCTCTACGCCAGTAGCCGCGTCAACCTGCCCGAGCCGGAGATCTACGTTATCTATACGGATGACCGAAAGGATTGCCCCAATGAGCTCTCGTTGTCAAAGGTGTTCTTTGCGGGCAAGGAATGCGCTGTTGAGGTGCGGGCTAAAATTATCTATGGTGAGGGTGAGGGAGATATCATCACCCAGTATGTGACGTTCTGCAAGGTGCTCAAAGAGCAGGTGAAGCTCCATGGGAAGACGAGAAAAGCTCTTCGTGAGACGATACGTATTTGTAAAGAACGGGACGTCCTGAGGGAATATCTGGAGGAGAGGGAGGTGGAAGTGATGGACATTATGACGATGCTGTTTGACCAGGAGACGGTGACGAATACCTACATTAACGACGTGCTCAGACAGGGCAGAGCTGAGGGCAGAGCTGAGGGTAGAGCCGAAGGCAGAGCCGAGGGCAGAGAAGAAGGTAATATTCAGGGAGCCGTGGGGATGTGCCGTGATTTTGGCGCTTCGCAAGACGAGGCTGTGGCAAGGGTAGCCAGGATGTTCAGCCTCTCTGAGGCCGACGCCCGTGTTGAGGTCGATCGCTACTGGCCTAAAGAGAACAGTTCAAAGTTATCAAGTTTATAAAGTTCAAATTAAGTGTTGAAACATCTTTGAATCTTGAACTTTGAACTTTTTTTGAACCACGGATGAACACAGATTCAAATCCGCATAAGCAGGCGACTAGCCCCTTGACCCTGAGACTTGAGGCGTTTACAATCGGGGCGTAGCGGATAAACTATGTTTTTTGTTTTTGTTTTTGTTTTTGTTTTTTAATTTGAAAGAGATGAATTTTCCCGAGGGGTGGGATGACGCGTGCGGACGGCCTTTGCCCTTGAATACGGTTCTTTTCCCCTTGACTTTTTCCTGAGAGGGCAACAATTGCGTGCGTGCGTGCGTCCCGCACTCGCTGAATGACGAAAAACTGAGGTCAGTTTCTCCATAGAAAACGTTCCGCCCGTCCTGCGCCCTGTGCGTGGGGCGGGCGGTTTTTATATAGGAAACCAAAATGAAAGGAGCGGTTGTGATGCGATTGAGGATGAAGGTGGGGTCATTATTGGGGGTGTTCTTGCTCTTGCTGCTGACCTGCGGGGCGGCCTGACATCCTGTGGATTTAGGAGTCAGACATGGGGTTATATTTCTCATGATATACTTGCAATCAGACAGCAATGTTCGTTTCTCCCAACACATTTTTCCAATATTTACCAATAACAAGGAGGCCTGGGAAAAAGTATGTACGTCATCGAAAACCGGAATAAAAAACCTCAGTATAACCTGGCTCTTGAGGAGACCCTATGCCGCAAGGCCGCTCAGGAGGGTGCGGAGTTTTTCATGCTCTGGCAGAACGAGCCCTCCATCATCATCGGGCGCTTTCAAAACACCCTGGAGGAGATCAACGGAGACTTTGTGGCAGAGCGCAACATCAACGTGGTCCGGCGCAACTCGGGTGGCGGGGCAGTCTACCATGACCTGGGCAACATCAACTACAGCTTCATCAGGGCTGACGAGCGCGGGGACTTTGACTTCGCCTTCTTCACGGGGCCCATCCTTGAGGCGCTTTCCCAGATGGGCGCCCCGGCCGAGCTCTCGGGGCGCAACGACATCGCCATTGAGGGGCGCAAGGTGTCGGGGGGCGCTCAGTACCGCAGGGGCGGCATCATGCTGCACCACGGGACCCTTCTTTATGACAGCGATCTTGAGGTCCTCTCTCAGGCCCTGAAGGTCTCAGCGGACAAGTTCCAGAGCAAGGGGGTCAAATCCATCCGCGCGCGGGTCGCGAACATCCGGCCCTTTCTGCCCGGCGCGCCCTCCGTGGACGAGTTCATGGCAGAGCTGCAGAGCAGGATCTCCAACCTGACACCCCTGACTCTATCGCCTGAGGAGAACGAGCAGGTGAAGCAACTTGCCAAGGAAAAATACGCCTCCTGGGACTGGAACTACGGGGTCTCGCCCGAGTTCACCGAGCGCAGGAAGCTGCGCTTCCCCTGGGGAGGACTGGAGGTCTTTCTCAACGTGCAGAAAGGCCTCGTGACCTCCTGCGCCCTGCACGGTGACTATTTTGGAAGTGGCGACTACACCCCGCTGCTGGACCGCATCATCGGGACGCCCTACACGAAGGAGGCCCTTAAAAAAGCTCTGGCAGGACTCTCCACCCAGGAGATGTTTGCCGGCTCCACGTTGGAGGACCTCGAAGAGCTCCTCCTCCCGAAGGTTTAAGATTTCCCGCTGAAGGAGGGCACTGGAGCAGTTCCGGATCTGAGCAGCTCTAAGCAAAGACCGCGCAGGCCCAAGGCCTTGCGCGGTCTTTTTCTCGACATTGCTCGTTCTTTAATCCAAACAGGGAAGCATATCAAAGCGCGCCTTCCCCAACCTGAAGGGCAAGGCGCGCAGCTGATAAAAGTTGCCCGCAAGACGGCAGGGCCCGGCCGACTCAGTTTGACGGGGGAAAGTGGATGGCCCTGCCTAAGGCGGCCATCGCGGCCTCAGCAACGGCCTCGGACACAGTGGGGTGCGCGTGGATCGTCGTCAAAACCTCGTCCAGAGTGGCTTCAAGGCGAAGCGCCAACCCCGCCTCCGCGATCATGTCCGTGGCCGGGCCTCCGATGAGGTGGACCCCTAAAATTTCGCCATATCGTTCGTCCGCCACGATCTTGGCCATGCCGGAGGCGTCCCCCGTGATGACGCTCTTGCCGTTGCCGGCCAGAGGGAAACGTCCAACCCGCACCCGATGCCCCTGGCGGAGCGCGTCCGCTTCGCTCAACCCCACGGAGGCGACAGCAGGCTTTGTGTAGATGGCGCTGGGGACGGTCTTATAGTCCATTCGAACCTTGCAGCCCTCGGGGGCCATGATGTTCTCCACCGCCACCTCTCCCTCGCGGGAGGCCACGTGAGCCAGCATGATGCCGCCCGTGCAGTCGCCGATGCCGTAGACCCCTTTCACGCGCGTCTCCATCAGCGGATTGACGACAAGACGACCCCGAACCACCTCCGCCCCTACCTCCTCAAGCCCGAGGCCCGAGGCACAGGGACGGCGGCCCGCCGCCACCAGAATTTTCTCCGCAAAAAGACGCTCCGGCAAGGAGTCTACTTCCATCTCATAACCTGAGGAGCTCCGGGCCACGGACTTCACCTTCGCGCCCGTGTAAAACTTCACGCCGCGCTCAGTCAGGTCGGAGCGCAGCAGGCCCGCTATTTCTGCATCGACGTTGGGCAAGATCTCCGGCAGCATCTCCACCACGGTCACAGCGACGCCGAAGGTCGCAAAGATTGAGGCGAGCTCCACCCCTATCACCCCGCCCCCCAGGATGAGGAGGCTCTGAGGCAGCTGGGGCAGCGACAGGGCCTGATCGCTGGTCATGATTCCCTCATCGTCCAGCCCCGGAACGGGGGGGATGGCAGGAGCGGAGCCCGTGGCCACGATCACGGAATCTGCCGTGAGGGAACGCCCCTCCACGTCCACGGCCCTCGGGCCCGTCAGCCTGGCCCGCCCCGAGATCTGCTCCACCCCGTTGGCCTGGAGCAGACCCTCCACGCCCTCCACAAGGTGGTTGACCACCTCGGTCTTGCGCGCCAGAACCTTGCTCCAGTCAAAGCGGATGTCCTCCGCAAAGATGCCATTCACCGATGCTTCCTCCTGCATCGAGCGGTAGAGCTCCGCCGCGTGCAAAAAGACCTTGGTGGGCATGCAACCGACATTCAGACACGTACCACCGGTCCGGCGCTGCTCAACAAGGGTCACGGAGGCCCCCATCTGAGCCGCGCGGATGGCGGCCACGTAGCCGCCAGGTCCGCCCCCGATGATGACAATTCGTTTTTTCAAGAGAAACCCTCCCCCATTCGAGGCCAAAAGAAGTTTTGTCCCTGTCCCGCCTCTCAGAGCAGGAAAGTCTCCGGGCTCTCCACAAGCTCCTTCAGGCGCGCCAGCATCTGGGCCGCGTCCGCTCCGTCCAGAAGGCGATGGTCCACCGCCAGGCAAAGCGTTGCCATGGGCCGCACAACGACCTCACCTTCGACCACCACGGGCTTGTCCTTTATCCGTCCTATCCCAAGGATCGCGGCCTCCGGAGGGTTGATGATGGGAGTAAACGAGTCAATATCTATCGCTCCAAGGCTCGACACGGTGAAGGTGCCGCCCGTCATCTCGTCCAGGGTCAGATTGCCGCTGCGCGCTCGCTGCACCAGGTCCTGAGTCTCCCGAGCTATCTCAGCCACACCCTTGTTTTGAGCGTCCTTGACGTTCGGGACGATCAGCCCGCCGGACAGAGCCACCGCCAGGCCAACATTGGCCGTGCCATGAAGCACAAAGACAGGGCTTCCGTCCGGCTCCACCTCCACCGAGGCGTTGGCCATGGGGTTTTCCATCAGCAGCCTGGCGCAAAGTTTTATGAAAATGTCGTTGTAGGAGACTTTGAGTCCCTGCTTTGCCAGAAGCCCGTTAAACTTTTGACGCAGACGGGTCAGCTCGGTCATATCGACGTCCGCAAAATAATGAACCGCCGGGATGGTGTTCACGCTCAGAGTCATCCGCTCTGCGATGACGCTGCGTATCTGCGTGGCCGGGATGCGACGCTCGGCCGGCTCTCTCCCGAGGGCAGCAGCGATTCCCGCCACGTCCTCCTTCATCAACCGCGCTCCCGCAAAGGCTGAGAGGTCAAGCCCCGCTTCCTTCGCCATCCGGGCCGCGACGGGCGACGTCCGAGCCGTCCCTGCCGCAGCAGCGGCCTGAACGTCCCGAGCCACCACCCAGCCGGAAGGCCCGGTCCCCTCCACGCGGGAGAGGTCCACGCCCAGCTCACGCGCCAGTTTTTTGGCCTTGGGCGAGGAGGGAACACGACGCCCCGCACCCCGCGCGACAGGAACGGCACTTGCCGCAGCCGCAGGGCTTGCCGGAGCTAAAGGTGCAGGTGCAGATGCGGCCTGAGGCGCTGGCGCGGAAACTGCTGCGGCTTCCGCCGGCACCTGCTCACCCTCCGCACCGATGTAGCCGATGACAGCGCCTACAGGCACGGACTCTCCCTCCGATATCGTCACGGCAAGGAGCACACCGTCCGCCGTGCTCTCAACGTCAACGGTCAGCTTGTCCGTGGCGACGGTGTAGAGGAGCTCCCCCTTTTTCACCGTATCCCCGATCTTCTTCTTCCATTCCTTCACCGAACCGCGGGTCATCGTCAGACCCAGCTTCGGCATTGTGATAGCAACAGCCATGAGAACGCTCCTTTCCGCCTAGAGGATCTTGCGGATCGCGTCGTAAATCGTGTCGGACGTGACTCGATAAGCCTGCTCCAGCGGCCGGGCAAACGGGATGGGGGTGAAGGGCGCTCCGACGCGCACGACTGGGGCGTCCAGGCAGTCCAAGGCCTCCTCAGCCACGGTCGCCACAATCTCCGCTCCAAACCCGCCCTGCTTCACCGCCTCGTGAGCGACGCAGAGCCGCCCTGTCTTCGCGACGGACTTCAGGACGGTCTCCTTGTCCCAGGGGGAGATCGAGCGCAGGTCAATCACCTCAGCCTTGATCCCTTCTGAAGCAAGCCGATCTGCGGCCTTAGCGGCGTTCAGCAGCGTCAGAGACCAGGAGACGATGGTCAGGTCGCTGCCCTCCCGCTCCACTCGCGCCTTCCCTATCTCCACCAGATGGTCGCCCTCCGGCACATCCCCGGTGAGGGGGAAGAGCGCCTTGTGCTCGAAGTAGAGCACGGGATTCTCATCGCGGATGGCCGACTTGAGGAGCCCCTTGGCGTCGGCGGGGTTGGAAGGGATGACCACCTTGAGGCCGGGGATGTGGGCAAACCAGGCCTCAATGCTCTGAGAGTGCTGGGCTGCGGCCTGATTGATGAGCCCGTCCGGGGCTCTCAGCACGAGGGGCACGGTTTTCTGCGCGCCAAACATGTAGTAGGCCTTCGCCATCTGGTTGAACACCTCGTCCATGCAGACCCCGATGAAGTCGGCAAAGTGCATGTCCGCCACCGGGCGCATCCCGGCCAAAGCCGCCCCCACAGACGCCCCGACGATGGAGGTCTCCGATATGGGCGTGTCGATCACCCGCTCCCGACCGAACTTATCGGGAAGCCCGCGGAACTGTCCAAAAATACCGCCCTGACGGGCGATGTCCTCTCCCATGACGAACACCCGCTCGTCGCGCAGCATCTCTTCTTCCATGGCCTCCAGAGTGGCCTGAGAAAATGTGATGTTTTTCATGATCGCACCTCGGCTCTCTTAAGCATAAATCCCGGTCATCAGCTCTGAGACATCAGGCTCGGGGGATTCCTCGGCAAATCGAAGAGCCGCCTTAATCCGCTCTTCCACTTTCTTTTCAATTGCCTTCAGGTCCTCGTCCGTCAGAGCCTTCGCCTCCAGAACCTTCTTCTTGAAGCCCTCGATGGGATCTCGCTCGTCGATGTTCTTCTGAACCTCTTCCCTCGTGCGGTACTTCTCGGGGTCTCCCACAAAGTGTCCCTTCACCCGATAGGTCTTGCACTCCAGGAAGGCGGGGCCGTTACCAGCTCTCATGTACTCCACCAGCTTGCCTGCCGCCTCGTAGACGGAAAACACATCGTTGCCGTCCACAATAATACCCGGCATATCGTAGCCATAGGCCCGCCGGGAGATGTCGGCCACGGAGGTAGCGGTGAGGTAGGGGGTGGTGGAGGCATACTCGTTCATCTCACAGACAAAGAGAAGGGGCAGCTTCCATACCGAGGCCAGGTTTGCCGCCTCGTGGAACGTGCCCCGGTTGCTGGCCCCATCCCCAAAGAACACGGCAGAGACGTCCTTGCGCCCCTGCATCTTCTGGGCGAGAGCTGAGCCGGCCGCAAGGTTGTACCCTCCGCCGACCACCCCATTGGCGCCCAGCATCCCCACGCTGAAATCCGCGATGTGCATGGAGCCGCCCTTGCCCCGGCAGCAACCGGTCTTTTTGCCATAGATCTCGGCCATCATACGGTTGAGATCCGCGCCCTTGGCGATCGTGTGCCCGTGCCCCCGGTGGGTGCTCTCAATGTAGTCCGCGGGCCCCAGGTTCGCCATCACTCCGGTGGCAATGGCCTCCTCCCCGATGTAGAGGTGAATGAAACCGGGGATGTGGCCGGCTAAAAAATGTTCCTCCACCGTCTGCTCAAACCTGCGTATGGTGAGCATGGTCTCGTAAAAACTTCGGAGCAACTCTCCGCCGTACTCGTTGATGGGAGTCCTGGCGGACATTCGGATGATGTTCGGCTGTTCCATCCTGCAAAAACCTCCTGTTTCAAGTCAGATATTTATGTCAGTCAGATGTTCAAAGCCAGTTATAACACCACGCCCTCAGGGGCCGGTAACAACTCAAGAAAAATGCTGCTGCGCGTCTTATAGGGTGAAGAGCATCATCCCCGTCTCCTCGTCCGTTGCGCGGGTCAGGCAGGCATCCTCAAAGGCCTCAAGGGTCAGCTCCAGCGTGACCGCAACCACGTTGCCCTCGTCCAACAGGTGTCCTCCCCAGACCCGCCCTTCGGCGTCGGTGAAGGCCGCATGGAGGTGCAGGGCAAATTCTCCCGACCCCGCCATGACCCCGATGGTGCCGGCGCCGCTCAGGACCTCAATCGGCCCCGGAAAAACCAGGGGCTCCCGATATTTTAACCCCGCCCGGGCTTCAGGGCAGGGCACAGGCCAGGTGAAAGCCACCTGACTCAGGCTGCCCAAAAAAGTTGTGATCGCCCCGGACCGGACGGAGTATTTTTCACAGACCTCCCGGATACCCGAGGCCACCCCGGCACCAGGACCCAGTCGCACAACCAGCGTTCGCTTCCGAGTCTCCCGGGCTGAAACCTGAACATCTTTCAAAGCCTTCATCCCTCCTCCACCCCTAAGGGCACGGCGCTTAATAAACGCCGTTTTCCAAATTCGATGTGAGCGTGGGCAGCCATCAGCGTCTTTGAGACGTCCGCAGCCTCCACAGCTTCCATAATGGCCAGGTGCCCCTGAAACGAGTCGCGGATCCCTACCGCGTCTCTGAGGACTTCCAACCCTACGCTCATAAAGCGCTCGTTGATAGAGCGACGGACCTCCATGATCATGGAGTTGCCATAAAGCTCAAAGAAATAGCTGTGAAAAGCGAAGTCGTGCCTGAG
The DNA here is from genome assembly GCA_012520235.1 of Fretibacterium sp. GTDB lineage: Bacteria > Synergistota > Synergistia > Synergistales > Aminobacteriaceae > JAAYOR01. The sequence continues at coordinate 10,671 of JAAYOR010000085.1, forward strand.
GTACTCCTTGAGGTCCCCTTCGGAGCAGCATCTTCTCTGTTCCTCAATCAACCCCTTCAGGGCCAGGATATCCTCCTGCTTCATGGGCAGACAACCCGCCATGACATACCCCTCAATGGCAGCGCGCAGCTCCAGCGTCTCCCGTTGGACCGTTGAGCTGAGGCCCTTGAACTCAATGCCCTGTTTGGGGCGCACCTTCACAAACCCCTCGCTCTGGAGTACCTGCAAAGCCTCTCGAATCGGGGTGCGGCTCATCCCAAGGAAACGCGCCAGCTCATTCTCCGAGAGCATCGTCCCGGGGACAAAGCGCCTTCTCAGGAACATCTCCTTCAGCATCATGTAGGCCTGTTCTTTTTTTGTCCCAATTTTCAAGAGACCCTCCACAAAAGGAAAAAATCAGATATAATGGGTGCATGGTGTTTTTTAAACCTGAACTTGTATACAAGCGTAATATATCCTATATCCCGGTAAAAAACAAGGATGAAAGGCTTGGATTTACAACTTGGATTTACAATCTGAATGCACCACCTGAAAGTAGTGA
>JAAYOR010000086.1 GCA_012520235.1 Fretibacterium sp.
AGGGCCGACTCTCACGTTCGATCCCGACGCCTTCCAGGGCCGACTCCACGCGCGACGCCAGAGCGCTCAGAGCCTCCGCTCCGTCCCTCATGCCCAGCCACAGGACGCGCGGACGGTTGAGGTTCGGAAAACCTCCGACCCCGTTCAAAGACGCCTCAAACGGTTCCACCATCACTCCCGATAAAGCCGCCTTCACTTTCTCGACCTCCTCAGGGGGGCGCTCGCCCAAAAAGCGCAGCGTCAGGTGAAGCTGAGGACGCGAGACCCAGCGACACCGGGCCAGAGGCCGAAGGCGCCTCAGATACCCTTCAAGCGCGTCCAGGACCTCTTCCGAGGGAACCACCGCAACAAAGGTCCGAAGCTGCTCCGTCATGAGGCGCCACCGCCCTCTGAGTTGAGAGCCTCAATGAGAGGGGCGACTTCCTTCAGGCTGTCAAGTTTCACGTGGAACAGTCTCTCCATCTCCAGCGTCGGGGGCAGAAGGTCCGGGATCATGACCGGGACGGTCCCGGCCGCCCGCGCCGCGCGGATTCCGTTGTAAGAGTCCTCCAGGACCATGCAGCGCACGGGCTCGGTTCTCAGCTCCTCTGCTGCCTTCAAAAAGATGTCCGGCTCCGGCTTACTCCGCGTCACCATATCGCCCGTGACGATGACGTCAAAAGGGTGCCGGATGCCCGAACGCTCCAGGTAGAAATCCACAAAACGCCTCTCGCTCGAAGTGGCCATCGCCGTCCGGAACCCTCGACCCCTTAGCCAGTCCAAAAGCTCCACCAGCCCCGGCTTGACCGGCATTCCGTTCTCTTTGATGTCCTCAAAGGCGATGCGAATGCGATCGGCGCGCACCGCGTCAAAATCAAACTCCGGGCCAAAATGCTTCTCCATAAGGTTCCGCGTGAACTGGACGTTCGCCCCGATGTGCGCGTGGACCATCTCCTCGGTCACAACATACCCGTGCAGAGTTCCGGCCTCCATCCAGGCCCTCATGTTCAGCGTCTCCGTATCGAACATCACGCCGTCCATGTCAAAGATAACCGCATCAATCATCCGAAAACACTCCTCATCAAATCCTATGACTCAAACCTTCTAATTTAACCTCAAACCACAGGTTAAAAACCGTGGGTTCTCCCCGCGCCCACACCCGCACCCGAAAGGGAACTTGTTCCCTTGACCCTTTTCAGACAAACGACTGGGGTTCGGAGGACAAGTCCTCCGGCGGGGTCTGGGCAAAGTGCCCCGGACTCGCGGAGGAGACCCCAGGAAGGGGATCAGCCTCCTTATAATAACCCCTGAACGAAATAAAGGTCAACTAAGGTTAATATCCTTAACCTCTTTTATCCCCTTAAAATACCTCTTCATTTTTCCTCGTTTACCCCGGAGCCCGGAGGGCGAAGGCGGGAGAGAGGCAAGACACACTCCGCATATGGGGCTCCGGACATGAGACGAGACATCCTCCCCCGCCAACAGGTTCGGCCAAAGCGGGTAAGGATGTCTCGTCTCTTCGTTGCACGTCGCCAGAAAAGTTTTTTGTCCGGTTTTTTGTCTTTTTTTGCCCAGGCTTTTTTATCCAGGCCTGAGAGTCGGCGCTCTACTCCAACCGTTCCCAGGTCACGTTGTGTGCGGCGCCGTCCACGATGACCCTGAGCGCGCCGGAGTTTTGAGCCTGAGCCGCGCGGGCTCCACCGGAGGAGGCGCCTTGGACGCGCCACGCCGCACGCAGGCGTCTCATCTCCTCACAGAGCCGGCTTTCCTCGGCTAGGTATTTGACAGCGTCCACAGCGGATATCCGGGCAAAGCGCACCGTCTGACCCGGCAGGCGCTGGGCCAGAACGCCGATGTCCGCCGTGCAGACCGTCGCCAGCTTCGTATAACCCCCTGTGGTCTGACGATCCGCCAACATCACGATAGGCTGCCCATGCCCCGGCACCTGCACGGTGCCCAGGACCACCGCGTCCGACACGATGTCGGGCCCTGCCTTGTGAGCGATGACAGGCCCCTCCATCCGGTAGCCCATCCGGTCGGCCGAGCTTGAAATAACATATTCCGAGGTCAGAAAGGTCTCGATCCCCTCAGGCGTGAAGGCATCGTCCTGGGGCCCTAAGAGGACGCGCAGAGGCGTCCTGGGGTCCCGGAGAGGACGGAGCGACGAGGGGCATTCCAGCCCCTCTGAGGACTCCCAGAGGGGGTCGGGCAATCCCAGAGTAAGACAGTCGCCCGGCTTCAGGGCACGGCCCTCAAGCCCTCCGAAACGGCCGCGCGTATAGGTGGAGCGGCTCCCCATGACCAGAGGCACGTCAATGCCCCCGCTGAAACACAGATACGACCTCACCCCGTTTTTCGGGGCAGAGAGTGCGAGCGTGTCCCCCTTGTTCAGGCGGAAGACCCGCCAGGGTTCCACCGGCACGTTGTTCTTCTTGATCGGGGAGTCCGCTCCGGTCACGACACAGCAGGCACTCCCCTCCTCCACTATCAGAGTCGGGCCCAGCAAGGTCGTCTCCAGGGCGGCGGCGCCCTCGTCGTTCCCCAGCATCAGGTTACCGAGCCGCAGCGCGCAGGCGTCCATAGCTCCGGCCACAGGCACCCCCTGAAGCTGATAGCCGCGCCGGCCCAGGTCCTGCACCGTGGTCAGCATCCCGCTCTTTTCAACCCTGAACCGCATCACGCGTCCGCCTCCCTTCGTCTCATCTCCGGCTTCCAGTCAGGGCGCGCCGCATCCTCTTTGATGCGCGCAAACTCCTCCGGCCCCACAGGATAGAACCGCACCCACATCCCCGCGTTCAGAAAGATGGGCACAGGTCGGTCCGGGTCAAACAGCGTCAGGGGCGTCCGGCCTATGAGGTTCCAGCCACCGGGGCTGTCGATGGGGTAGATGCCCGTCTGCTTGGCAGCTATCCCGACCGAGCCGGCAGGGATCTTCTCGCGCGGCTCCTTGAGCCGTGGGGTCTCAAGCGTGGGGTCCATACCGCCCAGATAGGAGAAGCCCGGGGTGAAGCCCAGCATGTAGCAGTAGCAATCATTTGCCGTGTGTCGACGCACCACCTCTTCTTCCGAAAGGCCCGTGTGCTCGGCCACTCGGGGCAGATCCGGCGCAAGCTCCCCTTCGTAACAGACCGGGATCAGCACCGTCTCACCCTCAGCCTCAGCCTCAGCGGTGAGGCCTTGAGCCGTTTCCAAAAGAGCATCCTTCAGCTTCTCCCCATCCGAGACCATCGGGTTGAAACACACGGCCAGAGAACGGTAGGTCGGCACAGTCTCGATGAAGCCGGGAAAAGGTGCGGATTCTATTTTTCTGCGCAAGGCCTGGACGCGGGCGTTGACTGCCATGTCGATGCTGTCTCCAAACTCCACGACCCAACAGGCCTCTCCCGCAGTCAGAACGCGCGGAAAAACGGCCTCCATCAATATCCCTCCCTCATAAAAAAACTCACGAAAAAGATCGTCTCAAATCCGCAGGCAAGACCCCGGCGCTCTGCCCCAGGCCCTGCCGGAGGACTTGTCCTCCGGACTCCTCGCTTATTTGAAAAGGGTCAAGGGAACAAGTTCCCTTTCGAGTGCGGGTGTGGGCGCGGGGAGAACCCACGGTTTTCAGCCTGAAAAAAACAGGGCGACGGGAGAAGTTCACCCGGTCGCCCTGAAGAAAACTAAAACTTAACCGCCAAACAGCTTGGAGAGGTTCTGAAGGGAGCCCCAGCCCATCCAGGCTGTGAACGCAACCATAATCCAGCCCAGAGCGGTCATCCAGACGGGATGGTGATAACTGCCGATGATGTCCTTGCGGTATGCTGCCAGGAGCACGGAGCCCAGGGAGAGGGGAAGGATCACTCCGTTGATGGAGCCGGCGAGCACCAGCAGAGTGACGGGACGGCCAATAAAGGTCAGGATACCCGTTGAGGCACAGATAAAACCGATGATCCAGAATCGATGATAACGCTCAACGTTCCCAAAAAGCGTGCGCAGGAAGGAGACGGATGTGTAGGAGCAGCCGACGACGGAGGTGATGGCCGCAGCCCACAGGATGACGCCGAAGATCTTGTAGCCGATGTTGCCGGCAGCGATGCGGAAGGCGTCGGCAGCCGGGTTTGAGGGGTCCAGCTTGACGCCCGTCACGACCACGCCCAAAACGGCCAGGAAGAGCAGGAAGCGCATGATGCTGGTGATGATGATACCGTTTGTTGCGCCCATGTTGACGCGCCCCAGGTTCTCCTCTCCCGTGATGCCCGCGTCGATGAGACGGTGAGCGCCCGAAAAGGTGATGTAGCCTCCAACGGTCCCGCCGATCAGGGTCAGGATCGTCTTCCAGTCGATGTTCGTCGGCTTAATGATCTCGTTACAAGCCGCAGCTATCGGCGGTTTGGTCGTAATCACGACGTAAGCGATCATCGCTATCATGACGAACCCCAGGATCTGGGTGAAACGGTCCATGGCCTTGCCAAGGTCACGCCACAGGAAGATGATGATGGCTATGGCCGCGCTGATGACGGCTCCAGTAGTCTGGTCAAGGCTGAACATGACTTCGAATCCCAACGCCGCGCCGCCCACGTTGCCGATGTTGAAGGCCAGACCACCCAGAGCGACGGCAAAGGCCAAAAAGTAGCCCAGGCCGGGTAACACCTTGTTGGCAACGTCCTGACCTCTCAGCCCTGAGACGGTCAAAATGCGCCACACGTTCAGCTGAACCACGATGTTCACAACAATCGAAACGGCTATTGCGAAGGCGAAGGCGGTTTTCAACTGCTCGGTGAAGACCGTCGTCTGCGTGATAAACCCAGGGCCTATAGACGACGTGGCCATCAAAAAGGCCGCACCCAGAAGGATGCTCATGGTGTCCTTGGAACTGCGTTTCTGCTGCTCACTCATTTTCGCGAAACCTCCTCTGTGGTTACTCTTCAGCACTCATTTTTGTGGAAAACCGAGGTTGGAACAGCTCCATCTCGGGACCGCTGAGGAACCTTGCCTCCTTTCCGGGGTCCGGAGCAAAAACATCAAAACGCATGTTGACTTTTTCACCTTATTACGGTTTCTTTTCAAGCCATTGTGTTTTACTATAGACGATGTAAAAGCGCTTGTCCAGAGACAGCCAGGCTCTCAGGGGCAAATCCGGCCCTCCGGGGACCCGAGAGGGACAGAAGAAAAAAGACCGTCCATTCCCGGGGGAAGAGAACAAAAAATTTTTGACTTTTTGACGAGGTGAAACCATCATGGCAACTATCGATCTCAACAGTGACCTGGGCGAAAGTTTCGGCGACTGGAAGATGGGGATGGACGAGGAGGTCATGGGCTCCGTAAGCTCCTCAAACATCGCCTGTGGCTGGCACGCAGGCGACGCTTCCATCATGGTAAAGACCGTGCGAATGGCCAAAGCCCAGGGTGTGGCCGTCGGAGCCCATCCCGGCTATCCCGACCTCCTGGGCTTCGGGCGGCGCAACATGACCTGCACGCCCGACGAGCTCTATGCCTATACGCTTTATCAGGCCGGTGCGCTTGCCGCCATCTGTCGCTCCGAAGGGATGGAGCTCCAGCACGTCAAGCCCCACGGGGCCATGTACAACCAGGCAGCTAAGGACCCAAAAATGGCCATCGCCATCGCACGGGCGGTCCAGGTCCTGGGCCGGGATGTCATCCTCATGGGACTGGCGGGTTCCGAGTTTGAAAAGGCGGCCGCTGAGCTGGGCATCCCCTTCGCCGCTGAGGCCTTTGTGGACCGCGGCTACATGCCCGACGGCTCGCTGGTTCCGCGCAATCAGCCCGGAGCCTTCATCCACGACCCCAATGAGGCAGCAAAACGCATGGTGCGACTCGTCAAGGAGGGGGTCGTCCCCGCAGCTGACGGCTCTTTGCTCCACATGAAGGCCCATTCCATCTGCGTACATGGCGACAACCCCGAGGCGGTCCGCATGGCCCAAGTGGTGCGCACGACTCTGGAGGAAAACGGGATCGCAGTGAAAAACCTCAGGAGCGCCGCCCTATCCGGAGGAGTTTGATCCAATCTCCGGGGCTCTGCCCCAGACCCCGCCAGAGGACTTGTCCTCTGGACTCCTGTCGCTCCCACAGGAGCAGGGCTAATTCTCCTCGACCCTTGAGAAGACTCACAACATCACGATATTAAGGAGGACTTGAGATGGCGAAGATGAGCGATTTTGCGAACCACACGCCCCGCGAGGTGCGGCAGATGATCCGGGAGGGCAAGTGGGACCGTCCCACATCGGGGATGTGCGCAGGGCACGTGCAGGGGAACCTGGTGGTCCTGCCCAAGGACCTGGCTTACGACTTCCTGGTCTTCGCACAGCGCAACCCCAAGCCCTGCCCTATCCTGGACGTGACCGAACCGGGGAAGACTGAGCCCGCTCTGGTGGCGCCGGGCGCAAACCTCGCCACGGACATCCCGCGCTACCGGGTCTGGAAAAACGGAGAGTGCGTCGACGAGCCCACCGACGTGACAAAGTACTGGCGCGACGACCTGGTGGGATTCTTGCTGGGCTGCTCCTTCTCCTTTGAGGGCGCTCTGATTCAGGCCAACATCAAGGTTCGCCATATCGACTGTGACTGTAACGTGCCCATGTACATCACCAACATCGCCTGCCACCCGGCAGGACGCCTCAAGGGCCCGATGGTCGTCTCCATGAGGCCCATCCCCGCCTCGCTAGTCCCAAGGGCCGTGCTCTGCACCGGACGTTTTCCGGCCGTGCATGGCGCGCCCGTTCACATCGGAAATCCTGAGGCCATCGGCATCAAGGACATAAATAAACCCGACTTTGGGGACCCCGTGCCGATTCACGAGGGAGAGCTGCCGGTCTTCTGGGCCTGCGGCGTCACCCCTCAGGCAGCCATCATGGCAGTGAAACCGGAGTTCGCCATCACCCACTTCCCCGGACATATGTTCATCGCCGACCCCTTGGACAGCGACTACGCAGTTTTTTAAGCCGCATCGAACTCCAACCCTTGACGGGGAGCAAGAAGCAAACCGCGCAGGGAAGCCGGAGGATGCTGACGTAAGAAGCCAGGAAGAGCTGTGCGCACAAGAAGAAGCACGGCCAATAGTAAGATGAAGAGACGAGGGCCCGCTTTTGACGCGGGCCTTTTGTTGTGTTTTTGCCCTTCCCTTGAAAGGGCAACAGGAAGCCCCGCTGTGGAAGGAGCAAACCCTTCTCTAC
>JAAYOR010000087.1 GCA_012520235.1 Fretibacterium sp.
GAATAGCGTAAGGCTTCTAAGCCCTTCGGTCCTGCTTATGTCGAGGTGAAGCTGCTAACCAGATAACCAGTAAGCGCAGCGCGCTGTGTCAGTCGCTTAGGATTTAAATCGCTCACCCTACAGGCTTTATTGGTTAAGTTGCTATGAGAAGCCAAGGATTTAGGTTAAAATCTAAGAAGAACTGGAGGAGCGCCGGAGAATGTCCCTGCTGCTGGTGGTCCTTGGCCGCTATCAGCGACTTTGATGAACGAAACTCACTTTTTGATAACCTGATAAATGATCTGATAAAAAGGCTCTGAGGTGAGGTCATGAGCAGAACATGGCAGGATCGTTACAAAGCAGGAGGTTTTGCTATAGGCAACGGGCTGGCCCTGATAGCCGGCCCCTGTTCTCTGGAGAGCCTGGAGCTGGGGCTGGAGATCGCTCAAACGCTCAGCACCCTCTGTGCGGAGCGCGGGGTTCCTTGTGCTTTCAAGGCTTCCTTCGACAAGGCCAACCGCACCTCCGCGCATTCCTGGCGCGGGCCGGGCCTTGAAAAAGGCCTGGAGCAGCTGGCACAGATCAAAAAAGCGACCGAGCTCCCCGTGGTGACGGATATCCACGAGAGCTGGCAGGCAGAGCCCGTCGGGGAGGTGGTCGACATCGTCCAGATACCGGCCTTCCTGTGCCGGCAGACGGATCTCCTGACGGCGGCGGCCCGGACGGGGAAAATTCTGAACGTAAAAAAAGCGCAGTTTCTAGCCCCGGAGGACATGGCCCACGTTGTGGAAAAATGCCGCGAGGCGGGCAACGACCGAGTGATGCTCTGCGAGCGGGGCACGACCATGGGCTACCACCGTCTGGTGGTGGACATGACGGGGTTGGTCGTCATGCGAAACCTGGGCTGCCCCGTGGTCTTTGACGCCACCCACAGCGTCCAGCGGCCCGGCGGTCTGAACGCTTCCAGCGGGGGTGACAGGACGATGGCCCTGCCTCTGGCGCGGGCGGCTGCTGCGGTGGGCATTGACGCACTATTCATCGAGACCCATCCCAACCCGGAGGACGCCAAAAGCGATGGACCCAACATGATCCCCCTGTCTGAGATGGGGGCTTTTCTGGACGCCGTGCTGGCCATCCACAGGGCCCGGTGCAGCGGAACATCTAAGGAACCGCTGGCTTGACCGGCAATTCCATAAAGTCTGTAAAAACTGAAGGAGAGTGGAACTGCATGGACGACGTCCTGCCCTTCGAACGAGTGGGGCGCGATTTTTCTGACTGGGAGCTCCTTGAATCGGGCAAACACCTGATGAGGGCCGAGGCTCAAGAGGTTATGAACGCGGCCGACCGTCTGGGGCTCGAACTGGTGAAGGCGGGCCGAGCTATCTTCAGCTGCTCCGGGCGTCTGGTGGTGGTGGGTATGGGTAAGTCGGGGCACGTCGCCCGCAAGGTGTCAGCCACGTTCGCCTCGCTCGGCACCCCCGCCTTCTTCCTGCATGCCGCCGAGGGGGTTCACGGTGACCTGGGCATGGTGCGCCGCGAGGACGTGGGGCTGTTCTTCAGCAACAGCGGGACCACCTCCGAGATCCTGGCCCTCCTACCTCATTTCCACCGCTTGGGCGCGCTGAAAATAGCCGTCACCGGCGGCCTCAGCTCCCTACTGGCGCAGCACTGCGACATCGTCATCGACTCGTGCGTCTCTCAGGAAGGCGATCCCCTCCACCTGGCCCCGATGAGCAGCACCACCTTGCAGCTCGTCATCGGAGACGCTCTGGCGGTGCTGGTGACTCAGCTCCGCGGCCTGCGCCGAGAGGATTTCGCCCTCTTCCACCCGGGCGGCGCCCTGGGACGCCGTCTGTTGACACGGGTCCGAGACGTCATGGGACCGCCCGATCGCCTGCCAGTGGTCGGCGAGGACGTTCCGGTTCGGGAAGCCCTCTTCTCTATCACCAGCAAGAACTACGGTGCCACCTGCATCTGCGATTCAGACGGGCGCCTGACCGGTATTTTCACCGACGGTGACCTGAGACGTCTTCTGGAGTCCGGCGGCGTGGACGCGATGAACCTGAGGATCTCGGACGTCATGACGCAAAACCCTAAGACCATCGCGCCCGACAGCCTGGCGGCAGAAGCCGTGCATCTCATGGAGGAGAAGAAGATTAGCGTCCTAGTCGTGGTCGAAGACAGGCGCCCCATCGGGATGATCCACATCCACGGGCTTCTGGAGTCAGGAGTGGCGTGAGCAGCATAAGCTTAGAGAGAGGCAAAAAACTTGAAAAAACATGAAAAAGACATGAGGAAAACAAAAATCCTGGGCGTGATCCCGGCGCGGTATGCCTCGAAGCGCCTTCCCGGAAAAGTCCTGCTGGACATCTGCGGCAAGCCGATGATCCAGCACGTTTATGAGCGCGCCCTGAAGGCCAGGAGCCTCTTTGCCCTCATCGTGGCGACAGACGACGCACGCGTGTTTGAGGCGGTCCGCGCCTTTGGAGGCGAGGTCGTCATGACCTCGCCGGACCATCCCAACGGAACGGCAAGAGCTGCTGAGGCAGCGGAGAGGTTCGGTGAGCCCGTGGACGCCGTCATCAACGTGCAGGGCGACGAGCCTCTGTTGGATCCGCTCATGCTTGATGAGCTGGCCGCAGCCCTGTTCTCCGGACCCGACGTCGTCTGCGCCACCCTCTGCCACCCTCTATCCGACGAGAGAAGGATGGGCGACCCCAACCAGGTCAAGGTCGTCCTGGACCGGAACGGGGACGCCCTCTACTTCAGCCGCTCACTTATCCCCTACCCGCGCTGCACTCCCAGCGTCCCGGTATACGGCCATATCGGGCTTTACGGATACGACCGCGATTTCCTGGCGCTTTCCACCACGCTCCCCTCGACCCCTCTGGCCGAAGCCGAGTCTCTGGAGCAGCTCAAGATACTGGAACACGGCTACAAAATCCGGACCGTCGTCACCTCCCGCCCTCTTCCGGGCAAGGGTGTGGACACCCAGGAGGACCTGGAGGCAGCGCGGAGATTCTTTGCTGGAGAGGGAAGGACATCTTGACCCCGACGTCGTCAGGCCGCATGGGGGGGCAAAAGGGCACCGGGGGCGTCGCTTTTCTCCTTCGCGATGCCGGGATGGGTGGGGCGGAGCGCTCTTCCCTACGCCTTGCCTACGGCATGGCCCGACGGGGCAAGAGGGTCTCCGTCTTCTTCCTGAAGGCTAAGGGGCCGCTGCTGCCTCTGGACCCCTCAATAGAGGTCGTGGATTTGAAGGGCTCCTTTTTACGGTTCCTGAGAGAGCTTCAAGACCGGAGGCCGCTTTTTCTACTCCCCGTCTACACCGCCATGAGAGCTCTGATGGCCCGCTTCCTTCTCCGCAGAAGGTTTCAGGTGATCGTCTCGCAGCGCAACATGTTCACCCTGGACCGTGACCCGATCCAAACCCGCCTGCGTTTCATCCGGTGCCGCCTGCTCTATCCCCTGGCCTCGGCCTGCGTCTCAATCTCCCGCGGCGTCGCCGATGAGATGCGGATCCTGGGCCTCCTCCCACCGGACCGCATCCGCGTCATCTACAATCCGGTCGTGACGGAGGAGCTTTTACAACAGGCCAAGGAACCCGTCGACCACCCCTGGCTGGCTCCAGGGGAGCCTCCGGTCATCTTGGGAGTGGGACGGCTGGGGACCCAGAAGGATTTTGCGACCCTCATCAAAGCCTTCGCGCTCCTGGAGAGTGACGCAAGGCTCGTGATCCTGGGAGAGGGGAAACAGCGCAGGATGCTGGAAACCCTCGTCCGAGAGCTGGGGCTCCAGGACCGCGTTCTCCTGCCCGGCTACGTCGTCAACCCCTATGCCTGGATGTCCCGATCGGCCCTCTTCGCCTCCACCTCACTCTTTGAGGGTTTTGGCAACGTCGTGGCCGAGGCTCTGGCCTGCGGTTGCAACGTCGTGGCCACCGATTGCCCCAGCGGGCCCGCCGAGATCCTGGAAGGAGGCCGTTGGGGCCATCTGGCGAGCCCGGGCGACCCCGAGGACGTGGCCCGCGCTCTTGACGAGGCGCTGCGGGCCCCCATGCCGCCGAACCTCCTGAGGAAACGAGCCAATTACTTTTCCGAGGACCGTGCCGTCTCAGAATGGCTGGCCTTGCTGGATGAGCTGGCTGAGATGCATAAAAATACCCCGGGGCCGTAACCCTGGGGCTATTCTCATCAGGAAAGGCTGAAAGTGTTTTAACTTACCAAATTATGACCCCCCGTAACCGAGGGAGCGGAGAGAGGATTAGCGTCTTTGAGGCTTCTTTCGTCCGTCAGAGCGTCACGCTGAGGTCAAAGACCTCGCCGCATCGGATGTAAGGGAGGATGCGCTGATAGAAGGGGTGGATCCCCGGCAGCTCCAGGCTCTCGTCCAGGCGCGCCCAGAGGAGCTCGCCCTCATCGCTGGGGCAGAGCTCGCCCTTAAAGTCATGACAGACGTAATAGTGCGAGACGTACTCCATAGGGTCCCCGTCGCGCCAGGCGTGGAGCACGCCTGCGAACGACATCTCGCCCAGAATCAGCCCCGTCTCCTCCAGCATCTCCCGTGCACAGGCGGCGCGTAGGCTCTCGCCCCGTTTCTTGCGCCCGCCCGGAATCGTCGTCTCGCCCTTGTAGGGCTCGTTGGCGCGGCGGATCAGCAGGATCTCCTCACCTCGGATCAAAAAACAGAAGACGATGAGGGCCGTGTAGGCACAGTCCTCCCAGCTCTCTCTCACAGCACATCACTCCCTTCAGGAAAAAGATCGTCAGAAAGATTGTCCCGGGCTTCGCCCTCAGCCCCTTTTCCCGTCCATCGATCGGAGGAGGAGAGGCTTCTGAGAGCGTTCATCACCTGGCTTTTCAGGTTGGGAAAAGCCAGGTGCAGCTCCTCCAGCATCGCGCGCACGCGCTGCCGCTCGGTGCGCCCCGCGTGAGGGCAGATCGTGAAGAGGATCGGAAGGGCAAGCCGCTCGGCCTCGTCCCGCACCGCAGCCGCCGAGGCCTGGGACAGGGGCCGTATGACCGTCACGCCCGTGCGAGTCTGGAACAGTTTGGGCAGAAAACTGCGCGCCCGCCCTGCCCGGAGCAGGTTCATAAAGAACGTCTCCACAGCGTCGTCCAGATTGTGGCCCAGAGCCAATTTGTTGTAGCCCTCGTCGCGCGCGAAGGAGGAAAGCAGCCCTCGGCGCAGGGTCGCGCAGAGGCTGCATGGCGACCGCTCACCCCGCTCCTCCAGGATCTCCAGGGTCGGGTGGGGCAGGACGAAGAAGGGCGTGTCCCGAACGCGGCAGTACGCCTCCAGGCCCGTCAGGTCCATCCCGGTGAGGGCCACCGTGCAGGCCGCAAGGTCAAACCGGACGGGGCTGCGCCGACGCAGGTCGGAGAGAGCGTGGAGCAGCACCAGGCTGTCCTTGCCACCTGAGAGCCCCACGAGCACGCGGTCCCCCTCTTCGATCATCGCATATTCGCGCAGAGCGCGCCCCACCCGCCGCCTCAGAGAACGGCAGAGCTCACCACGCCACTCCCAAGCACCTTCGTCCCATTCGCTCATCGGGTGAAGAAGAGCGCCAGGAACGGGGTGGCCACCAGGACAATGACCATGCGGAACAAGTGAAAGATCATGGAAACCGGCGTCTCGGCCCCAGCGTCCGTGGCTGAGAGGGCCATGCCCGAGAGGCCGCCCGGCGCCGTCGCGTAGATGGCCGTGTTGAGGTCAAGTCCAAAGAAACGGACCACCCCAAACGCCAGTAGCAGGCAAAAGGCCAGCAGAACCACAATGTAACAAAGGGCCGCCGGGACCGCCTCCGGATGCCGCCGCAGCGCTGCGACATCCGAGTTGGAGACCACGACGTAAGCGACCAGAAGCTGGGAGACTATCGATAAAAACGTGCCGCTGGGGACGTCTCCCAGGGTCAGCCCCTTAGCAATCAAGCCAGCGATCAGCCCTCCGGTCAACACCCCCGAGGGCAGGCGCAGGATGTGCCCCACCGCTCCTCCCAGCAGGATGCAGAGGACGATCACCCCATC
>JAAYOR010000088.1 GCA_012520235.1 Fretibacterium sp.
AAAAAGTAGAAGATGAGGATAAATATAGCAAGCGGAAAAAGCATCCCCATCATGCAGCGGCTCCGGCCGCCACGACGGCAGTTTCCCCTTGTGGGTCAGTCGGCGGGTCGAGCGGAGGAGCGGGAGGCGCGAGTGCGGGTGCGGGCGGCATGATGGGGATGCTTTTTCCGCTTGCTATATTTATCCTCATCTTCTACTTTTTTATCATCCGTCCACAACGCAAACGTCAAAAACAGCACGAGGCCCTCATCGGCGGTATCACTCGGGGGGACCAGATCATCACCATCGGAGGCTTCTTCGGTACGGTTCGTGAGGTACGTGACGACACGTTCCTGATTGAACTCGCGGAGGGCGTCAGGGTGCGCATCCTCAAGTCTGCAGTCCAGACCAAGAAGAGCACAACTCCCCCAGCAGCACCCGCCTTGAGCGAGGAAAAGGCGGATTGAACTTAACTTTTCAGCGTTCGTTCTATCAACGCTTTCGGGACAAAGCAAAGGGAACGTTGGTTTAACCGGCTCTTTCTAAACGGTATCTTCCCCGCAGGGAACTTTGCATCAACATCAGAAGTCAGCCTAACGGGGGAAGATGATTTTGCTTTGAATTTTGCACTCAGGGGGATGTGGAATGATTCGTAAAGATCGCCTACGGCTTGGGATCGTAGTGATCGTTATCGTAGCCGCCCTGGCCTATTCCTGGCCCATAGTGGGACGCCTGAACCTGGGACTTGACCTCAAGGGCGGAGCTCACATAGTCCTTCAGGCTAAGGGGACTCCCGAGAACCCAATTGAAAAAGACAGTGTGGACAGGCTTTTAGCCGTGTTACGCAACCGTGTGGACCAGTACGGCGTGGCTGAACCGATAATCCAGAAGAGCGGAAAGGATCGCGTCATCATCGACCTCCCCGGAGTTCAGGACCCGACCGCAGCGCTTGAACTCATAGGCAAGACAGCCCAACTTGAGTTCCGAGAGGTCCTGGACGCCTCAGCCCCTCCGCCGCCTGCCCCTCAGCGTAAAAACTACGACAACGACGAACAGTTTGCCCGGGCTCAGGAGCGTTGGGACAGCGCGATTCGGTTGGAGAGCAACGCCAGCGCAGATTTTCAGGCGCGGGCAGCGCAGATTGAAGGGGCTATTGTCGCTCCCGGAGAGGACGAACAGCAGGCGCGCTTTTATCTGTTGGGCAAGATGCTGATCTCCGGCAAAGACCTCAAGACCGCTGGGGTCAGCCCTGACAACCTGGGCCGTATGGGGGTCTCCATCGCCTTCAACTCCGAAGGCGCCCTTCTGTTTGAGGAAGCCACTGCCCGCATGATTGGGAGACAGCTCGCCATCGTCCTGGACGGCGTTGTCATCTCCGCTCCGGTTGTCCAGAGCCGTATTGCCGGGGGCGAGGCTCAGATCACGGGACGTTTCTCGGCGGACGAGGCCGCGCGCCTGTCCATCATGCTGAAGGCCGGCGCTCTGCCGGTCGCAGTCGAAATAGCCGAAAACCGATCGGTTGGCCCCAGCCTCGGTGCGGACTCCGTCCGTCAGGGGCTTCAAGCGGGTGTCATCGGCGCGATCATGGTCTTCGTCTTCATGCTCATTTACTATCGCTTTCTGGGTCTGGCCGCCAACGTAGCTCTTGCAGTCACCCTTCTGCTGGTTTTTGCCGGCCTCATCGCTTTCAACGCCACCCTCACCCTGCCGGGCATCGCGGGCATCATCCTCACGATTGGGATGGCGGTAGATGGGAACGTGCTCATCTACGAGCGCATGAAAGAGGAGCGGGAGGCAGGCAAAACTCCCCTCGCCGCTCTTGATGCCGGCTTCCGCAAGGCATTGGTGACGATCCTTGACTCCAACATCACCACCTTGATAGCGGCAGTCGTCCTATTTTACTTCGGAACCGGCTCTGTTCGGGGCTTCGGAGTCACGCTCTCCATCGGCCTTGTCGCCAGCGTTTTTTCCAACGTGGTCGTGACCCGTGCCATTCTCCAGCTCTTCCTCTCTCGCAGGCAGAACGCCTTGAAGCAGAACTAGGAGGTCGGTTCAAGTGAAGACTAATATCAACTTTATGGGGAACCCCCGCCGACCGGCTCTGGCGTTTAGCCTCATCTTGGTCGTCCTCAGCATCTCCCTCCTGCTCTTCCGGGGCCTCAATCTGGGCATTGACTTCACGGGCGGCAACGTCATTCAGGTTGAGTTCGAGAATCGACCCGACACCGTCACCGTGCGAGATGTAGTCTCAGCTGTCGTCGCCAAAGGGGCCATGATTCAGGATTTTGGTGAGAAGGGCATCATCATCCGCACCAACGAGGACACGGAAGAGAGTCGGAAGGCCGTCGTCCAAGTTCTTCAGGAGAGGTTCCAGGACATGAAGGTGGCGGGTTTTGAGAAGGTGGGACCTGTCGTCGGAAAAGAGCTGCGAAATCAGACCCTCATAGGCATCATCATCGCTCTCATCGGCATCCTCATCTACATCACCGTGCGTTTTCAATTCCGCTTTGCCGTCGTCAGCGTTGTTCCCCTGATCCACGACGTCATCGTGGCCATGGGCTTCTTCAGCCTGACTCAGATGGAGATAGGCTCGTCCTTCATCGCCGCGCTCCTGACCATCGTCGGGTACTCCCTGAACAACACCATCATCATCCTCGACCGCCTCCGGGAAAACTGGCGGGACCTGCCCCAATACGGCATCCTGGAGCTGGTCAACCGCTCCATCAATCAGACCCTCTCCCGAACTATTAACACGACCCTCACCACCCTCTTCCCTGTCATCGCCCTGTGCGTCTGGGGGGGGCCGGTGCTCGAAGCCTTCAGTTACGCCATGCTCATCGGCATCATCGCGGGAACTTACAGCTCCATTTTCGTGGCAACAGGCGCCGTGGTGGAATGGTGGCTGGCCAAACCGGAATAACGTCTGGGGCGTTTCTTTTTTCTGTTCCTTAAAGCCCTAGGCGGCCTCAGCCCTCTGGGGCTTTAAATCAATTCGGAGGTGTTTTAATAATGAAAAAGAACTTAACACTTGCTCTCCTCTCCCTCATCCTCATCCTCGTCAGCTCTTCTGGAGCTCTTGCAGCCATTAACCTGAAGCTGGGGCATGCCATCAACGAAAAAGACGTCTTCCATGAGGCGGCCCTCAAGTTTAAGGAGCTGGTGGAACAACAAACAAATGGCGAGGTTTCCGTAACCATCTATCCCAACGCCAAACTTGGAGATGAACGCAACCTGCTTGAAAGCCTGAAGATGGGCACAGTGGACATGGGCATCATCACCGGCGGACCCGTCGTCAACTTCCTGCCCTCCTTCGGAGTCCTGGACCTCCCCTTCCTCTTCCGCGACGCAGAGCACGTCTACAAGGTTCTGGATGGTCCTGTCGGCAAGGGCTTCTTCAAAGAGATGGAGAAACTGGGTTGGAA
Source organism: Fretibacterium sp. (assembly GCA_012520235.1). Classification (GTDB taxonomy): domain Bacteria; phylum Synergistota; class Synergistia; order Synergistales; family Aminobacteriaceae; genus JAAYOR01. Next base: position 3,402 of record JAAYOR010000088.1, read on the forward strand.
AGGCCTTGCCTATGGAGAGCGAGGCTTCCGAAACCTGACCAACAATCAGAAAGCCGTAAGGGTTCCGGAGGATATGAAAGGACTTAAGATCCGGGTGATGCAAAACCCCATCTATATCGACGCCTTTACAGCTCTGGGTGCCAACGCTGTCCCTATGGCCTGGATCGAAACTCTGACCGCCCTCCAGCAGGGAACCATTGACGGGCAGGAGAACCCTCTGAACGTCATCACAGCCTACAACATCAACGAGTCAAACGGCCACCTCTCCATGACGCGCCACGCCTACTCCCCTAACATCATCATCATGAGCATGAGGACATGGAAGAAACTGACGGAGGAGCAGCAGAAGATCGTGGAGGAGGCGGCTCAGGCAGCAGCCGAACACAATCGTGCCATCGACAACAAAATGGAGGTCGAGTGGCTCCAGTCCCTCAAGGATAAGGGCATGGAGGTCGTCGACCAACCCGATCTGGAGCAGTTCCGCGAGGCCGTCAAAGGCGTCTATGAAAAGTACGAGCCTCAGTACGGCAAAGAGCTGATCCAGTCCATCCTCGATACGAAGTAGGGCTACCTTCATGTCAAACAACACAAACTCTTCCGTCCCGCATCCTGCGGGAGACGGTTTTTTGCAAAGAGCCAGCCAATACGTCAACACCTTCTGCGAAATGGCCCTTTTTGTCACGATGGTCATCATGACCATCGTGACAATCCTTCAGATAGTCTTTCGCTTCTGGTTCCGGGCCCTCACCTGGTCCGAAGAGCTGACGTGCTTTTTGCTCGTTGCCGCCACCTTTCTGGGGACCGCTGTGGCCTTCAAGCGTGGGGCTCACATCGCCGTCACCTTTCTTCTGAACCTTTTGCCCACCTCATTGAAGAGGCTCTTACTTCTGGGCATTGACGCTGTTGGCATCATCTTTTTTGTCGTCCTGACCGTCTATGGCGGCGTCCTCTGTGTCCAGGAGTCCACCCAGATGGCCACGGCCATCGCCATCTCCATGAGCTGGGTTTACCTGATCTTTCCTCTGACGGGGAGCGTGTGCATTCTTCATTTGCTCGCACACTGTCAGGAAGTGCTTAGGGGGAACGTCTGATGGGTACCGTGCTCATAATCTCCTTCCTGGCCATGCTCTTTCTGGGCGTTCCTATCTCTCTGTCCATCGGAGCATCGTCGCTGCTCGTCATGCTCCTCTCCGAGATGCCCCTGGAGGCCCTGCCTCAGACGCTCTTTGCGGGAGTCAACTCCTTCGCGCTGGTGGCAGTGCCATTCTTCGTCCTGGCAGGCGACCTGCTGGCCAAAGGGGGCATCTCCGATCGCATCGTGGCCTTTGCTGAGGCTATGCTGGGTCGCATCCGCGGAGGTCTCTCCATCGTCTCGGTCGTCGCCTCCATGTTCATCGCAGCCATCTCAGGGAGCGGAGCCGCCACCACAGCAGCTGTCGGCTCAGCCCTCCTGCCTCAGCTCGAAAAGAAAGGCTACGATCTTGACTTCTCAGCCGCCCTCATCGCCGCAGCAGGGACCATCGGAGTGGTCATCCCGCCAAGTGTCCCCATGGTCCTTTATGCTGTGATCGTCGGAGTCCCGGTGAGTAAGCTCTTCATGGCAGGCTTCATCCCCGGCATCCTGATGGGAGGAGCCCTCATCATCTACGCGCTCTGGGTCGCCGCTAAAAGAAACTACCCTGCGGCAGACGCCTCAGCAACTCAAAACAAGGGACGTCTCTTTGTCGAGGCGCTCTGGGGCCTCATGACTCCTGTCATCATCCTGGGCGGCATCTTCTCGGGTTTCTTCACCCCCTCCGAAGCTGCAGCCGTCGCCGTGGTCTACTCTCTTTTTGTCGCGGTCTTCATCTACCGGGCCCTGACTCTCAGCCAGGTCTATCAGCTGGTGGTCAACGCCGGGGTCACCTCCGCCCTGATCCTCTTCATCATCGCAACAGCCAAAATATTCGGCTGGGAACTGGCCTTCTATGATATCCCCGACCGGATAGCCGAGGTTATGCTGGCTATGGCAGGAGGCATAAAGCCCCTTGTTTACATGATGATCCTGCTGGTCCTTCTCATTGCGGGTATGTTCATGGAGACGGCCTCGGCCCTGATCATCCTGACGCCCATCTTCCTGCCCGCCATAACAAACCTGGGCGGAGACCTGATCCATTTCGGGCTCATCGTCACGGTCGGTCTGGCCATAGGCATGGCAACTCCACCGGTGGCCATTGATATCTACGTGGCCAGCGCCATAACGGGGCTCTCTCTGGAGGAGATCAGCAAGCCCATCATCCCGATGGTCATAGCCCTGATCCTCTCCCTGCTCTTAATAACCTACATCCCCTGGCTCGTCACGTTTCTTCCTCAGCTCGTTTACGGCTAAGGCAAGCGTGCTTTGCCATCGGACTCTCCACGAACGATACAAAAAAACTGAAAAGTAAAAGGAGCAATGTTCATGAGAAGCGACAGGGTGAAGAAAGGGGCTCAGAGAGCCCCTCACCGCTCTCTGATGTATGCCAACGGGTACACGGACTGGGAGCTGGACCGTCCCTGGGTAGGCGTGGTCAACGCCTATAACAGTATCATCCCGGGCCACATCCACTTAAACCGCCTGACCACAGCCGTCAAGGCCGGAATCTATGCCTATGGAGGCCTGCCGCTGGAGTTTCCCTCCATCGGGGTCTGCGACGGGATAGCCATGAACCACGAAGGCATGAAGTTCTCCCTACCAAGCCGTGAGCTGATCATGGATTCCATTGAGCTGATGACCAAGGCACACGCCTTTGACGCTCTTGTCCTGATCACGAACTGCGATAAAATCATCCCAGGTATGGCCATGGCCGCCCTGAACCTGAACATCCCGGCCCTCATCCTCAGCGGAGGGCCCATGCTCCCCGGCCACATGGCTGGCTCGGGCAAGGCGCTGGACCTTTCCAGCACCTTTGAGGCCGTCGGAGCCTTCGCGGCAGGCAAACTGGACGAAGAAGGACTCTCATGTACAGAGCAAAACTCCTGCCCCACCTGCGGCTCCTGCGCCGGTATGTTCACGGCCAACACCATGAACTGTGTCATTGAGGCTCTGGGGCTTGGGCTTCCCGGAAACGGGACGATCCCTGCCGTTTACTCCGAGCGTGATCGCCTGGCTAAAAACGCCGGCCGCGCCATCATGGCGCTTCTTGAAAAAAACATCCGGCCTCGTGACATCGTCACTACCGCAGCTGTTGACAACGCACTGGCAGTGGATATGGCCCTCGGCGGCTCCACAAACACCTGTTTGCACATCCCCGCCATCGCCCATGCGGCAGACCTGAAGCTTTCTCTGGCGCACATCGACGAGATCAGCCGCCGCACCCCGCACCTCTGCGCCATGAGCCCCGGCGGCAAGTACTTCATGTACGATCTGCACCGGGCAGGTGGCATCGGAGCCGTGATGACACGTCTGGCTCAAGGCAATCTTATCAACACCTCCTGTATGACGGTGACAGGTAGAACTCTGGCCGAGAACCTGGACAAGGTACGAGTCTTCGACGAGGACGTCATCCGGCCGTTGGAGAATCCTGTCCACAAGGAGGGCGGCATCGCCGTCCTGTTGGGGAATCTGGCAGAATCCGGCTGCGTGGTGAAACAGGGAGCCGTCCTGCCCGAGATGATGCACCACAAGGGCCCGGCCCGCGTGTTCGACAGCGAGGAGGCGGCCACCGAGGCCATTCTGAACCGGAAAATCGTCTCCGGCGACGTGGTCGTCATCCGCTACGAGGGGCCGCGAGGCGGTCCCGGAATGCGCGAAATGCTGGGCCCCACCTCCTTCCTGGCAGGAATGGGGCTGGACAAAAGCGTGGCCCTCATAACCGACGGACGCTTCTCCGGCGCCTCCCGAGGCGCCTCCATCGGGCACGTCTCCCCCGAGGCTGCCGAGGGAGGAAACATTGCCCTTGTCCATGAGGGTGACCTCATTGAGATAGACATCCCCAATCGAAAGATAACCCTGCACGTGGATGAGGCCGAGCTGAAGCGCCGCCGAGAGAGCTGGACGGCCCCCGAACTGAGTACCACCGGCAGCCCCTTCCTGGAGCGCTATCGCTCCTTCGTCACCAGCGGCGCCGAGGGGGCCGTTTTCAAAGACCCCCGAGCATAAAAACACCCCACACTGATTCACAACTTCACGAGGCCGGACGTCCGGTCTCGTTTTTTTCGTGCACCTGTGGGAAAACACGAACGTGGACGTTGCCAGAGCACACCTTTTGCCCTATCATCCAGAAAGCGAAAAACTCAAAAAACTTCTCAGAACAGGCCGCACAACGGCGCTCTTTGGAAAGGAGTTTCATCACATGAAAAACGTGAAAAACGTGCAAAGCGTGAAAAAAAAGCTGGACTACACCCTGAAACTGACCCTGGACCTATTGGCCATCCCATCCGTATCCGGAGACTGCGATGCGGCCCTTGCGCGGGTCCGCAAGGAGTTTAATGACTTGGGGCTTCCCTGCCGGGAGACGAACAAACGGGCCCTGATCGCCACCTGGAACGGGGCAGACGACTCCCGCCATCGCCTCATCGCCGCGCACATAGACACCTTGGGCGCGGATGTGCGACTTATTAAGGAGAACGGACGTCTCCGGCTCCGTCCCATAGGCGGCCTCGACTGGCGAAGCCTCGCCGGGGAGAACGGCTTTGTGCGGACTCTTGAGGGTAAGGAGTATCGCGGGACGCTGATGCCGGATCACGCCGCGCGCCATGCCTTCCCGGAGGAGGTGCGTAACGAACCCCACACGCTTGACACTGTGGAGTTTCGCCTGGACGTCCGAACCGGGAGCAAGAGCGAGACGGAAGCCCTGGGAATCCATTGCGGGGACCTGGTCTTCTTTGACCCTCGAACGGAACTCACGGACACGGGCTACCTGAAGTCACGCTTCCTGGACGACAAGGCCGGCGTCGCTCTCATCCTGGGAGCGATTCGCCAGATGAAGGAGCAGGGCCTCTCTCCTGCCCACACCACACACTTCTACATCACCAACTACGAGGAAATAGGGCATGGAGCCCCTGTCATCCCTGAACGGACCGTGGAGTTCACAGCCATTGACATCGGTGTCGTGGCCGAGGGAACAGCCTCAAGCGAGCACGCCGTCACCATTCTCGCCCGGGACAACATCACCCACTACGATCGCCCCGGGATCCTTCAGCTGAAACGATTGGCCGAGGAACACGACATCCCCTACCGCATTGATGGCTATCAAAACTATGGCAGCGATGCCTCCGTGGCCCTTCGGTGCGGCAAAGATCTCAGCGCCCTCTGCTTTGGCCCCGGCGCTGAAGCAACACATCATTACGAGCGCACCCATCTCGACTCGCTGGAGGCGACGCTGCGCCTCTTGATTCTCCATCTCCAGACGCAGCTCCTCTGAACTCAAGACTCAAGAGACAATGCTCCCGCTGAAGCTCTCCTCTCCGTCCGCAAACAAAGCGCGAGGACCCAGGAAACAAGGAGGTGGCCCAGCGTGACAGACGTATTCTCAGCTCCTCACCAGACTCTGAAGCACGATGACGCGCTTGCCTCCGGCCTTCAAGCCATGGCCCTGCTGCGCGCAGCAGGGCACGAGGCTTATCTGGTCGGCGGCTGTGTGCGTGACTCACTCCTGGGCAGAGAGCCAAAAGACTGCGACGTCTCCACCAACGCGACGCCGGAGGAGGTGAGGCGGATATGCGCAGCCTCAGGAGTTCGGATAGCCCCCACAGGCCTCGGCCATGGCACTCTGACGCTCCTCCTGGATGAACCCGTGGAGGTCACGACCTACAGAGCTGCGGGCGGTCTCATCCACGATCTGGGGCGACGTGACTTCACCCTGAACGCTCTGGCCTGGGACCTGGAGGAGAACGTAATAGACCCTTTTAGCGGAATTGAAGACATCCGGCACAAAATAATCCGGGCCGTTCATGACCCCGAGGCTCGCCTCCGGGAGGACCCCCTGAGGATATTGCGGGGGCTGCGTTTTGCTGCCTCCCTTGGTTTTACGATAGAGCCCCGGACGAGAGAAGCGCTCTTTCGGAACAGAGCCCTGCTGACTCAGCCCGCAGCGGAGCGGATCGGTTCCGAGCTGACCCAACTCCTCTGCGCTCCGGGCGCGGCTCAAGTCCTCCTGGCCTTCGTCGATATCCTGTCCGTCCCTCTCCCCGAGTTGGCACCTCTGAAGGGATTTGAGCAACATAGCGCACACCACGTCCATGACGTGCTCAGGCACACGGCATTTGTCCTGCAGAACGTCCCACCTCTCCCCAGCCTGCGGTGGGCCGCCCTGCTCCACGATGCAGGCAAGCCGGAAACCTTCACAAGAGACGAGAGGGGGGTGGGACATTTCTACGGTCACGCCGAAGTTGGAGCCAGGATAGCCCGCAACGTCTTAAAACGCCTCAGGATAGACACAAAAACAGCCCTGAGAGTCGAGGCCCTGATTCAGCATCACAGTTTTTCCGTCGAATCCATGAATATAGAGGATCGTGCGATCAAAAGGCTCCTGAACCGATGGACTCCGGAGTTCTTTTTCGCCCTGCTGGAGTTGAAGCGAGGCGACGTAAAAGGGCAGAACCCCGCCCTTCTGGGCCGTCTCTCACGGCTTGACGCCTGTGAGGCAAGAGCCCGCGCTATCCTGAATAGATCAGAGTGCCTCTCTTTAAAAGATCTGGCCTTGAAGGGCGGCGACCTCATAGCCTTGGGAGTTCCCCCCGGACCCGAGATCGGGCGCATCCTGAAAGAACTGTTGGAGCAGGTCTTGGATGAACACCTGCCAAACGAACGAGACGCTCTGCTGGAAGCTGCCGCGGCATCCCTTGGCCCTGGAAACAGTGGCTAAGGCGGCTTTTCTGATTTCAAAATCTCAGAATGCTCAGAGGTCTCCCCCGCTCCTCCTGCAAGGCAAGAGACGCTTCTTCATCTCATGCTCTGCCTTGAAGAAAGCAAAGAAATTCGGGGGGATTTAGACAAATATTCTAATCGTTCCCCAATTTAAATCTTTACCCTCTTTTGAAATCGCGATTTCTTTGATAGAATACTGGTACGGAATTTCAGTTAGCCTTTTCATTTCAGCCTTTTCGTATGCTACTTTGCCATTTAAGGGTTGCTGACTTAGTATAATTGCAACCACCATCGCGTTTCTTAGAACCTGGGCTTTATCATGCGAGCATGCGAGGCATGCGGAGATTGGACACAGTAAGAGCGCAACTTAAGCACTTAAGCATCAGACAATTATGAGAAAGGAGGTACCCGGATCTTTTTTCATTTTCTGTCTTGGCAGAGAGGTGCAGTGTAGTCGTAAGCGGAGGGCACAATTAAAGTAAACTCCATCCTTTTTAGGCTCGTGCTGTGGGTTTTGTTTAGGCTTTAGGTTTTGTTTAGGCTTTAGGTTTTGTTTTCATCTAATATTTTAGGAGGTTCTTATTTATGAGAAAAATAGCTCTGGCGGTTGTGTTGACTTTGGCTCTACTGTCCCAAGTTGCTTTGGGAACGGCTGTGGCAGGGGAGAAAAAAGACCTTGTTTTTGTCATCGTTCCTAAGTGCGTTCACGCCTGGTTTGACGAGGTGAACAAAGGAGCCGTGGTTCAGGCGGAAGCCCTTTCAAAGCAGTTGGGTGTTAACGTAAAGGTCGACTATCGCGCTCCTCAAAACGCTGACGTCGTTGAACAGAACACGGTTTTAGAGCAAGCGGCTGCTACCCGTCCTGACGGCATTGCCCTTGACCCTGTGGACTATGAGGGTAGCAAAGCCGTAATTAAGGAAATTCAAGAGCGTGGCATCCCTGTGGTTCTCTTTGATGCCCCCGCTCCTGAGGGTTCCGGATTAACCAGCGTGGGCAACGATTTTTCCGAGCAAGCCCGACTTGCTGCAGAAAAACTGGCTGAAATTGTGGGTTACAAGGGAAAAATTGCCGTCATGCAGGGTTTCCCCTCAGCTCCCAACCATGCGGAGCGTTACCAGGCGCATTTGGACACGCTCGCCAAATATCCTGACATTGAGGTCATTGAGGGCGGGATTGACAACGATAACATAGAGGTTGCACAGTCTCAAGCTGCTGCCGTCCTGGCCGCAAACCCTGACCTTGTTGGCTATCTGAATTGCGACGCCTGTGGCTCTGGCGTGGCTGCTGCTATTGAAGAGGCGGGCAAGGCAGGCAAGGTTAAGTTTGTTTCCATGGACAACCTCATCGAAATCCTTGAGTACGTGAAGAAGGGAACCATTACGGCAACCTCCTCCACCATACCTCAAATGCAGGGTTCTATGTCCGTGTTGATGCTGTGGCAGGCCTCCATCGGGATGGAGATTCCCAAGATCGTGGACACGGGCATTGCTTACATTGACGAGACAAATATTGATCATTGGATTGAGATGGTGAAATAAGAGTTCACGGCACGATTGCCTTTTTACTGTCTCTAACGGCCAGAATTGAGATAACATGAACTTTTTCCGGCCTTTTCTTAAACGGTTAACTTGTATTTGAAAGCCACAGGAGGGGCATTGAATCAGATTTCAGTGATTCTCTGTCCCTCTTGTGGCTTACCCTGTGAGTTGTCTGGTGCAGCGATGCGGCGTCATTTTATTTTTATATTAAGGAGCGCAAACCAGTGAAGATATTAGAAGCAAAAAACATAACAAAACTATTCCCTGGAGTTGTTGCTCTGGACTCCGTGGATATCTCTATTTTTAGAGGGCAAATTCACTGCATCATCGGAGAGAACGGGGCAGGGAAAAGTACTCTTATAAAATGCCTGATGGGCGTTTATACTCCAGAGTCCGGGGAAATCCTTATCAATGGGAAAAGTGCGATTAAAAACCGCAGCCTATTTGACAAAATAGCCTATGTTCCCCAAGAAATTGACCTTTTTCCTCATATGTCTGTAGCGGAAAATTTGTTTATGCCTTATGACAAAACCGGCATCTCAGGCCTTATACGACAAAAATCACTGGAGAAAAGGGCGATCCTTCTCCTAAAAAAATTTAAGATTGATGTCGCCCCTTGGGATCTCGTTAAAGATATCCCCATCTCAGCTCAGCAATTGTTGCAGATTGCCCGTGCCACATTACGAGAGAACTTTGAGGTGCTCATGCTGGACGAGCCAACAACCAGTCTCACTATGGAGGACACTCAAAGTCTCTTTGACATCATTAAAGCAATTCGCAATCAAGATAAGGCGGTCATTTTTATCTCCCATAAGCTGGAGGAAATATTTTCTTTGGGAGACGTCCTGACTGTATTTCGCAATGGGAAAAAGGTCGCCCATGAATCCCTTTCAGATGTGGATATCCCTTGGGTGATCAGTCAAATGACGGGGCAAGATATAGATCAAAAGCAGGTCTTTTGGTCCGAAAAAGTTCAAGATGAGTCTTTGCTGGAGATTCAAAATCTCACGGGAGAGGACTTTGAGAACATCAGCTTTCGACTGAAAAAAGGGGAGATATTGGGGTTCTCCGGACTGGTTGGCGCCGGTAGAAGCGAGTTGATGCAGGCTATCTTTGGTTATTTGCCCGTGTACTCCGGTAGTGTTCGACTTGAGGGAAAAGCTTGGAAGCTTGGAGACACGAACTACTCGGTGGAGAATGGCCTGGTATACCTTCCGGAGGACAGAAAGGGGCAAGGGATTCTTCCTCTTATGAGCGTCAGGGAGAATCTTTCAATCTCTGCCTTGAAACGCTTGCTCAGGGGGTGTTTTATCTCTGCAAGGCAAGAAGAAGCTTTGGCCAACGAATCCATTGCGACTTATAGCATAAAAACTCCTGATGCGGAAAATTTAATCCTCTATCTGAGTGGTGGAAATCAGCAAAAGGTTGTGATCGGCAGAGCGATGAATTGTGAACCCAGAGTGTTGATTTTTGACGAACCCACTAAGGGCATTGACGTTGGAGCTAAAACTGAGATCTATAAATTGATGAAACAGCTTGCTGAAGAGAAGGGCATCGGTATTATTTTGATATCCTCTGAGATGGACGAAGTGCAAAAGTGTTCCAATCGAATCATCACTTTATACAGAGGAAGGCTATCGGGTGAGTTCCCGCAAGGCGTAAGCAAAGAGGAGCTCATGAGCGCCATCATAGGTCAACACCAGAATCAGAGCTAGGAGTTGAAAGCATGAAACATAAAAAAGCAGGGGCTCTCAATGTTTTAGTTGAGGCTCTTAAAAAAAGCAGCATCACGACGATAAGCTTTGTGTTGCTTATCATGATTGTCATAGCAAGTGTCTCCTCCCCCTACTTTCTGGACAGCTACAACATCCAAGCTTTGATCCGGGATCTAGCGTTTGTGGGAATGATCGGCATGGCGCAGTCTCTGTTGCTCTTAGTGGGAGAGTTGGATCTCTCTGTCGGCAAGATCGCCTCCCTTTGCGGCATCCTTGCGGGCATGATGATGGTCACCTACGGAGTGGACCCTTATTTGGCGCTGGGGCTCGCTCTGATCTTGGGGTTAGTTTTTGGGATAATCAACGGACTCTTGATCACTCAGCTTCGACTGAATGCCATGGTGGCCACGATCGGTATGCAGGGCGTTTATGGCGGCATCAACCTGGTTTTGACAAAGGGAAAGGCCATCACCGGCATTCCGGAGAGCATTTACATCTTGGGGAAGGGAACCATCGGTTTTATCCCAATCCCCTTTTTCTTCACCATCGCTGTGGCCATTTTTATTCTCTTCCTGGTCAAGAAAACAAAAACAGGGCGCTATATTTACGCCATTGGCAACAATAAAGAAGCGGCAAAGATCTTGGGGATTAAAGTAGACCGCATCAGAGTGATGCTTTATGCCATTGTGGGTTTGATATCAGCCCTGGCTGGGATTTTATACGTGGCTCGGCTGGGTTCCTCTCAATCCTCCATCGGGGAGAGTTGGCCCATGAACTCCATCGCTTCGGCCGTAATTGGTGGTGTAGCTCTGACCGGAGGAGTGGGGAATCCCGTGGGAGCTCTGATAGGTTCCGCCATCATCAGTATTATTTCTAACTTGATCGTGCTGTTGGGAGTAAGTGTCTACTGGCAATCTGCCGTAAGCGGCTTTGTGGTGGTGTTGGCAATCTCGTTCAGCTCCATCTCAACTATCCTGGCTGAAAAGAGACAGAAGAAGGTTAAATTAAGTGTTACAGAAGAAAAAGGACAAGGAGAGACGTCATGAAACTAGGATTGAATCTTTCTTTTGCCGTCAAAAGGTGGTTGGAGCCGGAAAAACTGGCTCACATTTGCAAACATGAGTTTGGAGTGACCCACACTCAGTTTACCTGGGATCTGATAGACCCTTGGTGGCCTGAGCTCAAAAGGAACCAGCTCATCAAGGAGTACCGAGAAGCTTTTGAAGCAGAAGGGCTGCTGATTGATGCGACATTTGGCGGTCTGGCCGCCTACACCTACGCACAACTTTTGGCGCCCTCCGAGCTGCAGAGAGAAATATCGGAAGAGTTCTTTTGCCGAGCCATAGACTTAACCGTTGAAATGAGCGCTGGCGTTATGGGTACCCCTGTAGGGGGAATGTCCTACGACGACGCCAGAAACCCGGAACGGCGCGAAATACTTTACAGGAGTATGCTGAACTCAGTGCGGAAACTTGCCTCCTACGGCAAATCGAAGGGGCTGAAAGAGATTCACATTGAGGCCACACCTCTTATCACAGAATTCCCACACAGCCCCAAGGTTTCGGTTCAGATGATGAAAGACCTTTCAGATGCAGCTATTCCCGTTCGTCTCCTGGTCGATTGGGGGCACGCTCTTTACTCTCCTCTGCTTGGAGAAGAGGCGGACATAGAGCTCTGGTTCAGAGAGTGCGGTCCCTACATCGGTTCCATCCATTTGCAGCAGACGGATGGAATGTTTGATCGGCACTGGGATTTTGTCCAGAAAGGAATCGTCACTCCGGAGCTCATACTGAAGGCGACAAAGGATGCCGGACTGGACGATATCGTTCAATACCTTGAGGTCGTCACGATCTTCGAGGAGGACGACGACGCTGTGTACGATCGAATGAAGCGCACGATGGACTACCTGCATAAAACCCTAGATGCTTAAACCTGCAAATGGAGCGAAAATCATGGACTATAAAACTATGTATGAGACAATCCTTGAAGAACACCGCCAGGTATACGAGCGTCTGGATATATCCTCTATGCAAAAGTTCATTGATGAAATCAAACGGCATGATCGTATTTTTCTGATTGGCGTTGGAAGAGAGGGAATGGCCACCCGGGCTTTCGCGATGCGCTTGATGCACATGGGTAAGGAAGTCCATTGGATTTGGGACGACACAACACCCAACATCGGAAAAGGAGACCTGTTGATTGCCACTTTAGGCGACGGACAAATTGGGCACATTCATTACGTATGCGAGCGAGCAAAGGAAGCGGGAGCTTTTATTTATGTCGTCACGGGAGCCCCAAGCGGGAGGACAGCCCGCCTTTTGGCTGAGGGTGTGTTCTTCGTCCCAGCAGCGGTGTATCGCGGCAAAGATGACGTCGTCCCTTCTTTTCAACCGATGGGAAACCTTTTTGAGCAGTGCTTGTTTGTGCTTTTTGACATGATCGTCATGACTCTTGTGGAGCAAATCCCCGGATTGAGCTTTGAAAAAATGGCCGGACGGCACAGGAATGTGGAATAAACGAGAAAAGGTGATGAGATGAAAAAAATTATTAACTCAAAAGAGAACATTGTTTCGGAGATGATGGACGGGTATTTGTCCGCATACAAACGCTATTTTGAAAGGGTGCCCGGACAGCAAAGCGCCTTTTTCTTTAAGGGGCGTCGTAAAAACAAGGTCTCCATCGTCATCGGCGGCGGCAGCGGGCACGAACCTCTGTTTATCGGGTTTGCCGGAAAGGGGCTGGCCGATGCTGTGGTGAGCGGCAACATCTTTGCAGCTCCCAACCCCCAGTCAATCTTTGAGACCGCTAAGGCGGTGGACGAAGGCCAAGGTGTGCTGTTCCTCTATGGCTGTTACGCTGGCGACAACATGAATTTTGACATGGCAGAGGAACTCTGCGAGATGGAGGACATCCGTACAGGTCATGTCAGGGTATGGGATGACTGCGCCTCCGCTCCTAAGGAGCGCATCGAATCCCGACGAGGTATTGCGGGAGACATCTATGTCATCAAAGTTGCAGGAGCTGCAGCGGACGCGGGGCTGAGTTTTGAGGAAGTCCTTCGCATCACAGAAAAGGCGAGGGACAACATCAATACGATCGGCCTTGCCACGTCGCCAGGTTCTATCCCCGGACTGAACAAGCCCACCTTTGAGTTGGGCGAGGACGAGATCGAGTTTGGCATGGGGTTGCATGGAGAACCGGGGATAGAGCGCACAAAGATGCAGCCAGCTGAGAAATTGGTAAAACGCATGTATCAAGAACTAAGCAAGGAAATGGAGCTCACCAAAGGCCAAGAGGTTGCAATCCTGGTGAATGGCTTAGGCTCAACAACCTTGTTGGAGCTGAATATCGTGTATCACGATTTGGACAAGTTGATGAAGGCAGACGGCCTTATCGTGCACGACGCAGAAATTAAGAACTATTGCACGTGCCAGGAGATGGGGGGATTCTCTATCACAATTCTTAAGTTGGATGAGGAACTGAAGCGCTACTACAATGCTCCCTGCCACTCCCCTTATTATGCAAGGGAGGCCATTGAAGCATGACCCATCTTAACATCCAGCAGACGCTAAACATGATAATAGCGGTTTGTGACCGTGTCATTGAAAGCGAACCCCTCTTGACGGAGGTGGATCGTCAAATTGGAGATGGAGATCACGGCATAGGAATGTCGGAAGGTATGAAGAAGGCAAAGACTGCACTTCTGGAGAAGGCCTCCTTTGAGACCGTTAATGAGGTCTTCAAACTCACGGGTATGACAATGCTCAACTCTATGGGGGGTGCCTCCGGGGTTATCTTCGGTTCGCTCTTTCTCGGTGGGGTCAAAAATCTTGAGCCCAGCTCTACTCTGGACGCCTCCGGCTTCAGACTGCTCCTGAGAGGAGCGTTGGACGCTGTCAAAAAGCGCGGCAAGGCCGAAGTGGGTGACAAGACAATGGTGGACGCCCTGGAGCCTGCCGTGCTGGCTATGGAAGCGAGTGATACGGACAACCTGGTGGCTTTGCTTGAAGTTGCCAGTGAAGCGGCTCAAGAGGGTGTAGAAAACTCTAAAAAGTACGTGGCAAAATTTGGCAAGGCACAGTATTTGGGAGAGCGAGCCGTCGGACACCAAGATGCAGGGGCCACTTCGGTCTCCATCATCTTTAAGGCAATGCACGACTACCTGCTCTCCGTTGCCTGAACAGAATAGAGAGGGAGTATCTGAATGAAAAAACTCTCAAAACTTTTCATCGGAACCAACACAAAGATGTACAAGACCATCAGGGACACCCGTGATTTTTTATCGGAGCTCGTCTCCCTGACCTCCGATATCAAGAGGGAGTACTTGGAGTTGTTTGTACTCCCCTCTTATACCTCCCTCTCTGAGGCTAAGAACTTTGCGACCCGTGGCGTCAGGGTTGGGGCGCAAAATATGTGTTGGGAGGATCAGGGGCAGTTTACCGGAGAGACCTCTCCCCTGATGCTTCAAGAGCTCGGCATCGATTTGGTGATGTTGGGTCACAGTGAACGACGGCACGTATTTCGAGAAACGGACCAAGAGGAGAACAAAAAACTTCTTGCAGCTATCAAGCATCGCTTCACCGCTCTTTTGTGTGTGGGAGAGACAGAAGAGCAAAAAGAGGGAGGCGTCGCTGACGAAGTATTGCGAATGCAGCTTAAGTTGGCCTGCAGCGGACTTGACTCTCTCCCGAATAATGCCTTATGGGTAGCCTATGAACCTGTATGGGCTATTGGAGTGAGCGGCAAACCTGCCACAGCCGTTTATGCTTCGGAAAAGCACGCTGTCATAAAAGAGTGTTTGCAGGACATCTTTGGCCCCGAACGGGGCGCGGAGATCCCTGTCCTTTATGGGGGTAGTGTGAACTCGGAAAATGCCCCGCAACTGATTCAGCAGCGCTGTGTCGATGGACTCTTTATCGGTCGCAGTGCTTGGCAGGCAGAAAGCTTTAACCGCATCATACGCGACGTTTTACCGTTGTTTCTATCAAAAAAATAGAGACCGTGACTAAATGCCTGCAATGGCACTCACTGAATTGCTAGAAAGAACATAGTGGGGGCAGCGAGTACTCCTCTCGCTATAAAATTTATGAGAAGCAGAAAAGGAAGGGGCTTAAAACATTATACTGGTCCTCAATTTGAGGACCAGTATACTTACAGTTTGGCTGTCTCATCGAAGCGGTGGGTTAAATCACTGTAGAGAGCTTTGAATTGAGAGTAAACCTCAGAATATTTCTCTACAGTTTCAGAGTCAGGCTCAACCTGCTCCCTTAACTCAATCCAGGATTTTACATCTCTGGTTGTCAGCCCACAGGAGAGAGCGCAGAGCATCGTTGCGCCATATGCCCCCCCTTCATCAACAACTGGCTTGAAGACCGGCATATTGATGTTGGAGGCCACCATTTTGCACCATGTCCGGCTCTTTGCCCCGCCCCCCACGATGAGAACTCGCTTGACTAGGGTCTTATCCCGTATCAGCTCAAAGGAGTCGCGCAGACCGTAGGTGATACCCTCCATCACAGCTCGGAACAAGTGGCGCTCGTCGCTCATCGTAGATATACCGTAAAGCACACCTCGGGCGTTAGGGTTACGATGAGGGGTGCGCTCTCCGTTCAGGTAAGGCAAAAAAATCATGCCCCCGGCTCCGACGCCGACTTTTTCTATCATGTCATTGAGGGTATCCCATGACATATCCGGAGCTATTTTGTCCTTAAACCAATCAAGGGAGGCTGCTGCTGAGAGCATACAGCCCATGTAGTACGACTGTCCGGGCAAGACATGGTTAAAGAAGTGCAGCCGCCCCGTCCGATCCGGCTCCGTCGATTCCGTACCAGCAAGGACAGTCCCGGACGTCCCAATCGAGACCATACAGTCACCGGGCTCTATGACCCCCAACCCAAGAGCAGAGACTGCATTGTCCGCTCCGCCACAGATGACCCTAACCCCATCGTGCCAACCCAGCTCGCGAGCTATTGCCGGCAGCAGCACGCCTCTCGGTTCATGAGAGGCTCGAAGCTCCGGCAGCCATTTGAGAGGGACTCCTAATTTTTCCAGGAGATCCTCCCGCCATTTGTGCTCCTTGACGTCGTAGCAGGAGCTTCCGGAGGCATCGGACGGCTCTGAGCACTTAACGCCCGTCAGCCGATATCCGATGTAATCTTTTGCAATGAAACAGGTGTCGATTTTTTCGTAGACAGAGGGAAGATTTTTGCGCAGCCATAAAATTTTGGGCAGGGTGAAACCCGGATAAATCGGATTCCCTGTCATCGCAAGGACGTTGCTCTCTCCCCCGAGGGCTTCAGTCGCTTCAACGCACTCCTCCGCCGTCCTCTGATCGCACCACAGGATGGCGTTATGCAGCACTTCTCCCTTTGAATCCACAGGCACAAGGGTGTGCATTTGACCAGACAACCCGATGCAGACTACGTTCATGTCCTTGGGCACTTGACGCATAAGAGTCATAATGCCGTCCCACCAGTCCCGAGGGTCTTGCTCCGCCCAGGCTGGATAAGGGGCCGACAGGGATAGACTGTGAGAGAGGCTCTTTTGCACCTTCCCCGAAGCATCAACTAGCAAAGCTTTGATATTGGTAGTCCCGATGTCGATGCCAAGATAAACGTCCACAAAAACTCCTCCCCTCACACAAAAACGACTTGGATTTATAATCTAAGCAATCTAAGTATCAATTGCCTCTAACCCCACCCAACTCAGCCGAGTCAGGTCAACATTGGCGATGAGGTCACTAGGGAAGTCCAGCTCAGCCAGGAGCGCTTCTGCCTCGTCGAACCTCCCCACGTCAAAGCAGATATGGCTGTCGCTGTTCACGACAATCCGCGCTCCGTGTTCCGCGCACTTCAAAAGCATTTCCCTCACGTTCTCCGGCCCATTCTGGCGTCCGCAGCGTGGGAGTAGGGACGAGTTGTTCAGCTCCAGAAGCTTACCGGTCTCCTTCGCTGCCAGGATAAGGGCCTCGTAGTCCAGAGGGTACCTACTGTCGTCCGGGTGCCCGATGATAGCGACCTCCGGGAAGGCCATCGCTCCAATAAGGGCGTCGGTGTTCTCCGTCACGCTTCCGGGCCTCAGGCAGGGAGGGTGCAGGCTGGCGATGACGTAGTCCACCCGCGGCAACACAAGCTCACGGTCCAGGTCGGTACCACCCTTGTAGTCGATAATGTTAGTCTCCACGCCTCGGTAGATCTTAAGACCATCCACCTCCCGAGGCACCACCTTGAGGTTATCAAAAGCGCCCTGCCGCGCCGCGACAGGAAGTCCGCCCGAGTGCTCGCTGATGCCGTAGGCCATGAGTCCTCTGCCCCGGGCAAAGGTGATGTTCTCCAACAAAGTGCTGTAGCCGTCCTGACTGGCGCTCGTGTGGCTATGAAGGTCAAAGAGCAGCTTCATAGCTTTCGTCTTATTCTTAATTCTCACTTCGTCTCTCCCTATTCCGAATGTCCCAGAAAATGCCGAGCCCTCTCCCCTGCCTTTGCCCTCTGAATTTATCGCACCTTCAGGCGGAGCCGGACCCATTCGTCAAGCGAGAACACATCCTCACCCGAGGGCACATAGACCGTATAGAGCTCCGAGCCGCAGCGAACCTTATAATGAGTCTCCCGACCATTATACTGGCGGTTGGCCACCTGCCCCTCAATCCCGCCCGACTCACAGCCCGACCCATGCGTCATACAAAAGTCCTCCGGACGGACGGGGAAGAGCCCCCTCTCAATGAAGCGCCTCGCGGGAAGATCCGAGGGCTCGACCTCAAAGACCACGCCGGCAATACTAAAATTCCGGCCGTCCCAACTGCCCTTCAGAAGGTTGCACTTGCTGACGAAGGTCGCCACAAACTCCGTCTCCGGTCGACGGTAGATTTCCCTGGGCGAAGCCACCTGCTCGATCCTGCCGTCCCTCATGATCATGACCCGGTCGGCCATCGCCAGGGCTTCGTTTTGATCGTGGGTAACATAGACGATGGTCGCACCGGTAAGGCGATGGATATCCTGAATTTCCCGGCGCATATTCACGCGAAGCTCCGCATCCAGAGCACTGAGTGGCTCGTCCATGAGGAGCAGGGACGGGCGCTCCACAATGGCCCGCGCCAAGGCAACCCTCTGCCTCTGCCCGCCCGAGAGCTCCCCGGGCAGACGGTTCGCAAACTGCGCCATGCCCGTGCTCGTCATGGCCCCCTCCAGCGCCTCCTGGCGCGCCTTCCGGCTCATGCCTCTGTTCCTTCGGCTCTTCAGTGGATACTCTATGTTCTCCCTCACCGTCATGTGAGGCCATAAAGCCAGAGACTGAAAGACCATTCCCAGGTTACGCTCCTGGATCGGGACTCCACCCGAGGGCGACGATAAAAGGCTGCCGCTCAACAGGACCTCCCCGGAGCAGGGAGCGATAAACCCGGCGATGATACGAAGCAACGTAGTCTTGCCACAGCCGGACGGGCCCAAAATAGCGATGAACTCCCCGGACTTTATCTCGGCCGAGACATCCTGAAGGGCGTGGGACGCTCCAAACTTCTTCGATATATTCGAGATGACAAGGTCCATGCCTGTCAATTCCCTCCTCAACCTAAAAAATTCAAACGCCTCTGGTCAGAACAAAGCCTCAAGGCTCCCCTGCTCCCTTCCTCCGAGGTCGCTTCCCAAGCGCCCTCAGGACTATGGAGAGCAAGTAGAAGATGAGCACTGCGAACACGATCACCGTGCTCATGGCAGCCGAAAGGTGAGTGTCTCCCGCCTGCTGAAGGCTGAACACGGTCAACCCCACGGTCCTCGCCCCGGCCGAGGCCAGAATGGACGAGAGGGTCAGCTCCGTGAACGAGTAAGCGAAGATCATGAAGGCGCTAGCCAAGGCCGAGCGAGCGATGAGGGGCAGGATCACCTGGACCCAGACACGCACCATCCCGCCTCCGTAGACCAGGGCAGCCTCCTCAAGGGAGACGTTGACCGCCGTCACAGCCGCAGCGCTCCCCTTGATCTGCAGGATCAGGTAGCGCGTCACGTAGGCTATCAGCAGGATACGAAGCGTGCCGTAGACTCCGGGAAACATCGTCCAGTGAAAGATCATCGAAAGCGCCAGAACGATGCCCGGCATGGCATAAGTGAGCATTGAGCTTACCTCGACGATGCGGATGACCGCGGAGCCACGCCTCACCCTGAGCCACGCGATGGCAGTCCCCGCTATCAAACAGATGAGGACAGTGAGTGACGCCAGCTGGAGGCTGCAGACGACAGCCTGTCGAACGCCCCGGTTTGTAAAGACGAAGGCAAAATTCTTCAGGGTGATGTTCTCCAGGGCCAGATTCTTGTAGTTGGGCAGGAAAGCCGAACTGACCATGGCCAACAATGGGACTATCGTCAGGGTCAGGAGGAAGAAGATCGCCCCACCCTCCACCCAGCCTCGCGCGCAACCCAAGGGCACACGAACGGAGCGGTCCTCCGCGATGCTCTCCATCCCGGAGGTCTTCTTAATAAGACGCCCCTGGAGAAAAGCGCCTGTGATGGCAATGACCGACAACATGACGGACAGGGCAGCCGCCAGGTTGAAGGACGAGGGGCCGAACCCGATGATGTTCTCGTAAATATAAGTGCTGAGCACAGGGATTCCGGCCGGGATCCCCAAAAAGGCCGGGACAGAGAAGTTGTCGATGGCGGCCAGAAAGGCCAGCACCCCTCCCGCTATGAGGGCGGGCATAACCTGAGGCAGGGAGATGCGGAAGAAGGTCTCCCACACCCCGCGACCAGAGGCCAGGGAGGCCCACTCCAGCTCCCGCGGTACCCTGCGCAGCATATGCATGGTGTTCAGGTAGACCACTGGCGCGTTGCAGATCCCGAGGACAAGGATGATCCCGCCCATTGAGAACACGTCCAGCATGGGAAGCCCCAAAACTGTTAAGGACCGGTTCACCCAGCCGCGGCGGGACAGAAAGCTGCTCCAGGAGAGCGTCGTGATGTAGGAGGGGATAACGAAGGGCGCAAGAGTCAGCATCTCCACGAGCCGCTTGCGCCGAACATCGGTACAGGCCACAAGGAAGGAAGAGCCCGCACCCAAAAAAACGGAGATCAGGGTGGCCCCCACGGCGACGACCACAGTGTTGACGATGGCCCTGCTCGTCCGGGGCTGAGCCATCAGCTTACAATAATTCCCCAACCCCAACCCCGCCTCCGTCCGGAAGCTCATCCAGACGAGGCGCAACATGGGGGTAATGAACACAAACAGAGCGATCCCGAGAAAGATCGCCCCCGCAAGAATACGCATAAATCTCCGTCCACCTGTCAACCGAACACCTCCCGGCCTGAAGGGCTTATAAAACCATGAGCACCGATGAAGCCCTTAAGCAAAACAAGGTGCTTACTACGTCCGCATGTGCCCTGCTCACATCATAAGATTTAAAGCAGTTAAGGAAGCACTGATTACTCAGCGCTTCCTTAAAGTCTACCCGAAACAAGTCTAGTTGAACATATCGGCGAAGGCTTTTTTATCAGCCTCGCGGTTCTCCACCAGGACCTCAATGGGGTAGCTCAGGTTTTGGATCTCCTCTGCGCTCCGGAAGCCCTCGGGCGCCGCTACTCCGGCCTTGATCGGAGTGTAGCCGATGGCCGCAGTGGCCTCCTGCCCGTCCTTTGACAGGATGAAGTCCACAAAGGCCTTGGCCAGCTCCGGGTTCTTCGTCTCCTTCAGGATCCCGATGGGCTCGGTAATGCTCAGGGAGCCCTCTTCGGGATATACGAACTCCACCGGAGCCCCTTCCTGCTTCGCCCGGATAGCCATGTAGTCCACGATGATTCCGTAAGCCTTATCCCCCGCCGTCACTGCAGTCTTGACCCCACCGTTGCCCTTGCCCACAGCCACGCCGTTCTCCTTCAGAGCCCTGTAGAAGTCCCAACCCAACCCTTCCGTGCGGGTCATAATGCTCAGGTTATAGGCCGCCGCTCCGGAGTAAAGGGGGCTGGGCATAGTGAGCTCGTCCTTGACCTCCGGCTTCGTCAGGTCAGCAAAGCTCTTCGGGGCAGTCTTCACCCTATCGGTATTATAGATGATACCGGTGGACATGATCTTGGTGCCGGTGTAAGTGTTCTCAGCATCGTAGTAATCGGAGGGGATCCCCTCCAGCTCGGGCGAGGCGTAAGAGAGAAGCAGTCCCTCGGCCTTGAGCCCCTCAAAGGTCACGGCGTCGGCCACAAGCATCACGTCAGCCTGAAGCGCGTTCGCCTGTCTCTCAGCCATGACCTTGCTGATGACCTCCTCTGTCCCGCTGCGGAACAGGTTGACCGTCACTTTAGGGTGCTTCCTGTTGAATGCCTCAATGAGTGCCTGAGCGTCAGGCTCGGGCTGCGAGGTGTAGAGCGTAAGCGTTCCCTCAAGCTCCGCTGCATTTGAGACGGACCCAGTAAAACCAAAGCAGAGCAGGAAAAGGGACAGTGCCAGGAGAAAAGTCTTTTTGTTCATCATAACCCTCCAAAATAAAATTGAACTTATAAATTGAACTTGCGAAAAACCTCAACACAAATCATACTATCATATTTAGGGTATCAGTTTTTGATTAACGAAGTGTTAACGAAGTCCTGGCGTTTTGTTACAGCAACCTGAAAAGCGTGAAAGGCATCTCCTTAAATTTGCAGCGTTACGGGAAACCGTTCCGTTAGACCTATCCAAACATGTCTATACATGTTCAAAGCTAACTTCCTGCTTCATAGAGGCCGGTTTCACCAAAAGTTTTGCCCCTGGTCAGAGCCTTCCTCTCCACAGGCTGACACAGTGGAACTCACGGCGTATTGTTTCAGGTTTTTTGCCGCGTTCACGTCCCGCTCATGCTCCGTTCCACAATCCGGGCAAGTCCACGAGCGAACGGATAACGGTAATTCTTCAAGCTTCCAGCCGCAATCCGAACATGTCTTGCTGCTTGCAAACCACCGATCTGCCATCACGACAAGCGAGCATGTATCACGAGCCTTGTAGTCCAGCTGACGGCGGAACTCAAAAAAACTCATATCAGAGACCGATCACTCTTTTTTAATCTGTGAAATCTACGGATAGTTAGTTTTTTGCCGGTCGCCTGTTCGTCTGAAGGGCGAGACTTTGCACCACAAGTGGTAGGCCTTCAAAAACTTGCGGCTGGGGGCGGGAAGCGTCAGAGTAGCCAGCTCATCCAGCTGAAAGACGCCCCAGCCTTCGCCCGGAAGGGCATAGGGGGACTGCATCCGCACTTCACAGAACACAACCCGCGCCCTCACCCGGTGGTGTGTGAACGAAAAAGAGGCCTCCCCAACCATACGGCAGGAGAGGCGCTCCAGCCCCAGAGGGGCAGCCCAGTCTCTGAAATCGGCTTCAAAACCACCGTCACCGCGCTCAATCCAGGGGAGCTCCCACATCGAGGCCCAGAGACCTTTTTCAGGCCGCCGCCGCAGCAGAAATTTTCCTTTTCCCTCCAGGAGACAGAGCAGCCCCCAGGCTTCCGACCTCTGAACCTCTCGCCTTGGAACAGGCACAGGACGTTGGGAGGTCAGCCCTCGCTCCAGTGAGAGGCAAAGGTCGGACAGAGGACAGTCTCCGCAGAGCGGAGAGGTTGGGGAGCAGACGAGCGATCCCAGGTCCATCAAGCCCTGGTTGAAGGCACGGGGCGCGCCCGGAAGAACCTTCAGGACCCGGACGACAAACTCCCCGACCCGGCGCCTGAGCGCCGTCCCTGTTTCAGTCAGGTCACAAACCCTGGAGATCACCCGTTCAGCGTTACCGTCCACAGCAGGGACAGGCAAATTATAGGCCAGGCTTGCCACAGCTCCGGCGGTGTAAGGCCCAATGCCGGGGTAAGAGCGCAATGCCTCTACGGAGGGAGGCGGTGCCTCATGCCCATCGGCTCTCATCGCCTTCGCGCACTTCAGCAGGTTGCGGCACCGGGAATAGTAACCAAGCCCCTCCCAGAGCTTCAGCGCTTCGGGCTCCCCGGCGCGTGACAGGGAGTCCAGGCTCGGCCATCGCGCGACCCATCGGTCAAAATAAGGCAGGACGGTTTTAATCTGGGTCTGCTGCAGCATAAACTCCGACACCAGCACGTGGTAAGGATCATAACCGCGACGCCAGGGGAGATCCCGGGCGTTTTTTTCAAACCAGGAGACGAGGGAGAGCCCGCAGCGTCTCTCCCGTGCCTGGGGCTTTTCCGTCACTTCCGGTAAAGCCAGGTTTCCCCCTGAGCAAGAGGCGCGGGAGAGGTTGCAGTGGAGACCTGCAGAGCGTCGTCCGTTATTTTGAGCACGCGTAGAGTAAGGGGGACGTCAAAGCCAGAGATGTCCACCGGAGGGTTGTGCTTTCTGAGTTCACTACGTATGGCATCAGTCTGTTCGTCGTCGTTGACCTTTACATTTGTGTCCACCAGCCATATCTGCTTTCCACCTCGCAGCTCCAGGCCGGTGGTTATCTCAAACAGCGCCCTCATGCCGCTGTTGACCTTATAACGCCCCCTGGCAAAGAGTTTACCAGGACGGAAGTCCAGGGAAATACCGCTCCATCGGTCTCCTTTTTTCTTCGACTCCTTGAGAAAGTGGGTTATAGCCTGTTGAACATCCTTTTCTTTAAGCCTCAGGTCCGCGTTGAAAAAACCCTCCAGCTTTTGCGGCAGAAGCGACTTGGGGGTTTCGGGATCCCACTGCGACGGAGGTGCAAGCTGGAACAGAGCTCCGGAGAGAGCCAGGCGATCGAGGCGGTAAGGGGTCCCAGCCGACACCCCAAGCGCCTCAATGTAAATCCCTGCGATCTTCCCCTCTTCCGTCGGTCCCCCGACAAAGGAGACCGTCATCGACTCCGGCGTCAGGAGACGGGCCAGCATCCTGACCAGAGTGCCCTGCAGGCTTCCCTTTGCATCAAATTCGCCCTGAACCTCATGAGTCGGAGCAGCGAGGGCAGGGCTAAAAAGAAGGAGGAGAGACGTCAGACATGCGAGAGTCAAAAAAAACTTTTTCAAGAACAATCATCCTTTCCGAAAAGCGGACAGATTTTCAGGCATCCGAAGAAATGCCCTCATTGTACCTTGAGACAACTTTTTTTACCTCTCCTTTCAGAAAGAACAAAGAAAAACATCAGAGGAAATCCTTCTACAATCTCTAAGAGATAAAAAAATTCTCTCATCTTGGTGATACAATGAAACGTGAAAGGGACCCTCTTTTTTTCGAGGCAAAGCAAAGGCACCCAACAGAAGGAGGCTTTACTCGACATCTTTGGCTTTGGCTTGACCTGATGACCTGTAAAAAACCGCCATGCCCCCCTGCAGCAGCGCATTACGCAATTTAAAATTGTGTTTTCTTCCGCTCTGAGCGGCCAGATGTATTATGAGGAGATCTCCTCGCTAATAGAGGACGAGAGGGAGTCGGAATGAACGTCAAAGTACTTTTGGCTCTTGTGGCTCTTTTGGCAACCATTGCTTTTTGCGCCGTCCTGAACCTGGCCAGCGGCGTCTTTATTCCTCTAGTGGTGGCTTGGTTTCTACTTCAGGTCTTTCGCCCGGTCGTCACCCTAGGACGCAGGATACGCCTGCCTCCTCTACTCAACATCACCCTTGTCTTCAGCGTCTTCTTCGGGTTCTGTGTCATCGGCATCCACTTTTGTGCCTCCCAGATCGTGGAGTTCAACCAGGCCTATAACCTCTATCATTCCAAGCTCATTGACATGGTCCTCGCCTTTATGAAAGCCTTGAACCTTCCGCCCGAGACCATCTCACGCCTAACATGGGCAGACCTTCTGGGACGCTACTTTCGTAACATATCCGAGTTGCTCCTGGCTTTTTCAAGCAAATTCGTGCTCACTCTTGTCTTTCTTATGTTCATGATGCTGGAAGCCCCCTACACCAACGAGAAGATCGATAAGGCCTTCAGAGGCCCGACGGCAACCCGTTTCAAAACGATCATGGAGACTGTCTCCACACAGATAAGCCGCTATTTGGGCACCCTGGCCTTCATCAGCCTGGCCACCGGCTTCCTGGCCTGGCTGGTGCTGCTCTTTATGGGTGTCGAGCTTGCTGCAGGCTGGGCCGTCCTCACCTTCCTCCTGAATTTCATCCCCACCGTGGGCTCCATCATCGCGACGATCCCACCCGTCCTCATGGCTATGCTCCAGTTCTCCCCCAGCCTCCTTAAGCCCTTCATCGTCCTCGTTTCTTTGACCGCTATCCAGGTGACCCTCGGCAACGTCATCACCCCCAAGGTCGTTGGGGACCGTTTGGGACTGAGCCCCATCGTCATCCTTCTCTCCCTGCTCCTGTGGGGGCTCATCTGGGGCATCCCGGGAGCGCTTTTGTCCGTGCCCATCGTCTCCATCATCAAAATTGTCTGCGAGAACTTCCCCTCGCTCCGTCCCATCGCCATTCTCATGAGCAGCGGAGAGGCAGCCCTGAAGGCTCCCTTCCCCCCCGAGAAGAAGCGGACTCCCTTCAGGGAGTCTCCTCTTCAACAAGATGAAAGCGTCTCTTCAACGGAAGCTCCGGAGGACGAACAGGTGAAGGACCTCTCCTAAAATCCTTCCACTTCTGCTCTCAGGCATGCCTTCGGAAGGCCTTTGCCGGGCTGCGCGTCTTTCGCCGCAATATGAGGACGTCTCCGGTCGCCGGACGGCCAAGCTTCCTCTTGGGAGAAGAGGCGCTTCTCGCCGACTCCGATTCAGAGGCTCCCTTTTTGAAGAGAGCTGAGACCTCCAGCCAAAAGAGCCGCAGCAACCCGCACCACAAGACCAGCATGATCCCCTGCTGCAGAAGGTATCCGGGCGTCCACACAGAGGTTTGCACCAAGGCTTGCATCTCCATCATCTCAGGCCACTCCTTTATCCCTTCATGGAAAAATAACTACGTATTCTGTTCCTGTTTCTGATTATACTACGTATTACGTAGCGTAATCAAGAGAGCCTGACCTTTCCATTTTTGAAAAAATGAGGTAGGATAAACTCAGGGAGGGAGATGAAACATATGGAGCAAGTGGGACAAAAAACCCCGGAGCAGAAAATTGGAGAACGTATCAAAAAACTTCGAGAATCCCAGGGGATGAAGAGGCCTGCTTTGGCTAAACTCCTGGGCGTGGCCCCAAACACACTTTATCGCTACGAAAACGGGAGCATAGGGATCAAGGACGCCTTGAAAGAGAAGATCGCTCAGGCTCTTGGAGTGACCCTCTCCTACCTGATGGAGGGCAGCGAGTCAGAGCGGCGGAGGGAGAAAGCCTGGGCGGAGATAGACGAGGCCCTGTCTCAAGAGGCTGAACCTGTGGTTCCCCCTCAGATATACCTCCCCGTCCTCGATCAGGAGGCCTGCGCCGGCTGCGGCTTCAACTGGGGCGATCTTGAGACGGAGGTCAAAGAATGGATGCCCTGGCCTGTCCTGGACACAGGCGGCCCCACCGGACCCCACAAGCCTTATTTTGTGCGTGTGGAGGGAGACAGCATGGTCGGCGCTGATATCGACGACGGCTGCCTGATACTGGTGAACCCGAACGTTGAGGTGATGAGCGGCGACATCGCTTACATCCGCTGGAACGAGCGCTGTTCCGTAAAGGGGATCATCTTCTACCCGGATGGCAGGGTGGAGCTACGTCCGGCCAACAGTAACTTTCGTTCCATATGGATAGAAAAAGAGGACATTGAGTATCTGGAGGTCCTGGGCAAGGTGGTCCGCTGGCTCAACATGGGGGTGCCCAGACCCATTTTTTAGCGGCATCTCTTTGCCCCTCGCCTCCATAACGGAGACGGGACGTGGCAAAAGACGACGGCAAAACCCTCTGGCTTTGCCGCCGCTTTTTGTTCAGAAAAAGACTGACTAAATCAACGGATCCTTGATCTCATAAAAACCGTTGATAGTTGTCAGAGTCCATCACTGAGGAAGCCCTCCGGGGTGTTCCTGCAAGTTGTCATTCCCCATGAAAGTCCTGAACTTTCTCAATCAAAAAGGCCTAGCATATCGGAGACGTCAAAGGAGTTGTCACTGCGAGCCTTGATGGCTTCGACCTCGGCCGCCAGCTTGTCCTTGGCCTCAAGCACGCTGCTGGCCTGCTCCAGCTTCTGAAAGGCAGAGGTGGTCAGCCCCGCATCGTAAAGCTTTTGGGCCGCATGCACAATGAGAGCTCCGTAATAGCTCTCAAGCTTGCGCTGCCTCTCCTCCTCCGTGCCATTGAAATGCTTTTTCGTCCAGCGCAGGACATCCCACTCCGCGGTTTCCTTTGCGATCCCGGTCAGCTCGTCCAGCACTCGATCAAAATCTGTTTTTTGAGAGGTGGAGTCTACATATCGCTCCTTGGAAGTCACGTCATACTGCGCGACAAATGTCCCCTCCGATGGCTGTGTCCCCTGCAAAGAAGGTTTTCGCTTGCGTTCCCTCGTACCATCCATATTGTCTTTTTCCCTGTCAGCCATGACGCACCTCCACCGGGGATGCTGTTTTCGGAGCCCCGTTTTCAAAATACCCGCCTCCGTCTGACAACAATCCGACAGACAGGAGGATGTTTCGTGCCATATTATCAAATAAGCCGCCCTGCACGCAAGGGGGAAGGCCATTCTGCCTTTCAGTGATTTTCTCATATCACAAGAACGCATGTGGTTGCCGCCTTACAAGGGCTAATCCAATCAGGCAGGGTAGCTTCGAGTTCATGCCCTCAGATTCACGCTTCCAGAGCGATCTCCAGGAGGGCGGAGAGTTTTTTGGCAAACGTTCCAGGGTCGGATACCGTTCCACCCTCCAGGAGCAGAGCCTGATCGTACAAAACAGGGGCAAAGTCCACAGCCCGGTCGTCCCCGGCATGGGCCAGCTCCATCAGGCGCCTCACTACCGGATGCTCCGGATTCAGCTCCAGAACTCGCTTACCGCCCTCAAACTCCCGGCCCATAGCGCGCATCAGATGCTCCATCTGGATTGAAACCCCTCCTTCTCCATCCTGGAGGCAGGAGGGAGAGGCCTTCATCCGGGTGGAGAGACGCACGTCACTGATCAGGGGCTTCATGAAATCCGACTCCAAAAACAGTTTTTTCAGAGGGGCAAAATCCTCCTCCAGAGCCTTTATCGCTTCATCCGCCCGCTTGCGCTCCTCCTCTGTTTCAATATCGGTCAGAGCGGCATTCAGCAGAGGACTTCCATCGAAGGTCTCCCGGTTCGCTACGATCAATTCGTCAACGGGATCCGACATCAAGAGGACCTCAAACCCCTTCTCGGAAAAGGTCTCCAGCTTCGGAGAGCTCCTCAGGATCGCCTCCTTACCACAGAGACAGTAAATCCCCTCCTGCCCTTCCTTCATGCGGGACTTGTACTCAGCCAGAGTTGTCCAGCCCTCCAGCGCTGTGGAGCGGAAGAGACAGAGCTCCAGAATCGTCTCAACGTGTTCGCGATCCTGGACAACGCCCTCCTTAAAAATCCTGCCAAAGCCCTCCCAGAACTTTTCGTATTTATCCCGCTCGCTCTCACTCATCTTACGCAGGGTTCCGAATATCTTGCGCTGCGTGCTGCGCCGGATGACGCGCATGACGGGGTCTTCCTGAAGGAGCTCGCGGGAGATGTTCAGAGGCAGATCCTCGGAGTCCACCACCCCGCGCACAAAGCGCATGTAGTCCGGGATAAGCTCTTCATAATCGTTCATGATGAAGACGCGCTTGATATAGAGGCTCAGGCCCCCGGACTTGGGATTCATGAAGAGATCGAGCGTCGGCTCCTGAGGCAGGAACAGGATTCCACGGAAACTTACGCTACCTTCCGCATTCAGCATCACCCGCTTCAGCGGCTCGCGCCAGTCGTGAGTCAGATGCCTGTAGAACTCCTTGTACTCCTCCTCGGAGACCTCGCTCTCCGGCCGGGCCCAGATGGCCTTGCGGGAGTTCAGGGTCTGATCCTCAAACGACTCCTTGCCGTCCTTCCACTGCGAACACTGCATGACTATCGGCCATGCGATGAAGTCCGAGTATTTTTTAACGATCTCACGCAAGGTCCATTCATCCAGATAATCCTTGCCGTCCTCGCCCACAGGCCCTAGGTGGAGTGTCACCGTGGTCCCGCACTCGGCCCGCTCGGCTTCGGAGAGAGAGTAAAACTCGTCCCCTGTGGAGTCAAAGCGCCAGGCCTCCCCGGTCCCCAGCTTGCGCGAAACCAGCTCCACCCGTTCAGCCACCATAAAGGCAGAGTAAAACCCCACCCCAAACTGGCCGATGAGCTGCTCCTGCGCTTTCGGGTCCTTGCCGGCAGCGGCCAGGAACTCCCTCG
This sequence comes from Fretibacterium sp., assembly GCA_012520235.1. Lineage (GTDB taxonomy): Bacteria > Synergistota > Synergistia > Synergistales > Aminobacteriaceae > JAAYOR01. The sequence goes on from JAAYOR010000088.1 coordinate 32,695, forward strand.
TTCCCGATTTGGCTATCGTCCCAATATAGTTCACTATCTCGTCCCGCGTCATCCCGATACCGTTATCGGAAATAGAGAGCGTCCGCCTCTCTGCATCCCGCGCAAGTCGGATCTGGGGAGAAAAATCCGCGTATTCGCTGTTGGAAAGCCCCTCAATGCGCCGTTTGTCCAGCGCATCCGAAGCATTGGAGATCAGCTCACGCAAAAAGATATCGCGGTTGGAGTAAACGGAGTGGATCATCAGACGCAGTAGCTCCGCAGCCTCCGATTGAAAGTACAGTTTTTCCGTCATCGTGTTTTTTACCTCACTTCACCGTCCGCCGATTTCTGAAAGCCATCTTTATTTTAAACGAAAAAGCGCCTCTCGGCCACCGCAGCGCGTCGAGAGACACTTCTTGCCATCATCATTATTGATTATCGGGAGCTGTAGGGACCAGGAGCAGCAGAGCGGAGAGATATTCCTCAATGCCCAAGGAGCCATCAAGACCATCGCATCGAAACGACCTCCAAATTAAGAAGAGGAGGAGGTCAGTACCGCTCAGGCAAATTTACTTCAGGCTCCCCAAGTCAAAACAGCGCCACCCCAGGAGAGCCCGACGCCAAAGCCGATGATCAGGACCTTATCTCCCTTTTTCAAACGGCCTGCCCTCTCTATATCGTGGAGAGCGATAGGGATAGTGGAGCTGGCGGTGTTGCCGTGCTCCTCAATGTTAAAGACAAACTTCTCCTCCGGAATCTCCAGCGTCTCTCGCAGCTTTTCCAGCAGTATTCTGCTGGCCTGATGCGCCACCACCAGGCTGATTTCGTCAAGAGAGGTCTTGTTCTTCTCAAACACCTCAGCCATGCAAGGAGGGGCCGTTTCAAGGGAGAACTTGAGGATCTCAGGACCCTCCATGTAAAGGTGCTCCGGGGTGTGAACGTTGCCCCACCGATTGGTCGTCTCAACCCGCGTCTTGGGAGAGGGACGGCAAGCCCATGCGCCGGCCTGGATATGGAGCTTCGAAAACCCGCTGCCGTCCGTGCCGAGGGAGAACTCCCCGATGCCCTCCGTCTCAGAAAGCTCAATGAGCGTCGCGGCAGCGCCGTCTCCGAGGAGGGTGCGAATGCTCTTGTCCATTGGATGCACGGCCCGTGTGACGGTGTCCGCTGTGATCAGGAGGACCTTGCGAGCCAGCCCGCCCATCACCAGGCCCTTGGCCAGAGCCAGACCGTAGATGAAGCCCGAACAGCCCAGGTTGTAGTCCAAAGCTCCGACGCTCTTCCTGAGCCCCAGGCGGTCCTGGACAATACAGGCCGTGGCCGGAAGAAAATAATCCGGGCACTCTGTACAGAGCAACAGAAAGTCTATCTCGGAACGCTCAATCCCATGCTCCTCAAACAAACGCTCACCAGCGGCAGTGGCCAGGTCGGAGACCAGCTCGTCCTCCACCACGTGCCGCTTTTTAATCCCCGTCTTACTGTATATTTTTCGCTCCGTCCAAACTCCGAACTGGCGCACCAGCTCCGCGTTATCCAGGATCTTTGGAGGCAAGAAAATTGAAATGGCCTTGATGGCAGCCTTCCTCATCCGAATCTGTCACCTCTGTCTTCTATTCGCCTCCTCACCATCTCAAGAGGGCACCACCCCAGGAGAGCCCGACGCCAAAGCCGAGGAGCAGGACCTCATCTCCCTTTTTCAGGCGGCCTGCCCTCTCCACATCGTAGAGGGCGATAGGGATAGTGGAGCTGACGGTATTGCCGTAATTCTCAATGTCAAAGACAAACTTCTCCTCCGGGATCTCCAGCCTCTCCCGCAGTTTCTCCAGGAGCATCCTGCTGGCCTGATGTGCCACCACCAGGCTGATCTCGTCAAGGGAGGTCCCGTTCTTTTCGAGCACCTCCGCCATGCAAGGGGGAGCCGTCTCAAGGGAAAAGTTAAGGATCTCAGGGCCGTCCATGTAAAGGTGCTCCGGGGTGCGAACGTTGCCCCATCGATTGGTCGTCTCAACCCGCGTCTTGGGGGAAGAGCGGCAGGCCCACGCGCCAGCCGGGATAAGGAGCTTCGAAAACCCGCTGCCGTCCGTGCCGAGGGAAAACTCCCCAATACCCTCCGTGTCGGAGCCTTCGACGAGCGTCGCAGCGGCAGCGTCTCCAAAGATGGTGCGCGTGCTCTTGTCCATTGGATGGACGGTCCGTGTGATGGTATCCGCCGTGATCAGGAGGACCTTGCGGGCCACCCCACCCATCACCAGGCCCTTGGCCAGAGCCAGGCCGTAGATATAGCCCGAACAGCCCAAGTTGAAGTCCAGAGCGCCGACACCCTTCCTAAGCCCCAGGCGGTCCTGCACCAGACATGCCGTGGCCGGAAGAAAATAATCCGGACACTCTGTGCAGAGCAGTAGAAAGTCTATCTCAGAACGCTCGATCCCATGTTCCTCAAACAAACGCTCCCCGGCAGACGTGGCCAGGTCAGAGACCAGCTCATCCTCCACCACGTAACGTTGTTTGATCCCCGTCTTGTTATATATTTTCTGTTCCGTCCAAACCCCGAACTGACGCACTAGCTCCGCATTGTCCAGCACCTTCGGGGGAAAGTAAACCGAGATGGCCTTAACACAAGTTCCTATTTTCAAAAAAGCTTACCTCCAAACAAAATAATCAAAAAATAACGATAAAGCACCTACGACAAGGCACAGTCTGCATCCATCTGTCCCCTACCGCTCACTGTTTTTTCTTCAAAGCTTTCAGGCGCTCCCTGGCGTCATCCGCCTCAGGGGTTGAGGGGTACTCTTTCACGATAAGAGAGTACCAGCGCTCTGCCCTCTTTCCTTCCCCGGCTTCCTTCCAGGAGTCCGCGCAGGTCCCAAGCAGAGAGAGCCGCCAGAGAGGATCCAGCTCTCCCGAGAGGAGCTCCTCGCAAAGGACAGCCCGACGCTCGGGGTTGTCCGAACTTTGGTAGAGGGCCACAAGGCGGCTTTTCACCTGAAACCTCCAGTGTGAGGAAGGATAACGCTCTAAAAAAAGCTCCAGCATCTCTCGCGCCTCATCCTCACGAGGCTCTTCAAAATCGTCCAGGTAGAGCTCGGAGAGAGCCCAGAGAGCCTCCTGAGCTGCAAGCGGATCAGAGTTTTCCCGGACCAGGGTGAGGTAGAGCTCCTCCCGCGCTTCAACATCAGAGTCGGGCGTCCGGGATATCTGCTGAAGGAGCTCAAGCGCCCTCCACTCACCTTCTTCCGGCAACTCCGCCGGAACGGGAGCTGCAACAACCAGTGAGAGAAGGCATCCTGCCCCGATCGCCGCGAGAATGGAGCCTGTTTTTTTCCAAAATTTCATCATCGCCTGATACCTCTGGATCAAGAGTGTTCAGCCTTACGCAAAGATGTGGTTTGAACACCTGGCTGCATAAAGGCACTTTTACTTATTTTAACGTTTCCTCCCCCGTTCGGCAAACAAGCAGGGCCGAAAGCGGCAATCCTGCGCAGCCAAAGCAAAGGACAAGGACGGGAAACTCTCGTACCCTTTTCCTCCCCGCACCTTGTCCTCAGTCGGAGGGACGCCAAAAATCCCCGCTCAAAAGGGAGATGTCAGGGAGGGCGCCTTGGAGGCGCTCCACACTTGAGCCGTCTCCCACCAACATGTCTCCGCGTCCCAGAAGATACTGGGCCTGTCCAAAGGTGTCGCCCAGCACGATCTGACTATTTCTCTGGCTGCCCACCTTGAGAGCGA